>NZ_JBXTSN010000001.1:59103-386252 GCF_057158775.1 Antribacter sp. NEAU-D49 | reverse complement strand
CCGAACTGCCGATCACACGACCTCAAACAAGCTCAGCCGAAGATGCGCGGCAGCGTTCCCTCGAAGGCCTCGCGCGCCTCGTCGAGCGGCACCTCGAAGGCACCCTCCACGGCGACGGTGGAACCACCGGTCACGCCCAGACGCAGCACGGGAACCCCGGCCGCCTCGGCCGACGCCACGACCGCAGCCTCGGACTCCGGCGCGACGGCGACGAGCGCACGGGCCGTCGACTCCGAGAACAGCGCGGCGAACGGGTCCACGCCGTCGCGGGCGGTCAGGCCCTCCAGCGACACCGAGACGCCCGTGCCGAACCGCAGGGAGGACTCCAGCAGCGCCTGCGCGAGGCCGCCTTCGGACAGGTCGTGCGCCGCTGCGACGGTGCCTGCGCGCCGCGCCTCCACGAGGACGGACGCCAGCGCCCTCTCGGCGGCCAGGTCCACGCGAGGCGGCACGCCGCCGAGGTGCTGGTGCACGACGTCGGCCCAGGCCGAACCGTCGAGCTCGTCACGAGTGGTGCCGAGCAGCAGGACCGACAGCCCTTCCTCGCGCCAGCCGGACGGCACGGCGGTCCGTACGTCGTCGAGGACACCGAGCACGCCCACCACGGGCGTGGGGTGGATCGACGAGTCGATCTGCCCGGGCTCGCCGGTGCCGTTGTAGAGCGAGACGTTGCCGCCGGTCACGGGAACGCCGAGCTCCTGGCACGCGTCCGCGAGGCCCTCGATGGCCTCCACGAGCTGCCACATCGAGTCCGGGTCCTCGGGCGAGCCGAAGTTGAGGCAGTCGGTCACCGCGAGCGGCGTGGCCCCGACCGTCGCGACGTTGCGGTACGCCTCCGCGAGCGCCAGCGCCGCGCCGGTGCGCGGGTCGAGCTTGCCGTAGCGGCCGTTGGCGTCGGTCGCGAGCGCCACGCCGAGGCCGGTGGACTCGTCGACGCGGATCACGCCGCCGTCGTCGGGCTGGGCGAGCGCGGTGTTGCCCTGGACGAAGCGGTCGTACTGGTTGGTCACCCACGCCTTGGAGGCGAGGTTGGGGGAGGCGAGCAGCGTCAGCGCGGTCTCGCGCAGCTCGTCGCCCGACGACGGCCGGGCGAGCCCTGCGGCGACGGTCCCGGCCGCGTTGAGCTCGTCCTGCCAGGCGGGCCGGGCATAGGGGCGGTTGTACACGGGGCCCTCGTGGGCGACGGTGCGCGGGTCGACGTCGACGATGCGCTGGCCGTGGTGGTCGATGGTGAGGCGGCCGGAGTCGTTGACCTCGCCGATCACGGCCGTCTCGACGTCCCACTTCCCGGTGATCGCGAGGAACTCCTCGAGCTTGTCGGGCCGGACCACGGCCATCATGCGCTCCTGCGACTCCGACATGAGGATCTCGCCGGCGTTCAGCGTGGGGTCGCGCAGCAGCACGTCGTCGAGGTCCACGTGCATGCCGCCGTCGCCGTTGGAGGCGAGCTCCGACGTGGCGCACGAGATGCCGGCGGCCCCCAGGTCCTGGATGCCTTCCACGACCTTGGCCGCGTACAGCTCCAGGCAGCACTCGATGAGGACCTTCTCCATGAAGGGGTCGCCCACCTGGACCGAGGGGCGCTTGGCGGGGACGCCGTCCTCGAACGTCTCGGACGCGAGGATCGAGGCGCCGCCGATGCCGTCGCCGCCCGTCCGGGCACCGAAGAGGACCACCTTGTTGCCGATGCCGGAGGCGTTGGCGAGGTGGATGTCCTCGTGCCGCAGCACGCCCACGCACAGGGCGTTGACGAGCGGGTTGCCCTGGTACGACGCGTCGAACACGAGCTCGCCGCCGATGTTCGGCAGCCCGAGGGAGTTGCCGTAGCCGCCCACGCCGGACACCACGCCGTGCACGACGCGCGCCGTGTCGGGGTGGTTCACGTCGCCGAAGCGCAGCTGGTCCATGACGGCGACCGGGCGCGCGCCCATCGAGATGATGTCGCGGACGATGCCGCCGACGCCGGTGGCTGCACCCTGGTACGGCTCCACGAACGACGGGTGGTTGTGGGACTCGACCTTGAAGGTGACGGCCCAGCCGTCGCCGATATCGACCACGCCGGCGTTCTCGCCGATCCCGACGAGCAGATGCTCCTTCATCTCGTCGGTGACGCGCTCGCCGAACGTGCGCAGGTGCACCTTGGACGACTTGTACGAGCAGTGCTCCGACCACATCACCGAGTACATGGCCAGCTCGGCGGCCGTGGGGCGCCGCCCGAGGATGTCCTTGATGCGCTGGTACTCGTCCGGCTTGAGTCCCAGCTCGCCGAACGGCTGGGCCTCGTCGGGGTGGGCGGCCGCGTTCTCGACGGTGTCGAGCTGCGGGCGGGAAGGGGCCTGGGACGCGGGCGCGGTCATGTAGTTCCTCGCGTGCGGAGTGGGATTGGCGGCGCACTGCGGCGCGCCGCCAGTCTACCTTTCGCCTCCCGGGCGCCTGCGCGGTTGTCCACAGGGACTCCCCGCCGCCCGGGAATGTCCCGGACGCCCTGAACGGTTGCCCTGGTCATGAGCGACTGGAATACGCAGATCATCGAGGAGTTCCGCGCGAACGAGGGCCGCGTCGGCGGGCCGTTCGAGGGCGCGAACATGATCCTCCTCCACACGGTGGGGGCCAAGACCGGGCTGGAACGCGTCCACCCGGTCGTGTACTTCCCGGAGCCGGACGGTGCCATGATCGTCGTCGCCTCCAAGGGCGGCGCCCCGGAGAACCCGGCCTGGTACCACAACCTGGTCGCCAATCCGGAGTTCGACGTCGAGGTCGGCACCCGGACCTTCCGGGTCAAGGCCGAGGAACTCGGGCCGGACGAGCGCGGCGTGGTCTGGCAGCGCGTGGTGAGCGAGGCCCCCGGCTTCGGCGACTACGAGAAGCGCACCGAGCGCGTCATCCCGCTGATCCGGCTGACGCCGGTCGGCTGAGCCATCGCACGCGACCGTTCAGTACCGCTGAACGGTGCGACAGCGATACGCGATGGACGCTTCACGGTCTCGCGACGGAGGATGGCCGCATGCCCCTGCGTCACTCGCTCCTCGCTGTGCTCGTCACCGTCATCTGGGGCCTGAACTTCCTCGCGATCGACTACGGCGTGGCCGACGTCCCGGCGGCGCTCTTCGTGGCGATCCGCTTCGTCGTGGTGCTGGTGCCGGCGATCTTCCTGGTGCCGCGGCCCAGCGCCCGCCTGCGTGACGTCCTGCTCGTCGGGACGTTCCTCAGCCTGGGTCAGTTCGCGCTCCTGTACACGGCGATCGCCCTCGGGCTGCCGCCGGGCATCGCGTCGCTGGTGCTGCAGGCGCAGGTGGCGTTCACCGTCGTGTTCGCGTCGGTCGCCCTCCGTGAACGGCCCACTCCCGCGCAGCTCGTCGGAGTCGCGATCGGGGCGGTCGGGCTCCTCGTGGTGGGCCTGGGCCGCAGCGCGAGCACCCCGGCGCTGGCGCTCCTCCTGGCGATCGCCGCGGCGGCGTCGTGGGCTACGGGCAACGTGATCGTGCGCCGGCTCGGAGCCGCGGTCCCCGCGGGCGGCCCCGCCCCGAGCCCCATGTCGGGACTCTCCATGACGGTCTGGTCGGCGCTGGTCGTGCCGGTGCCGATGTTCGGGCTCGCGATCGCGCTGGACGGCCCGGGCGCCGTCGGGCACTCGCTGACGCACCTGAGCGGGACCGCCATCGTCTCCACGCTGTACACGGCCTGGCTGGCAAGCCTGGTGGGCTACGGCATCTGGAACACGCTCCTGGCCCGGCACCGCGCCGGGGCGGTGGCTCCCTTCACCATGCTGGTCCCGGTGGTGGGCATCGCCGCGGCGTGGGTGGTCCAGGGCGAGGTGCCCAACACCGCCGAGGCCGGCGGCGGCCTCCTGCTCCTGCTGGGCGTCGCGGTCACCTCGGGCCTGCTGCGGTTCGGTGCCCGACGACGGCGCCCGCTCACCCCGGCCGCGGACGTCCCGAAGGCGGAGGCTCGCCTCTGAGCCTCAGGTGGCAGGGCACGCGACCTATCAGTCACTGGATGTTTCATACATCGCATGTATGTTCCGCTGCCGGGCGCGACTCCCTGGCCGATGGTGGACAAAGCCCCCTAGGGTGGCTGGTCGTGAGACGTGCTCTGGGGTGGTTCCTGACGCTGGCCGTGCTCGCCGTCGTCCTGGTGGTGGGTGACCGCGTCGCAGCGGGCGCCGCCGAGCGCGCCGCCGTCCAGGCTTTCCAGCAGCAGGCCGACGTCACCGGGGCGAGCCTCGACATCACCGGCTTCCCGTTCCTCACCCAGGTGGCGCAGGGCGAGCTGACCCACGTGACGGGATCGGCGGCCACGGCGTCGTTCGGCGGCTACACGGTCACCGGCCTGGAGATCGACGCCCACGGCGTCGGTGTCGCGCCGCCATACCCGGTCACGTCCGGCACCGCCTCGGGGCTCCTCGCGATCGACGACCTCGAGCGGGCCCTGCGCGACCAGTCCGGCCTGGCGGGCGACCTGAGCACGGAGGGCGACACCCTCGTCCTCTCCGGCACCGTACTGGGGCTGCCGATGGCCGTGGCGGGACGCCCCCGGGTGGCCGACGCCGCCACGCTCGCGGTGGACGTCGTCTCCGTCGACACCGGCTCCGGCCCGCAGCCGGTCGAGGACCTGCCCGGTTCCGTCGCAGCCCTCCTCTCCGGGCTCGAGGTGCCGCTCACGCTGCCCGCCGGGGTCGGGCTCGACGCCGTCGAGGTCGCCGACGGTTCGGTGCGGGTCACGGTGACCGGCACCGGGGTGGCGCTCGAGGAGCTCGTGGCCTCCTGACGCGGCCCCGCCCGCGGATTCACCCGCCGACGCCGGGACGGCACCCCGCCCACCGCGCCATCATGTCGCTCGTCAGGCCGTGTCAACCCGACGGGCCCCGTCACACGTCGAGGCGATGTGAGCACAGTCGTGGCGGGAGAGGCCCAGGTGGACCTGGATGCCTTCGTCGCGCGCGAGTACCCGAAGGTCGTCGCGGCGGTGGGCCTGATCACCGGCAGCCCGCAGGATGCGGCCGACGCCGTGCAGGACGCCCTTGTGGGCTTCCTCGCCAAGCCACCGGCCCGGCGGGTGGAGAACCTCGCCGCCTGGATCACGGTGGTCGCGAGCAACCGCGCCAGGGACCTGCAGCGGTCGCGCGCCGCGGAGACGCGGGCCCTGCGCCGCGTCGGGTCCCGGGTCGAGGCGACAGCGGCCGAGGACCCGGTGGCCGCGGCGTCGGACGCCGTCGACGTGGACGTCGCCCGTGCGCTCGCCGCCCTGCCGGACCGGCAGCGCCAGGTGTGCGTGCTCCACTACCTGCTCGACCAGCCCGTGGATCAGATCGCCGCCGGGCTGGGTGTGAGCACCGGGACGGTCAAGACGCAGCTCTTCCGGGCGCGCAAGGCCCTGGCGGCTCGGCTCCGGAAGGAGGACCACCGTGGCTGACACCTCGCTGGACGACCTGCTGCGCGACTCCTTAGCCCGCGCCGCGCAGCCCGGGGACCCCGCCGGGGTCGCCGACGCCGTCCGCCGGCGCGTCGCCGAGGGGGACGCGGGCGCGGTCGCCCCGTCGTCCACCGCGCCGGGCTGGGGCGGCCTGCACAGCCTCCTGCCGTGGCTGGGCGCCGGGCTGGTCGCGGTCGTGGCCGGGTCGGTCGTGGGCGCGAGCGGCCTGCTCGGGGCCGTGGGGTCCGACGACGGCGCCGCCCCCGGGCTGCCGCTCCTCGTGCCGGACCACGGCGTGTCCGCGGGGCTGTGCCCGGGCGGGACCGGCGCCGCGGACCTGCGGGCGGGCGAGCGGGTGCTCGTCGTCGCACGGAGCGCCGACTCCTCCCACGTGGCAGTGCGCAGCCCCCACGACCGCTCCTCGGTGGTCTGGCTACCCGCCGCGGTGGTGACCGCCGACGTGGGCGAGACCCCCGTCGAGGACCTCCCGGTCGCCGGCTGTGCGCAGCCGCTGGTCGCGCTCGCCTCGCCGTCGGCCGCGCCGACGCCGGCCCCCTCCGCGACGCCGTCGGACGCTCCTGTACCGGCGCCCGGCCCGTCGACGACGGCGACGCCCCGGCCTGGCCGGTCCACGCCCGCACCCCAGCCCGCGCCAGGTCCGACGACGGCGCCACCGGCTCCCGCGCCCGCGCCACCGGCCCCCGGCCCGACGCCGCCCGCGCCGCAGCCCCCGCCTGCCCCACCTGCCGACACGACGGCGCCGACCGTCTCGGCCATGACGGCGGATCCGGCGACGTGCCCGGGCTACTCGCTGGACACCACGAGCACCGTCGTCGTCTCCGCGTCCGACGCGGTCGGCGTGCGCGGCGTCTCGCTCTCGTGGTCCGGCGCCACGACGGGCAGCGCCGAGATGTCCGCCGCCTCCGGAGGCTGGCGCTACGACCTTGCGATCCCCGAGGGCACCTACGGCAACGTCACCTTCTCCGCCGTGGCGCGCGACCAGGCGGGCAACCAGAGCGCGCCACGGACCGTCACCGTCTTCGTCAACTGTCTGGGGTGACCGCCATGAAGAAGCTCCTCTCGCGCCGGGTGCTGCAGCGCGTCGCCGGAGTGGCCGGCGTCGCCGCCCTGGCAGTGACCAGCACCTTCGTGGCGGGGGCCCTTGCCGGGGGCGACTCCGCGCCCGAGGCGACGTCGGAGCCCTGGGCGGGCGCGGCGTCGTCGGGCAGCGAGACCGTGACCGTGCCGGTGCTGGCTCCCTCCGCGACCGGGCCCGACGCCCCCGCCCCGCCCGCCGACGGCACGGCGGAAGGCGACGACACCGCGGAACCGCTCGCGAGCGAGGTGACCGGGACGGTCGAGGTCGCGCTGCCCCCGAGCGGCGACCTCGCCGCCCCGGAACCGGCCGCGAGCGCCTCCCCCGAGGCGTCGGCGGGCCCGTCCGCCGCGACGGGCCCCGACGGGGAGTTCCTCCTGGCGCTGGCCCCCGAGGTGGTGGCGTCCCTGGCGGGGCTGGCGGAGGCGTCCGACCCGGCTGGCCTGCCGGGCGTGTCGGTGCTCGACGCGGGCGGCGACCCGTGCGCGACCGGCGCGGAGGCGACAGGCTGCCCCGAGGGCGTGCGCTCCACGGTGCTCGCGTCGACGGACCTGCCGCCGCTGTTCGGGTACACCGTCACCCGCCCGTCCGTGGGCGAGGCCCCGTCGTGGGGCGTCGCGTGCCCCGCGGTGGAGACGGGCGACGACGGGGTGCGGTTCGCCGTCGGGACCAACCTGCCCGTGGAGCTCGAGGTCCAGTACTGGCCCGAGGGCCGGCCGGAGGACGCGCGCCGCATCCTCGCCTGGACGTCCGACGAGGACCGGGAGCGGTTCGAGGCGAACCCGCCGCCGCCCACCGGCCCCGCCGAGATCCTCACCCACTGCACAACGCTCGACGGGCTGGAGCCCGGCGTGGCCTACGAGGTGCACTCCGTGCTGACGGCCGACTCGGGCGAGGAGCTGGTCCTCGACGATGTGGTGCGGTCCGACGCGCAGGACGGGCGGCCGCCGTCGCGGGTGCTGACGCTGGCGCAGAACGTGATCTTCGCGTCGCTCGCCCACCGCCCCGAGGAACAGGCGGAGCTGGTCGCGTTCGAGGTGGCCCCGGAGGACGACCTGGACTGCGCCGCGACCGGGCCCCGCGCCACGCGGCAGCCGCTCCCCCGGCTCACAGGCCCCACCGTCACCGAGGTGCCCCGCGAGGACCTCCAGCGTGGCGGCTACGACACCGGCTTCCGGCAGCGCACGTCGTCGTCGTTCCTCGCGCCCGAGGGCGCTCAGGTGCTGGTCTGTCTCACGGCGCTCGACGACACGCGCGCCTCCTTCGAGGGCCCGGCCGCCTCCCGGGAGAGCGTGGTCCTGTCCACGCCGGACCGGCTGGTCCCCGTCATCTCCTGGTACCGCGCGACCGTGCACCCGGACCACGGGATCGAGCGCCTGCGGCTGGGCGTCGCGACCCGCGGTGCCGGCGAGTGCGCGCAGCTCACGCGGGACCCGCGCCGGTTCGGGCGGACCTTCGAGATCGAGGCGCCCACCGGCGGGACCCTCTGCGACCAGTGGGACCTGGACGGCACGTCCGGCCCTGCCTGGGGGCTCGACCCGGTGATCTGGGCGCGGGTGGACGGCAACGGCGGCTCGTACACGGCGCAGGCGGTCCTTCCCGTCGCAGGGCGCGCCTGCTCCGCCGTCTGCCCGCTGCCCGACGTCGAGTGGTACACCCTGAGCCTCGAACGCCCGCTCAACGACGGCGCGCTGTGCGGCAGCTCGTTCGGCGGGTGCGACGAGCCGACGCCGCGGGCGGCCGGGTCTGCGCTGGTGCGCGTGGAGTGGGTACAGGGCCGGACCAACGGCCAGGCGGACTGGCAGGTGGGACCGCTGGTGCAGCACGTGGGTGCACCCGTCGCGGCCGAGCTGCCGCAGCTCGACACCGACCTCGTGCCCGCCTTCGACCCGGCGGCGGGGGCGATCGTGGTGGACCTGCGCACCGACCGGCCCGCGGCCTACCGCGCCGAGCTGCGGGGCGACTGCGCCCGCGAGGATGAGGTGACGCTCCTGGAGGGGCGCACCGAGGGCTTGGCGCGGCTGTCCTTCGGGGGCGTGTGCGGCGGCACCGCTTACGAGGTCGCCGTGACCCTGACCGACGACGCGGGCCGCTCGGCCGTCTACGGGCCCGACCACGTGCCCCCGCGGCGCTGGGCCACCAGCCTGCGCACCCCAGGTTTCGCGGCGGTGGTCCGGGGCTCGCTCTCGGTGCGCCAGGGAGACGGCGCCGAGGTGCCCGGTGGGCCCACCGTGTGGCTCGAGCCCGTCTCGCTCCGGGTCGGCGGTGTGGAGCTCACGCCGGACGACTACCGCGACGGCCACTGCGGCGGCACGGCGGTGGCCGTGCTCCTCGACCAGCGCGAGGCCGACCTTGCGGACCAGGTCCGGGTCCAGGCGGAGGTCGTGGTGCGCGACGGCGGCGGGGCGTACGACCCGGGCCGCGTGCACCAGAGGTGCCCTGCACGGTCCGAGCCCCACGGGGACAGCCGCACGGTGGTGGTCGACGGGCTCGTCCCCCTCGACGACCTGCGGTCCGGCGAGGGGGTCGACGTGACGGCGCGGGACGCGTCGGGGGCGGTCGAGGTGCGGGTCCGTCTGGCGCTGGCGAACTGACGCGCGCCTCGGACCGGGGCGCCGCGGCCGGGGCCGTGGCGCACACCACGTGTTACCTCGGACACATCGCCCCAAAACGCCGAAACGATGCGACTCTTCGCGCCTTCACGCGGGGGTTGGTGCGAGATGAAACCGCCTCTGACCAGGGGGTTTCGCATCCATACCACAAGGTGGTTTGATTCGCACATGCAAATGCTCCGAACTTTCTCGCGAGAGTCCTTCGAGTTCGGGCTTGCTTCATGGCGGTGGCTGGGGATCAGCGGCAAGACTCCACGCTTCACCACGTGCTTCGGCGACGTGTTCCTGGAGTCTCTCGAGGGCTGGTGGTTCCTGGACGCTGTCGAGGGCACGCTCGAGCTCAGGTGGTCCACCGCCGTCGACATGTACTCCGAGCTCGAGACCCCGGAAGGCCAGGCCACGTTCCTGCTCGCCGACCTGGTCCAGGAGGCCCAGCACCGCGGGCACCGTCTCGCCGCCGACGAGGTGTTCACCTTCACCCCCCACCCCGCGGCCGGGGGCGACATGTCCATCGACACCGTGGTGCCCGCTCGCTTCGCCCTCGCCCTCAACTGGGCCGGGCAGCTCCACGAGCAGCTCCGGGCAGGATCCCAGCACACGGTCCCCGCCGCCGTCGGCGCCACCGCCGTGGACCACCTCACGGACGCCTGGGCCAACGCCTGGCAGGACAGCACCGGGTACGCCGACGGCGGCACTCACCCTCTCGACCCGGCCCGCCACTACGAGCGCTACGCACCCCCTGCGGACGCATACGGCGCGCCGTCGGAGGCCGTCGTGATGGACAGCGCCTATGCCGTCGGCGCGTACCCGGCCGTGCCGACCGGCCGGCACGCCTCGGTCCCGCCCGCTGGCGACACCGCCTACGCACCGTCCGCCTACGCGACCGATCCGTACGCCACGTATCCGGCGGACCCGTACGCGCAGCACGACGGCTGGGCGGCCTCAGCGACGACCTACGCGCAGCCCGCCCCTCCGAGCGCCGCCGTGCCGACGGGCACGTACGCGACCGTGCCGGCACCGGCGGGCTACTACGACGCGCCGGTGACACCGTCCGAGCCCGTGGCCGCCGAGACCGGCGCGCTCCCCGCCTGGGACGACCTCTGGCGCCGCCGCTGAGCCGGCCACTGGCCCGCGTCCCGTGAGCGGGGCGCGACCCGGTGCGGCCGCGCCGGACGCCGCACGGGGCGCTCGGCGTCCTGCACGGACGGCAGCCGCCGCTCGCGCTCGGTCCGCGCGACCATGCTCAGCTCGGCGACCGTGCACGCCTGCGACCGCTTGAGCAGCCGCGTCTCGAGCGCCGTCCGCGCGGTGCGGTGCAGCCCGTCCGTGTAGCCGAGGATGGTCTGCGCGTGGCCGTACGTGATGCGGCCGCCCCGGAGCGCCGCGAGGGTCCGGGGGTGGTCGTGGACGAGCGCCCGGGACTCCTCCGCCAGCGCGAGGACGGAGCCCTCGGAGATCCGCAGGGCGGCAGCGAGCGCCTCCACGAGGACGGGCGGCAGGACGGCGCCCGCCGCCTCGTCGTCGGCCGCGTCCGCCTCGACACCGAGGGCCGCCTCGACGCCGAGGGCGGCCTCCGGAGCCGCCCCCGCCTCCTCGGCCGACGCCGAGAGCTCCGGACGCCCCTCCGCCCAGACCCGGACGGACTCGACGAGCACCGCCCGTGACGCAGCCAGCGAGGCCAGGAGGGCGTCGACCGCCGTCACCGCCTCGACCGCCTCGGTGAGGGACGCGAAACCGGCCGCGACCCCCGACACCGCACCCGCATGGGCGAGCGCGGGAACAGGATGGCCCGTGCGGGGGACCGCACGACGGGACACCGCGCGGCCGGCCACCGGGGCCTGAGTCACCACTGCCTTGTTCGAACGCATGTTCGAACTGTAGCGATCGTCACCCACGTGCGCCACCCCAGACACGCGGACCCACAATGGTCGGGTGAGATCTGCCCGCCCGGTGGCCCGCGTGCTCCCCGTCCTGCTCTCCTGGTCCGCGTCCTGCCTCCTCCTCGCGGCCTGCACGGGCACACCGGAGCCCGCGGGAGCAGGGACCGAGCCCGGCGCGAGCTCGTCCACCGCGTCCGGCGGCCCGTCCTCCGCACCGGCCTCCGCACCGCCCGGCGCGACCGCCCTCGTCGAGCACCAGGTGCTCGTGGGCGACACCTCCCTGACGATCGGTTCCACGGCGGTCGCAGTCACCTCCGGCCCCGGTGCCGAGCCCGTGACGGTCACCGCGGACCTCCCCGTGACGGTCACCCTCGACGGGCCCGGGTCCCTGGTCGCACACGCCGACGGCGGCCTCACCGTGCTCGACGAGGCCGGCACGGCCCTCGCGGGCGTGGCGCCGCCCGAGTCCGCCGTCGTCACCCGGACGACCCTGCCCGAGCCCGGGCGCGCGGAGGTGACGGGGTACGCCGAGGAGGGTGGGACGACGTCGGGCAGCGTGGTGCTCTCCGGCGCCGGCAGCGCCTTGGCCGGGGCCACGTGGGGCGACCGCGAGGGCGGGCGGTCGCTGGCTGTCGAGCCGACGGCGTGGGCACGGACGGCCGGCCAGGCCGGGGTGGCCCTCCTGGCGGCGGAGCTCGGGGCCGCCGAGCCCGAGGCGCAGAGCACGACCATGCGGGACCAGCTCACCTGTCATGCCGTCGGCGCGCCCGACAAGGCCACCTGGAACCTCGAGCCGTGGCGGCCCGACGTGGGGCTGATGAGCGTGCTCGCCGCGCGCTGCAACCCCTGAGGCGGGACTCACCCGCACTCCATGCCCTCTCGGCGTGCGGATCCGGCCGCTGTGGGGTTTCCTGGAGATGGACGGTCGGCAGGGGCCGTCCTCGCTGGACCCCAGACGTCTTCGACCGTCCTCCGGGACGCTCGAGCAACGCTGCGGGCTGCCCCGAGCCACCGCAGCAGAACGCTTCACAGACGGCACGGCGATCACCTCGGCAGGGAGGCTCCCGATGACCCGTGTTCTTGCGCTCGGAGCGATCGTCGCGGTCTGCGGCGGTGCGCTCGTCGGCGTCGCCCTCGCGCTCGGTCCACCGCTCTTCGCCGTCCTGGCGGTCCTCCTGGCGCTGGGTGGCGCCGCTGCCGTGGCGCTCGTCGTCCCGGACCCGGAGGAGTCGGCGGAGACCGTCACGCTGAGCGGCCCGCTCGCACGCGAGGTTCCCGCGACAGAGCCGGAAGATCAGGCTGAGGCCGCACCGCACCACGTGCGGGCACCCACGAGCCTGCCGGCCCCGAAGGCGGCGGTCCCCACCGCCGCCTGACGCTCAGGCCCAAGGCCGGCCACCCCGTACCAGGGGTGGCCGGCCTTGGGCTGCCGGACTGTCAGCGCTTGGCGTGTCAGCGCCTGGCGTGTCAGCGCTTGGCGCGGATCGCCTTCTCGCTCACCGGCTCCTTGCCGCTCGCGCGCAGCTCGCGGTAGTAGTCGCGGGCCTCGTCCTGCCGGGCCTTCTCCGCGCCAGACGCGATGGGCGCGCGCAGGTGCTCCGGCCCGTAGCCCCAGGCGTCGACCAGGTCCACCGCGTGCGGGCGGATCTTCTTCAGAAGGCGGTCGATGCTGCTCGTGACCGTCTGGGCACGCGTGGCCGACAGGCGACCGTGCAGCAGGTACCAGGCGAGGTTCCGCTCCACGAGGGTGAGGCCGAAGATGTCGCGCAGCCAGGTCAGCACCTCGCGCGTCCCCGCGTCGGGAACCTTCGGCAGCGCCTCGGTGAACGCCTCCCAGCGCAGCAGGTCGGCGTACGCCTTGGCCGCCTCGATGAGCTGCACCTGGTGGTTGTCGAAGATCTCCTGCGCCACGGCGGGCTCGGCCTTCAGCGCCGGGCGCAGGCCCATCGCGACCTCCTCGACCATGGTGGCGACCCGGTCGGCGAGCAGCTTGCGCTGCGTCTCCTCGTCGCGCAGGTTGTTCGCGGCACGGCGAACGTCACCCGCGTCGGCGAGCACCTGGGCGGCCCGCGCCAGCGGGGTGCGGTGCAACGCCGCGTCCACCGCCTGGTCCACCACGAACCGCGCCATGCCGCCCGGGCTGCGCGTGGCCTTGGCCATCTCCTTGCCGAACTCGCCCACGAGGCGCTTGGCCACGAGCTGCAGCAGCACGTGGTTGTCGCCCTCGAACGTGACGTAGACGTCGAGGTCGGAGCGCAGGCTCGTGAAGCGGTTCTCCGTGAGGAACCCGGCGCCGCCGCAGGCCTCGCGGCACTCCTGCAGGGTGTCGAGCGCGAACCACGTGCTGGCCGACTTGAGCGCCGCCGCCGTGGTCTCGAGGTCCTCGCGCGTGGCGGGCGTGTCCTCCTCGCCGGAGAAGACCGTGTGGAAGAGGTCCAGCAGGCCGTCGTGCGCGAAGTGCGACGCGTACGTCTCGGCGATGCGCGGGAACAGGCGACGGCGGTGCGTCGCGTAGTCGAGGAGCGTCAGCTCCTCCACGCCCGCGGACGGCGCGAACTGGCGCCGCTCGGCCGCGTACTTCACGGCGATGGCGAGGCCGATCTTCGAGGCGGCCACGGCCGCGCCGTCGAGCGACACCCGGCCCTGGACGAGGGCGCCCAGCATCGTGAAGAAGCGGCGGCCGGGGCTGTCGATCGACGACGTGTACGAGCCGTCCGCCGCGACCTGGCCGTAGCGCGCGAGCAGGTCCGTGCGGGGGACACGGACGTGGTCGAAGTGCAGGCGGCCGTTGTCGATGCCGTTGAGGCCACCCTTCTGACCGTCGTCCTCGCCGCCGATCCCCGGCAGGAAGGCTCCGGCCGTACCGTCCGGGTTGGTCTCGCGGATCGGCACGTAGAAGCAGTGCACGCCGTGGTTGACCCCGTTGGTGATGAGCTGGGCGAACACCGTGGCCGCCGTGGCGTGCACCGCGGCGTTCCCCAGGTAGTCCTTCCACGCCCCGCGGAACGGGGTGTGGATGACGAACTCCTCGGTCTCGGGGTCGTACGTCGCCGTGGTGCCGATCGACGCGACGTCCGAGCCGTGGCCGGTCTCCGTCATCGCGAACGCGCCCGGCACCGACAGGTCCATCGCTCCCGGCAGCAGGCGGTCCTGCTGCTCCGGCGTGCCCAGGTGGAAGATCGCCGAGGCGAACAGCCCCCACTGCACGCCGGCCTTGATCTGCAGCGACGGGTCGGCCGCCACCATCTCCTCGAAGCCCACCAGGTTGGCGCCCGCGTTGTCGCCACCGCCCAGGCGCTTCGGGAAGGCGAGGTGCACGTGCCCGTACGGCACGAGCTGCTTCATGTGCTGGAGGGTGAGCTCGCGGTGCTCCTCCTTGACGATCCCCTCGCGCTTCCACAGCTCGGGGTGCTCGGCGACGAGGCGGCGCGCCTGGGCGCGCTCCTCCTTCCAGCGGCCGAGCAGGTGGTGCTCCAGGGCCTGCACGTCCACGCGAGGCCCGCTGCCCGACGACGTCGCGGTCGCCTTCACGCGGTCGCTCGCCGGGGCGGTGGTGGCCGCCGCGGTCTCCACGGGGTCGGAGGTGGTGGTCATCGGTGCTCCTCGGTTCTCGAGAGGGACCGGCCGGTCGGGCCGGGCTCAGGCAGTCGGGTCCAGGGTGGTGGTCTTCGTGTCCGCCGGGCCGGCGGCGGCGGGGTCGTGGTGCAGCACGCCCACCGGCCCGGTCCACAGCCAGAGCGCCACGCGCTCGGTGAGCTCCTCGCGGCTGAGGCCGCCCAGGCCGAGGTCGTGCCCCAGCCACCACTCGCCGGCACCACGGACGAATCCCACGGCGCCGGCGGCCCAGGCCGCTGCGTCCGCGCGGGACACGTCGGTGGCGCGGGCGAACGGCTCGGCGACGAGCTCGATGACAGAGTCCAGGTAGGCGCCCAGCGGGGTGTCGGACGGGCCGACGGGCACGCCCGCGGCCTCCAGGGCCTGCTCGGCGACGCGGCGGGCCATGCGGCCGGCGCTCGCCTCGACGGGCGACGACGGCTCGTTGCCGCCGATGGCCGTACGGGTGACGAACCAGTAGACGTTGGGCGAGCTCTCGATCATCTCGAGGTAGACCCGCACCATCCCGCGCAGCGCCCCCTCGGGCGTCCTGGCGGCACGGGCAGCGTCACGCAGCGCGTCGTGCATCTGGCGCACCACCGCCTCGGCGACCGCCAGCCGGAGGCCCGCCTTGTCGTCGAAGTACCGGTACACGATCGACTTGGACGTGCCCGCGGCAGCCGCGATCTCGTCCATGGACACGGCGGGGCCCAGCTTGTGCACCGCTTTGCGCGCCGCTCGGACCAGCTCGGCGCGCCGAGCCGTGCGATGGTCGTCCCATCGGGTCGAGCGGCCGTCCACGCTGACGCTCATCGGACGACCTCCTCGTCATGCCTTGTGATCCGTCTCACGAGACCGAGAGTATCAGGTACTGTGAGTCCTGGGCACAAGCGGCCCGCTCCGGCCTGTGCCGGAACCTGTCCGACGGAGTGAGAAGGAAACAGCGACGTGGCCACCACACCTGCCCCCCGTGACATCCCGCGCGACGCCGTGATCGTCGGCGGCAACCGGATCCCGTTCTCCCGCGCGGGCAAGAAGTACGTCCGCGCGAGCAACCAGGACATGTTCACCGCCGCCCTCGAGGGCCTCGTCGCCCGTTTCGGCCTCCAGGGCGAGCGCCTCGGTGAGGTCGTCGGCGGTGCGGTCCTCAAGCACAGCCGCGACTTCAACCTGATCCGCGAGTGCGTGCTCGGCTCGTCCCTGTCGGCGCAGACGCCGGCGTACGACCTGCAGCAGGCCTGCGCCACGGGCCTCGAGGCCGCCATCGCGGTGACCAACAAGATCCGCCTCGGCCAGATCGAGTCCGCGGTGGCGGGCGGCACGGACACGGTGTCCGACGCGCCGATCGCCGTCGGCGAGAAGCTGCGCCTCGCGCTGCTGGCCGCGAACCACGCCAAGACCACGGGCGCCCGGGTCAAGGCGTTCACCACGCTGCGCCCCAAGGACCTCGCGCCCGCCAGCCCGAGCACGAGCGAGCCGCGCACGGGCCTGTCGATGGGCGAGCACCAGGCCATCACCACGGCGAAGTGGGGCATCAGCCGCGAGGCGCAGGACGAGGTGGCGTTCAACAGCCACCGCAACCTCGCCGCCGCCTGGGACGCAGGCTTCTTCGACGACCTCGTGACCCCGTTCAAGGGCCTCACGCGTGACGACAACCTGCGCGCCGACACCTCGCTCGAGAAGCTCGCGACGCTGAAGCCGGTGTTCGGCACCCGCCTGCCCGAGCCCGCGACCATGACGGCCGGCAACTCGACCCCGCTGACCGACGGCGCGTCAGCCGTGCTCTTCGCCTCGCGCGAGTGGGCCGCCGAGCGCGACCTGCCGGTCCTCGCGCGGTTCGTCGACGCCGAGACGGCCGCCGTCGACTTCGTCCACGGCCACGAGGGCCTTCTGATGGCCCCCGTGCACGCCGTGCCGCGCCTGCTCGCCCGCAACGGCCTCACGCTCGAGGACATCGACTTCTTCGAGATCCACGAGGCGTTCGCCTCGACGGTCCTCACCACGCTCGCCGCGTGGGAGGACAAGGAGTACTGCCGCACCGAGCTCGGCCTCGACGAGGCCTTCGGCACCGTCGACCGGTCGCGCCTCAACGTCAACGGGTCGTCGCTCGCGGCGGGCCACCCGTTCGCCGCCACGGGTGGTCGCATCATCGCCACGGCCGCCAAGCTCGTCGCCGCCAAGGCCGCGGAGACGGGCCGCCCCGCCCGGGCTCTCCTCTCGGTCTGCGCTGCCGGTGGCCTCGGGGCCACCGCGCTCATCGAGTCCGCCTGACGTCCCCGCGCACCAGAACCCGGAAGGAGCCCGACCTCATCGTGGCTGACAAGTACACCGAGGCCGTGAACAGCGGCCTCGCCAAGACCCTCGCCAAGAAGCTGGGGCTGCCGCGCCCCGCGATCCTGCGCCGCTACCAGCCGGGCGCGCCGCTCACGGTGGGCCCGGTCCTCGTGGTGTCCGACGACGCCTCGGCCGCCGACGCCGACTCCCTCGCCAAGGCGCTGCTCAGCTGGGACCTGGACGTGCGCCGCTCGGCCGAGAACGCGGGCGGCGTCCGCTGGGGCGCCGTCGTGCTCGTGGGCACCGCCGCCCAGGCTCCCGCTGCCGTCTCCGAGGCGGTGCTCGCCCTCGGCAGCACGCTCCGCTCCCTCGCGGGCAACGGGCGCGTCGTCGTCCTGTCGCGCGCGCCGGAGGCCGGCGACTCCCCCGCGGTCGCGGCCACGCGCGCCGGGTTCGAGGGCTTCACGCGCTCGGTCGGCAAGGAGCTGCGCGGGGGCGCCACCGCCAACGGGGTCCAGCTGACGGGTGACGCCGCCGTCGAGTCGGCGTCGGTGCTGGCCGCGCTGCGCTTCTTCCTGTCCGCCAAGTCGGCGTACGTCGACGGCCAGGTGCTGCCGGTGGGCCCGTCCGGCCCGCTCGGCGACGTCGACTGGGAGCACCCGCTGGCGGGCCGCACGGCCGTGGTCACGGGCGCAGCCCGCGGTATCGGTGCGGCGATCGCCCGCACGCTCGCCCGCGACGGGGCCAAGGTCATCGTCGTGGACGTGCCCGCGGCCGGGGAGTCCCTCGCTGCGGTGGCGAACGAGATCAAGGGCACCGCCCTGCAGCTCGACGTGACCGCCGCCGACGCCGGCACCAAGCTGCTCGAGGCCGCGGCGAAGCATGGCGGGCTCGACATCGTGGTGCACAACGCCGGCATCCTGCGCGACAAGCTGCTGGCCAACATGAAGCCGGCCCAGTGGGACGCCGTGATCGCGGTCAACCTGGCGTCCCAGCTCGCGATCAACGAGCAGCTGCTCGCCGCCCGCACCCCGGGGCTGCGCATCGTGTCGCTCGCCTCGACGAGCGGCATCGCCGGGAACAAGGGCCAGACCAACTACGCCTACTCGAAGTCCGGCGTGATCGGCCACACGGCCGCCACCGCTCCGCTCGTCGCAGAGCTGGGCGGCACCGCCAACGCGATCGCCCCCGGCTTCATCGAGACGGACATGACCAAGTCCATCCCCGCCCTGACCCGCGAGATGGGCCGCCGCACGCCGTCGCTCCAGCAGGGCGGCCAGCCGGTCGACGTCGCCGAGGCCATCGCGTTCCTCGTGTCCCCGCCGGCCCAGGGCGTGAACGGCCAGGTGCTGCGCGTGTGCGGCCAGGCCATCATGGGCAAGTGAGGACGGGAGACGTGACGCAGCAGACCAGCCCAGGCGCTCCGGCGTCGTACACCGTGGCCGACCTGCCAGGCCTGCCCGGCCTGGGGTCGCTCTACGCGAAGGGTGCCGCCGGGTCGCTGACCAAGCGTCCCGGCAAGGGCGCGGTCACGCTGCCGCCGGTGGTGTACCGGGTGACCGGCGTCCCCACCGGCGACGCTGCCACCGCCGCACACCTGGACGCCTACTGCCGCGTGGTCGGCGAGCCGGCGTCGGACGTGCTGCCAGCCGGTTTCCTGCACGTGCTGGCGTTCCCGCTCGCCACCGCCGTCATGGTGCGGGGCGACTTCCCGCTGCCGCTGCTCGGCATGGTGCACCTGCGCAACCACGTCCGGGTCGCACGGCCGGTGCGGCTCGGCGACTCGGTCGAGGTGCGCGCCTGGGCGCAGGACGTGCGCCCGCACCGGCGGGGCGTGCAGGTGGACCTGGTCGCCGAGGTGTCGGTCGACGGCCCGGAGGGGCCGGAGGTCGCCTGGCGCGGGGTCTCCACCTACCTCGCCAAGGGCTTCCGGGCACCGGCCGAGGTGGTCGGTGGCGCCGAGGCGGGCGCGGGCGCCGAGGCGGTCGCTGCGACGAGCACGGGCGGCGGGCGTGGCGAGGCCCGCGACGAGTGGTCTGCCCCGCTCCCCACGGGCCGCTGGTCCCTCGGTGCCGGCACGGGCCGGGTCTACGGGGCGGTGTCGGGCGACCGGAACCCCATCCACCTGTCGGCGCTGGGGGCGAAGGCGTTCGGGTTCCCGCGCGCCATCGCGCACGGCATGTACACGTCGGCGCGCGCGCTGGCCGAGGTGGGGCCCGCCCGCCGCGGCGAGACGTACGAGTGGACGGTGGAGTTCTTCAAGCCGGTGCTGCTGCCCGGCACCGTCGACGTGGCGATCCGCCGCGACGGGGCGGACGAGGGCTACGTCTACGACGGCTGGCGCTCGGGCAAGGGCACCCGCCACTTCACAGGCACGGTCACCCCGCTGGCCTGACCCGGGCCCCGTCCACCCGCTCCGCCCATAGCCGCCCACCCACCGTTGTGGGTATGGCTGTTGCGTGAACTCCGGTGAGAATTCCCGCCACAGCCATACCCACAGCGGAACGGGCGGGTGGGGCTACAGCCAGCCCTTGCGGGCCGCCGCCCACCCCAGCTGGATCCGGGTCGACACCCCCGCGAGGTCCATGAGCACCTTGACGCGGCGCTGGACGGTGCGCAGGGACAGCTCGAGCTGGTTCGCGACGGACTGATCCGTCAGCCCTGCCAGCAGCAGGCCGAGGATGCGCAGGTCCTGGTCGTCGAGGTCGAGGTCCGCCGGGCCGGCGCCGGGCACCACGAACGGCGTGGCGTCCCGCCAGGCGGCGTCGAAGAGGGCGATCAGCGCGTCGAGCAGCGCCCCCTGGTGGATCAGGAGCGCGCCGACCATCTCGGGCGCCGCCGCCGGGTCCACCGCGGTGGACAGCGGCAGGTACGCGAGGCGGCGGTCGATGATGACCAGCTTGAGCGGGACGGACTCGGCGATCCGGAGCTCCTCGCCCGCGAGCACGGCCGTCGTGGCGGCCGCGACGGTGAGCTTCCCCGTGTCGAGGAGCGACCGGTCGGCCACGACCCGGTACCGGACCCCCCGGGCGACCGCCTGGTCCTCGGCGGCGTTCTCCTCGGCCTCCATGACGAAGATCGGCGGCCGGATGAACGCGTCCACCTGCTCCCGCGCCCCGAGCTGGAGCTGCGTGATCCGCTGCCGCACGGCCTCGGCGCCGCGCACCACGTCGACCACGTCGGTGACGGGACGCAGCGCGGACGCGCGCCGGTACTCCTCCTCGAGCCGGGACAGCTCGACCTGGGCCAGCCGGATCTCGTCGGTGCGACGCGCGAGGAGTGCCCCGAGGGCAATCTCGGGCGGCGCCGCCTGGAACCGGGTGCCGTCGCTGCTTTGCCGGGCCACCAGCCCGTGCTCCTCGAGCGCGCGCAGCACGCCGTACGCGTCGGTCGGGTTGCAGCCGAGGCGGCCCGAGAGCTCCTCGGCGTCGAGGGAGGGCGCGCCCACGAGCTCACGGTAGGCGAGGGTCTGGGTCGTCGTGAGGCCGAGCACGTCGCTGAGCATGGCACCCTCCGTGGACTCGGGATCTCGACCGCCTTGGCGAGGATACGCCACGGCGTGTTTACGTCACGGAGGACGTCTTGTGCCATGTCGCGATCCGCTGCCATCGTTCCGGTGAACCTGGCCACCCTCAGCGTCGAGACGTGCGCCCACCCGTCGGGACCTGGAAGGCCCTCCATGAGACACCACACCTCACGTCGCCGGGCCACGCTGCTCGCCGTCACGACGTCGGCCATCGCCGCGACCCTGGCCGTCGCGCTCGGCGCGACCTCCGCCGCCGGATCCCCCGCCGACGGCGAGGAGCGAGAGGCGGCGGTCGCGACGTCGGGCACCTCCCAGGAGGCGCCGCAGGCGCCCGACACGCCCGCGCTGGCCGACGGGTCGACCACCGTCACGCTCGTGACGGGCGACGAGGTCGGCGTCAAGGTCGTCGACGGGCGCCTCGCGCTCGACGTCGCGCCCACCGCGCACGGCACCAAGATCCAGACGGAGGGTGACCAGGTCTACGTGGTCCCGGACACGGCGCGCGCGTTCGTCGCGAGCGGTGCCCTCGACCGTGAGCTCTTCAACGTCACCAAGCTGCTCGAGTACGGCTACGACGACGAGACCGTGGAGGGCATCCCGGTCATCGCCCAGCGCGCCCGCACGCGCGCCGCGGCGACGCCCGTCCCGGGCGCCGACGTCACGGCGACGCTCTCCAGCATCGGCAGCGAGGCGCTCACGGTCGACGACGCGGCGGGCTTCTGGACCGCGGTCACCACGACGGCCGCGGGCACCCGCGCCACGGGCACGACGGCGGAGGGTCGCCTGGGCGGCGGCGTCGCCAGGCTGTGGCTCGACGGCCGCGCGGAGGCGACCCTCGACGTGAGCGTGCCCGAGGTGGGCGCTCCCGAGGCGTGGGCAGCGGGCTTCGACGGCACCGGCGCGACGGTCGCCGTGCTCGACACCGGCTACGACGCCGCGCACCCCGACCTGGTCGGCCGCGTGGCCGAGGCCGTGTCGTTCGTGCCGGGCGAGGACGCGAGCGACCACAACGGTCACGGCACCCACGTGGCCTCGACGGTGGGCGGCTCGGGCGCCGCGTCGGGCGGCATGCACCAGGGTGTCGCGCCGGGCGCGACGCTCCTGGTCGGCAAGGTGCTCTCCAACTCGGGCTCCGGCCAGAGCTCCTGGATCATCGAGGGCATGGAGTGGGCCGCCGCCGAGGCGGACATCGTCTCCATGAGCCTCGGTGACGCGTCGGTCACCGACGGCTCGGACCCGATCTCGCAGGCGCTGAACGCGCTGTCCGCAGACCGGGGCCCTGTTCGTCGTCGCCGCCGGCAACAACGGCAGCCCGGGCTCCGTGGGCTCCCCCGGCGCGGCCGACGAGGCCCTGACCATCGGCGCGACCGACGAGTACGGCTACCGCGCGTACTTCTCGTCGTACGGCCCCCGCACGGGCGACGGCGCCATCAAGCCGGACCTGTCCGCCCCCGGGACGGGCATCACCGCCGCCCGCTCGTCGCTCTCGCCCGGCGAGGGCGACTACACGAACATGGACGGCACCTCCATGGCGACCCCGCACGTCGCGGGCGCCGCCGCCGTCGTCAAGCAGGCGCACCCCGACTGGACCGGGGAGCAGGTCCGTGCGGCCCTCGTCTCCTCGGCGTCGCCGGTCAGTGCGACCGCCTACGAGGTCGGCACCGGCAAGCTGGACGTCCCTGCCGCGATCGACGGGATCGACGCCACGGGCTCCGGGTTCTTCGGGTTCCTCGCCTACCCGTCCACGGACACGGGCCCGATCGAGCGCGTCGTGACGTACACGAACGCCACCGAGCAGGACGTCACGCTGCAGCTCGGCTCGTCCATCTCCGTGCCGGGTGCCTTCCGGCCGTCCCCGACGCTCGTCCAGCTCTCCGCCACCGAGGTGGTCGTGCCCGCCGGCGGTTCCGCCGACGTGACGGCCACCCTGGACCCGGCGCAAGCCCCGGCGACCGGCGAGTACGCCGGCTCGATCACCGCGACGGTCGTGGGCGGCGCCCTGGAGGGCGCGACGGTCCGCACCGCTGCCGCGTTCGTCCGCGAGGCCGAGATGTACGACCTGTCGTTCACCGCGACGGACCGTGCCGGCCAGCCCGTCGGCGGCGAGGTGCTCTTCCACCGCCACGGCGGCGCGGGCGCCTTCACCGCCCTCATCGACCCGGAGACCGGCAAGCTCACGCAGCGGCTCGCCCCGGGCACCTACTCCGCGATGGCCTACCTCGACCTGGTCGGGCCCGACGGCGGTTACGCGGTCGCCCTGGTCGGTGACCCGGAGGTGACGCTCGACGCCGAGTCCGGTGACGTGCACCTCGAGCTCGACGCGCGGGAGGCGAACGAGCTGACGCTGACGACGCCCACCGCGAGCGAGACGCAGTACCAGCGCCTCTTCTTCACCTTCGGCAACACGTTCTTCAGCGGCTTCTCCTCGATGTACACGCTCCCGTACACCACCGAGGCCGTCTACGTCGCCGAGTCCACCGTCGACAACCCGAAGTTCATCTTCGGCACGCGCTGGAGCGCGCACGAGCCCGTGCTCGACGTCGACGTGTTCCGGCCCGCCAAGGGCAGCCCCATCGAGCCTGTGTACCAGAACGGCTCCGCCCGCCTCGACGGCCACGTCGACCTCCGGGTCGTGAACGGTGGCGAGGGCACGGCCGAGGAGCTCGCTGCGGCGGGCACCGAAGGCAAGGCTGTGGTGGTCCAGGCCCGGCCCGCCGCTGACGGCAGCGGTTTCGCTGCCCAGGCGCAGGCGGCCCATGCCGCCGGGGCAGCTCTGCTCCTCGTCGTCGCGGACGAGAAGATCTTCCAGTTCGCGGGCGGTACGGACCTGCCGGTCGCCTCAGTCACCACCGACGAAGCGGCACAGCTGCTCGCCCCGGCGAAGAAGGAGGTCCGCCTCAAGGGGCAGGCGAAGGAGTTCCCGACCTACACCTACGAGGTCTCCAAGCACTGGGACGACGTGCCCGGGGCGGACGAGCTCACGGTGGTCACCGCGGCCGAGGACTTCGCGACGGTCCACGACTCCCTCACCGACTCGCGCTCGCGGATCGCGTTCGGGTTCAGCGCCGACTGCCGCTCGTTCATGACGCCCCAGTGCGTCGGCTACAGCTACCCGCTGCGGACGCAGTCGGAGATCACGCACTACGTGTCGACGGACGCGGCCATCGGCTGGCACGACCAGATCGACCACCAGGACGAGGAGTGGCACCAGCGTGCTGCCGACTTCGCGGCCCCGGAGCCCGGCTCCGTGACCGAGCGCCGCTGGTTCGCGCCGGTGACGGCTCCGGCCCTCGGCGAGGGGTACAGCGAGCCGGAGCAGAGCGGGACCTGGTTCAGCATCAACGTCGCGGCGTTCGGTGGTCCCGGCGGCCTGACGGGTCACCGCGAGTGGGGTCGGGTGACGTCCAGCCTCTACGAGGGCGCGACGCACCTGCGGTCGGCAGGCGACCAGGCCGTGAACGTCGACGTCCCTGACGGGACGGGCGAGCGGACCTTCACGTTCGCGCAGGAGACCACGACCGGCCTGTTCGACTTCTCCACGACGACCCACACGGAGTTCCAGTTCGTGGCGGACACGGCGGACCACGGCCTGCTGCCGCTGCTCTCGCCCGGCCTCGACGTCCGTACCGCGCTCGACGGCACGGTGCCGGGCGGGCTGCCCGCCACGGTGTCGGTCGCGCCGTTCTTCACCGAGGGCGCGCTCCGGGCGGGCACCGTCACGTCGGCCTCCCTGGAGGTCTCGTACGACGACGGCGCCACCTGGGTCCCGGCTGCCCTCACCGGAGCCGACGGCGCCTGGACGGGCTCGATCACCCTGCCGGCGGGCGCGGGCTTCGTCTCGCTGCGGGTCACGGTGGCGGACGACGCGGGCAACCGCACCTTCCAGGAGGTCGTGCGGGCGTTCGGCGTGCGGTGACGCGGTGACCCCTCTTCGCTGTGGCTCTCACGGCGAAGAGGGGTCACCCGAGCAGCGGCCGCACCTCCTCGCCCAGGACCCGCACGAAGCCCTCGAGGTCCGGCGTGTCCGGCGTCGGCTGGATCACCACCGTGTCAGCGCCCGCCTCAGCGAAGCGACGCACCCCTGCGGCCAGCTGCTCCGCGTCGCCCCACACCGTGTATTCGGCGAGCTTCTCGTCGGTGTCGACGTCGATCGGCCATTCCGCGGCCGCGCGCCGTAGCCGCTCCGTGGCGTCCGGCCCGGTCGCGCCCGGCACGAAGACGACCGTGCGGAAGGGGTCGCCCGTCCGGCCGGCGGCGGCGCGGCCCTCCGCGACGAGCTCCTTGGCGGCCCGCAGACCGGCCAGGCCGGTGTCGCCGGTGATGACCACGCCGTCGGCCACCTCGCCCACGAGGCGCAGCGTCTTGGGGCCCTGCCCCGCCGACAGCACGGGCGGGACGGTGGCGGGCGGCCAGTCGAGCGCCACGTCCGTGAGGTTCACGTACCGGCCCGAGACCGTCAGCCGCTCGCCTGCCAGGAGAGCACGGAGCGCCGTGGCGTACTCGCGGAGCAGCGTCAGCGGCGAGGCCGCCCGCGCACCCACCTGGCCCATCCAGTCCAGCACGCCGTGTCCGATCCCCGGCAGGAACCGCCCCGGGAACATGCCCTCGAGCGTGGCGATCTCCATCGCGGTGAGCGCCACGTTGCGCAGCGGTACGGGGAGCACGCCCACCCCGACCCGAACCCGCGAGGTGGCGCCCAGGATCGCGCCGGCGGCGCCCGCGCCTGTCTCACGGAAGCAGTCCTCCCACAGCCAGATCTCTTCGAGGCCGGCCTCGTCGGCCGCTCGGGCGATCGGCAGGAAGCGGGACGGCGGCTCGGACGGCAGGACGATGCACCCCAGAGTGGTCATGCGAAAGACGCTACCGGTCGCCCGGCAGACGCGACAGGGCCGCTCTCCGTGACGGAGAGCGGCCCTGTACAGGTGCCTCGCGAGAGCGGTCAGATGGTCGGGCCGCCCGGCGCCGCAGGCGGCGGCGTGGCCGGAGGCGTGGGCGTCGACGGCTCGGACTCGATCTTGCGCTCGGCCTTCTCGAGCGAACGAGCCGCGGCCTCCCGCCCGCCGAGACCGTAGGCCAGCGCGGCCGCCAGGGCCGCACCCACCACGATGGCGCCGAACGCCAGCGTGATGATCTGGTCGGCCACCCCCATGAACTGCAGGCCCATGGCGGCGAACAGACCGATGATCGCGTACCGGGCGATCTTGCTGCCCAGGTTCGACCCGACAGCGCTCGCCACCATGCTGGCCAGGAAGAAGCCGGCCGCGATGATCAGCGCACCGAACAGCACCCGCCCGCCGAGCTCGAGGATCTCGTTGAGGATGTTGGTGATCTCCTCGAAACCGAGCATGTTCGCGGCCATGATGGCGAAGAACACGATGATCGCGATCTTGACGATCCACGCGACGATCTTCGACGGGCTGGCCTGGCCGGTGCTGAACCCCAGGTTCGCCGCAGCCCGGTCGGCACCGACCCCGCGCAGGGTGCTCTCCAGCAGATCGCCCACGAAACGGGCGATGAAGTAGCCGATCGCAAGGATGATCAGCGCCGCGATGATCGCCGGGATGGCCGCGAGGATCATGGTGAGCATCTGCTGGGCCGGGTCGGCGATGGCCGCGATGCCCAGGATCTGCAGCGCCGCGATCGCCACGACGATGAGGATGACCGCGAACACGACGTTGGCGATGACCGACGCGATGCGGGCGTTGGTCTCGCGGGGGTCGCTCGCGGCGGGCTGGCCGGCCGAGCTGTACCCGCCGGTCTCGTAGGAGGCGGTGTCGTACGCGCCCGCCTCGGCGGTGCCGGCCGCCGGGTACGCCGGCTCGGAGCGATAGGTCTGCTCCGCGGTCCCCGTGGTCCGCTCCGCACCGGACTTGGCCTTCTCGACCAGTCCGGCGAAGTTGATGGCGCCGAGCGCAGCCTGAAGGATCTGCTTGACGATCTTGGCGATCAGGTAGCCGATGAAGAAGACGACCGCCGCGCCGATGATGTTCGGCAGGTATTCCATGATCGATTCGAGCATGCCGCGGATCGGTGTGAGCACCTGGTCCAGCTCGAACAGCTGCAGCACGGCAATCAGGCCGAACAGCCACACCAGCAGTGCGGCGATCTGACCGATCGACGCCCCTACCTGCCGGCCGTCAGCGCCCTCCCGACGCAAGAAGCCGACACGTGAGACCAGTTTCGAGATCGCCCACTTGACCAGGCGGGCAACAATCCACGTGACGACAAGAATCAGCAGGGCGATGAGGACTTTCCCGAGGATCCCGGTCCAGTCGACGTCATTTGCGAAGTCCATCTTCGGCGTCCTTCCTCGCACGGCTTCCGTCGGTGACGGGTACCGATGATCGGAATGCTTCCGCCGGTCCCGAGCGCCGTGGCGACACCCCGGGGAATTCACCGGCAGCAATAAACATAGGCGCCGATCTCACCCTCCGCACGGAGGGAATGTGTTGCCTGGGCGCATCAACTGGCGCCCGGTGCGCCGTCACTCCTGGTCAAAGCAGAAGTGTTATCGGCACGGCCCGGCCCAATTGCGTGCGGTGCCAAACAATGATGGTGCTTAAGAATCCGTCATATCGACGGCCGTCAGACCGGGTCGGGCAGGCAGGCCGCGGCGTCGGCGAGGAAGCCGGCGGCCGCCGTGGCCAGCAGCCCGGCGAGCCCGCTGCCCTCGGGGACGGGACGCGGGTCGTCCACGACCACCCAGAGTCCGTCGACGACGTCGTACACCGCGCGCGGGCCCTCGGTGACCAGCGCGGCCACGGCTTCGACGAGGCGCGTGACCTCCTCGGGCGACGTGCCGACGCCGACCGAGGCGCGCACGGCCCCGGCGTCGAACCCGAGCCTGCCCAGCAGCGGGTGGGCGCAGAAGCGGCCGTCCCGGACGCCGATGCCGTGCTCGGCCGACAGGTACGCGGCGACGAGCCCCGGGTCGTACCCCGCGACCGTGAACGTCACGACGCCCACCGGGTCGACGGCGTCGGCCCACACGCGCACGACCGACACGCGGTCGAGAGCCTCGAGCCCTTCGACCAGGCGGCGGCGCAGCGCCCCCTCGTGCTGACGCACCTCCTCGGGGTCGAGGGCGGCCAGCGCCTCGCAGGCTGCCGCGAGCGCCACGGTGCCGATCACGTTCGGCGAGCCGGCCTCGTGGCGGGCCGGCCCGTCCTGCCAGAGGGTCTCGGTGGTGCGGACGCGGCGCACGGCACCGCCGCCCGCCAGGTAGGGGGTTCCGGTGTCGAGCCAGTCGCCGCGGCCGACGAGGGCGCCGGCACCGAACGGCGCGTAGGTCTTGTGGCCGGAGAACGCGACGTAGTCCACCCCCGACTCGGCGAGCGAGAAGCGGCGGTGCGGGACCAGCTGGGCGCCGTCGATCGCGATCCTGGCGCCGTTCGCGTGGGCGGCGGCGACGATCTCGGCGAGGGGCAGCGCCTCGCCGGTCACGTTGGACGCGCCCGTCACGGCGAGCAACGCGTACGGGCGCCCGACGGCGGCGGCGTCCTCCAGCTCCTCACGGAGCTCGGCCACTGTCGCGGCCACGGTGGACGCGCCAGTGAGGACGGTCGCCTCGGTGTCGCGCTGCCAGGGCAGGAGGTTGGCGTGGTGCTCGACGTCGAGGACGAGCACGCGGCCGGGGGTCCCGTCCGCGGCCGCCGGGACGCACCCGGCGAGCAGGTTGAGCGAGTCGGTGGTGTTGCGCGTGATGACCGTGAGGTCGCCCTCCCGGGCGCCGACGAACGCCCCGATGGTGCGGCGGGCCGCCTCGTAGAGCGCTGTGGACACCTGTGACAGGTAGCCGGCCCCGCGGTGCACGCTCGCGTACAGCGGGAGCACCTCGGCGACCCGGTCGGCCACCGCACGGAGGGCGGGGGCGGACGCGGCGACGTCCAGGTTGGCGTAGGTCACCTGGGAGCCGTCGACGAGGGGGACGAGGGTGTCGCTGCCGACCACCGGCAGGAGGGGTCCGGTGAGCTGGGCACGGTCGGGCACGGCTGCCTCCGTCACGGCGCTGTGGGTGGTGTCGCGGTACTGGGTCAGAGTGGGCATGACTCCTCCTCGGTGAATCCGGGGGAGGCGTGCTCCCCGCGCTTGCCGCGCGCCTCGTGGCGTGCGACCAGGTCGTCACCCGGGGCACCCCACCGCGGTAGGAGGGTTGCCGGCCAGCGAGCCGGGGCTTCGCGCTGGCGCTCATGACCTGGCGTCATCCTGACCTCCGGCCGGAGACCCTGTCAACGATTCTGGACAGCCGTCTCAGCATCCGGGCGACGCGCGCTCCGGGGCACAGCCGAAGAATGAGACGCCGTCCCAGGGGCTGGACCTCGTGTCGTACGATCGCTGGCGACCATCCCGAGCGGCCGAGTGACGTGGCACGTCGACGCCGCAGCAACCCGCGGGCAGGTCGGGACGGAACGCTCCGGACCGGCGTGCCCGGTGCAGGGTGCTACCGCCACGACCGATGGAGGAGTACCGATGAGCATCCAGGCCCGACCGGCCGACGGCTACGCCGGCGACATCACCCCGCAGCAGGCCTGGGACCTGCTCGCCGGCGACCCGGGCGCCACGCTCGTGGACGTCCGCACCGAGGCCGAGTGGCGCGCGATCGGTGTGCCCGACGCGTCCTCCCTCGGCAAGCGCACTGTGTTCGCCCAGTGGGTGACCGCCGACGGCCGCCCCAACCCTGCCTTCCTCGCCGAGCTCCGCGACGCGGGCGTCACCGACGGCCCGGTGGTCTTCCTGTGCCGTTCCGGCCAGCGCTCGATCGGCGCCGCTCGGCTGGCGACGGCGACCGGCATCGGCCCGTCGTACAACGTGCTCGAGGGCTTCGAGGGCGCGCCCGGACCGGGCGGCGTCCGCGACCGCGAGGGATGGAAGGTCGCCGGCCTGCCCTGGCTGCCCACGCTCGACGCCGAGGCCCAGCAGTGAGCGTCACCGGCGCCGCGGCGCCCGGCGAGGTCCCCGGCGGCTCGGGCCGCAAGCCGCTGCCCCGCGGCGTCCGGCCGGCGACGCTCGCTGTCCGCGGCGGGCACGCACGCACCGAGTACCAGGAGACGGGTGAGGCGCTGTTCCTCACCCAGGGCTACACCTACGACCGGGCGTCCGACGCCGAGGCGGCGTTCTCGGGCGACCTCGACCGGTTCGTCTACTCGCGCTACGGCAACCCGACGGTGCACACCTTCGAGGAGCGTCTCCGCCTGCTGGAGGGCGCCGAGGCCTGCTACGCGACCGCGACCGGGATGTCGGCGGTCTTCACCTCGCTCGCCGCGCTCGTGCAGAGCGGCTCGCGGATCGTCGCGGCGCGAGCGCTGTTCGGGTCGTCGGTGGTCATCTTCGACGAGATCTTCGCCAAGTGGGGCGTGCGCACCGACTACGTGGACGGCCACGTGCTGTCCCAGTGGGAGGAGGCCCTGTCCACGCCCGCCGACGTGGTCTTCTTCGAGACGCCGTCCAACCCCATGCAGGACATCGTGGACGTGCGCGCCGTCGTCGCCCTGTCGAAGGCTGCGGGCGCCACCGTGGTGCTCGACAACGTCTTCGCCACCCCGCTGCTCCAGCACCCGCTGGAACTCGGCGCCGACGTGGTGGTCTACTCCGCGACCAAGCACATCGACGGGCAGGGCCGGGTGCTCGGCGGTGCGATCCTCGGGACGGACGAGTACATCAACGGGCCCGTCCAGACCTTCATCCGCAACACGGGACCGTCGCTGTCACCGTTCAATGCATGGACCCTGCTCAAGGGCCTGGAGACGCTCCCCGTGCGGGTGGCCGCGCAGACCGCGAGTGCGCTCCAGGTGGCCACAGCCCTCGAGGCGCTGCCCGGGGTCGGTGCCGTGCGGTACCCGTTCCTGGACTCCCACCCGCAGGCCGAGCTCGCCCGGGCGCAGATGACCGGCGGCGGGACCGTCGTGACGTTCGACCTCGCGGTGCCCGACGGCGCCGACGCCGAGGCGGCCAAGAAGCGCACCTTCGCGTTCCTGGACGCCCTGCAGATCATCGACATCTCGAACAACCTCGGTGACGCGAAGTCGCTGGTCACTCACCCGGCGACCACGACGCACCGCAAGCTCGGCGCGCCGGGACGGGCTGCCGTGGGCATCGCGGAGACGACGGTGCGGCTCTCTGTGGGCCTGGAGGACCCGGCGGACCTGGTGGAAGACCTGGAGCAGGCGCTCAGGGCCTGAGGCCCCAGCCCACCGGGAGCTCACCGGCGGCAGGGTCGGCGGCGAGCGGCCACGCGACCGGCAAGGTCCCCGTGAACGGGGCCGCGCCGAACAACGTGTCCGCCACGCCGCCACCCTCCGTACCGGGGAGCCAGGCCGCCACCACGGCGTCGGCCACCTGGAGGTCGACGGCCTGCGGCCGGCCTGAGACCACGACGACGACGCAGGTGGGCACGGCGCCACAGACCCGCTGCACGACGTCGGCGTCGCCCGGCTGGAGCGCCAGCGACTTGGCCTCGCGGAACACGCCCGCGTCGGACTGGTCCCAGGCCCACGAGGGTCCGCCCACGTCGCCGTACGCCCCCGCGTAGGGCGTCTCGCCCACCACCACGACCCCGACGTCGTGACCGGCGGGCGGCACGGAGCCGTCAGCGCTGAACGTCGCGTCCGGGTCCAGCTCACGGATGCCGTCCAGGATCGTGGAGCCCTGTGTGGGCTCCCCGGACGAGCCCTGCCAGGTGACGGTCCACCCGCCCGCCTGGTTGCCCAGGTCGTCTGCGGAGCGTCCTGCGACGTACACCCGGCTGCCGGCGTCGAGGGGGAGCGCGCCGTCCCGGTCCTGGAGGAGCACCTGGGACGCCGCGACCGCCTGCCGGGCCTGGGCACGGTGGTCGGCCGACCCGACCTCGGCGAGGCGCGAGCGGTCCACGAACGGCGCCTCGAACAGGCCGAGGCCCAGCTTCGCGGTGAGCACCCTCGCCACCGCCTCGTCGAGACGGGCCTGCGGCACCTCGCCCGACCGGACCGCCGCGAGCAGCGCGGTCCGCCCGCCGGCGTGCCGCTCCGGGTCCTCGCCCGCGAGCGCCAGCGCGTCGCCGAGCCCGGCGGTCACGGGGTCGCTCCCCGCTGCGGCGAGCCGGGCCGCACGCGCCGGGTCGGCACCGAACCGTGTGTACGCGTCGCCGGAACGGACGTCCGCGAGCGGCTCGGCGGGCGGGGCCTGGACCCAGGTGACCCCGGTGGCGCGAGCCTCCTCACGGACCAGCTGTGCCAGGCCGCCCACGAGAGCAGGGTCGTCGGTGGCGGCGAGGCCGAGCCGGTGCGGCACCAGCGTGGCGCCCGGCAGGCTGTCGTGACCGTGGACGCCGTCGATGCCGACCAGGAGCGGCACCTGCAGCCGGGTGGCCAGGGCCCTCGCCTGGAGCCCGTCGGCCATGTCGGCCCAGGCCTCGACGGTGTTGCGGGCAGGCGCGGAGCCGGGGCTCGCGACGACCACGCCGATCTCCAGCTCGGTGATCGCCTCCGGCCGGCTCGTCGCGTTGCTCCGCTCGACGCGGACGAGCTGGCCCACCTTCTCCTCGAGGGTCATCCGGGAGAGCAGGTCGGCGACCCGCCGGTCGGCCGGCAGGGCGGGGTCGAGGTAGGGCAGCCCGTGGGCGCCGATGACCACGATCGGGGTGGTCCCGATCCGGGCTCCCACGGCCGAGAGGGTGAGGGGCACGGTCTCGGCGGTCTCCTGCTCCGGCGTGGCGCGCGTGCTCACCACCACCGTCTGCTCGGCGCCCGACGGGGAACCGGCCGGGAACGTCACCGTCCCGCGCGCGATCTCGTAGTCCGCGTCGGGGGCAGCTGTGCCGTGCCCCGTGGCCCAGGTGACCGTGACGGGACGGGCAAGACCCGCGCCGTCGGACACGTGGAGGCGGAGCGTCACGTGGGCCGGCGACCCGTCGTCGGTGAGCACCACCGGGTTGACCGCACCGACCACCACCTCCGTGCCGTGCGCGGCGGGCCGAGGGGCCTGGGCCGACGACGGCTCGGCCGCCCCGACGGAGGCCGAGGCGGGCGACGCCGTCGCGGCGAGCAGGGGCGCGACGCTGCAGGCCGCAGCCAGCGCGACCCACCGGGCGCGCCTGCTCTTCCCTGGTCCGGGTGACGGCTGACGGCGCCGTCGATCACCAAATGTGTCGGACATCTGCGGATTTCCCCTCACCGCTGGTGGGATCCTGCCGCATCGATCACACACCGGGTGCGGCGGCTGCACAACCCCTGGCGCCCAGCCGCCCTTCCCGGCTCGGCTGACCTGGCTCGTACAGTGGGCGCCATGTCGCCCGTCGTCTCCGTGCTCCGCGCGGACAACCCCGGCCCGATGACCCTCGACGGCACGCGGTCCTACGTGCTGCGCGCGCCCGGTTCCACCGGTGCCGTCGTGGTGGACCCCGGGCCCGACGACGCCGCGCACCTCGACCGCCTGACGGGCGCCGGACCGGTCGAGCTGGTCCTCGTCACGCACCGGCACGCCGACCACACGGCAGGGTCGCCCGGCCTCGCCGCCCGGACCGGCGCGCCTGTCCGGGCCGCCGACCCGGCGCACTGCTACGGCGGCGCGCCCCTCGCGGACGGCGAGACCGTCGAGGCAGCGGGCCTGCGCATCGACGTCGTTGCCACCCCGGGCCACACCGCCGACTCCGTGTGCCTGGTCGTGAGCGCTCCGGGCACGGCACCCGTGGTGCTCACCGGCGACACGGTGCTGGGGCGGGGAACCACCGTGATCGCCGAGCCGGACGGTTCCCTCCGGCAGTACCTCGCGAGCCTCGACCGGCTGGAGCACCTCGCGGACGAGCTCGCGGCCCGGGCGACGGCGTCGGCCACGCTGGCATTCCCCGGCCACGGGGAGCCGCTGCCCGACCTCGCTGCCGCCGTCCGCGCCTACCGCTCCCACCGGCTGGAGCGCCTGGACCAGGTCCGGTCAGCGCTCCGGACGCTCGCCCTGCCCGACGACGGCGGTGCGCACCTCACCCCCGACGTCACCGACGCCGTAGTCGGGCTGGTCTACGCCGACGTGGATCCCTCGGTGCTGCCGGCGGCCCGCCAGACGGTCCGCGCCCAGCTGCAGTACCTGTCGGAGGCTTGAAGCGTCGCGGGCGTTGCAAGGCCATGTGCAGTGTGGGTGGCCGGTGGCATCATCCGTCGGCATGGACGACACCCTGGTGCTACCCCCGTTCGACGTGACCCGGGCGGCGATCGACCAGATCGAGGCCCTTGGCGGGGCGGTACGTCTGACGGTGGAGGACGGCGGATGCTGCGGTCTCACCTACTACTTCGACGACGTCCCCGGCAGTGATGGGGACGAGCGCTTCGGCTGCCCGGGCGCCGAGCTGTTCGTCTCGGCGCCCGCGGTCAAGGTACTGCGAGGTGCCCGGCTCGACTGGTCGGGGCGGATCAAGCCGCCCCGGTTCCGCGTCCTCGCGAACCCGAACACCCCGCTGCGGTGCCCGTGCAACCGGTCGTTCGGGAAGGAATGGCCAGGGCGCGGTCAGCCTGGCTGCCGGGCCGCGGCGCGGATGCCCTGGGACGAGTGAACGCTCCCGCCGACGGAGCGACCTCGGCGCCGCGAGATCGACAGAGCACCAGTGGCCGAGGCCGTCGGAGTGACATGGTGCGTTCCGGGTCGGTCACCCTGCGTGACGTTGTGTACGCAGAGTGACACTCCCAGGGGAGAACAGGTTTACCCGGGAGCCTTCCGAGGAGGCGGTCGGGTCAGCGGTCGAGCGCCTTGCCCAGGAACAAGCCGAAGGGGTCGTCCTCGGGGCCGTGGGGCGGGAAGGGCAGCACCGGCCGGAACCCGATGGCGGTGTACAGGCGCAGAGCCTCGGGCTGGCGGATCCCGGTTTGGAGCAGGAGCTCGCCGGCCCCGAGGCCGAGCGCCGCATCCTCCAGCGCCGCGAGGAGCGCACGGCCCACGCCGGTCCGGCGGGCGTGCTCGCGGACGAAGACCGTCCTCACCTCGTACGCCGACCCGGTGAGCGCAGGCCGCAGCGACCCGCAGCCCACCGCCTCCCCTTCGCGGTACGCCACGAGAGTCAGCATCACTCGCTCGCCCATCCCGGGGTCGATCCCCTCGAAACCGCCGCGCACGGCCAGGTGCGCGACCACCTCCGGATAGCGCTCGACGTTGAACGCCAGCATCTCGCGGCGGAGAGCCACCGCGTGCTCGTGGTCCCACTCGACCGGCCGCAGGTTGAGGTCCACGCGGGGCACGCGGTCGACGGCCCGCGGCTGGTCCCCCACGGCAGGCATCACAGCCGGAACCGCCTTGCCGAAGCACCGGGACCCCGCCTCCTGCGCGTAGACCCCGAAGCGCTCGATCGGGAGATACCCCATCGACAGGTAGAGCCCGATCGCCTCGACCTGCAGCGTGCCGCACTCCAGCACGAGGTTGCGCAGCCCGGCCTCCACGGCGGCCTCCTCGACCGCCGCCAGGACACGCCGTGAGAGCCCGCGCCCACGGAACGACGGCGCCACATACATCCGCTTCACCTCGCCGGTCGCGGGCGGGTGCACCCCGCCGCGGCCGTCGGGCAGTCCGGCCATGTCGCGCACGGCGCCACACGCGGCAGCCTCACCGTCGACGCGCACCAGCACGGTCGCCGCCACCGTCGACGGGTCGACCTGGTCGCGCGAGACGTCGGCCTCGGCAGTCGCGCCGACGTCGCCCGCCGGACGCTCCTCGGGCCCCGCAGGGTCCGCCTCGTCCGCGTGACCGTAGAGCACGGCGAGCTCGGCCTGCTGCAGGTCGCGCAGCCGCGCCGCGTCCGGGTCGTCCCACGGGACCACCGACACGGTCACCACGCGGGAGGCCAGGGGGACCCGGGAGGCGAGGGGCCCGCCCGAGGCGACCACGGCTGCGCCGTCGGGCAGCGGCGAGGCCGGGACCCGCTCGGCGGGACCCGGCCTCAAGGACTGTTGCGTCACGCGCTGACGAGCGAGGCCAGGACGGACGTGAAGAAGGTGAGCCCGTCGGTGCCCGCGCGCGGGCCCTCGGCACCCGCCGGGCCGAAGCCGGCCTCGACCGCGTGCTCGGGGTGCGGCATGAGCCCCACCACGTTGCCACGGGCGTTGCTGATGCCCGCGATGTCGCGGCGGGAGCCGTTCGGGTTCCAGCCGTCGTACCGGAAGACGACGCGGCCCTCGCCCTCGAGCTCGTCGAGGACGTGCTCGTCGGCGACGAACTGCCCGTCCTGGTTCTTCAGCGGGATCGTGATGCGCTGACCGGCCTCGAACTGGTTGGTCCAGGCGGTGGACGCGTTCTCCACCACGAGCGACTGCTCACGGCAGACGAAGTGCAGGTGGTCGTTCTTCACCATGGACCCGGGCAGCAGGTGCGCCTCGGTGAGGATCTGGAATCCGTTGCAGATGCCCAGCACGGGCAGACCGCCGTTCGCGGCGTCCACCACGGCCGACATGGCAGGCGCGAAGCGGCTGATCGCCCCGGCGCGCAGGTAGTCGCCGTAGGAGAACCCGCCGGGCAGCACCACGGCGTCGACGCCCTGAAGGTCGGCGTCGGCGTGCCACAGGGCGACCGCCTCGGCACCGGCGAGGCGCACCGCGCGAGCGGCGTCCCGGTCGTCCAGCGTGCCCGGGAAGGTGATGACGCCGATGCGGGCGCCGGACAGCGCGGTCACGCCGGCACCTCGGTGGCGTCCACCACGCTCACGACGTCCTCGATCACCGGGTTGGAGAGCAGCGTCTCCGCGGCCTCCTGAGCGGCGGCGAGGATCTCCGGCGTGACGTCGCCGTCCACCTCGAGCTCGAACCGCTTGCCCTGCCGGACGCTCATGAACTGCGTGAAGCCGAGGCGCGGCAGCGCACCGACCACGGCCTTGCCCTGGGGGTCCAGGATCTCGGGCTTGGGCATGACCTCGACGACGACGCGTCCCACGGGGGCTCCTCGGGAGATGACGGGGGTTCGGGGCCGAGTTTACCCGGCTGCGCGGGGCGCCGTTCCTCTCGTCCACAGCCCGCCCGCTGAGAGGAACTTGGTCATCGCCGGTAACGCAGCCGTGCGCCCGAGGAAACCATGGTGTTGCACAGTCGAGGAGGACCACGGGCCGGTGCCTTCACCGCCGAGGACACCGCCCACTCGACCGGAGGTTGACCCCATGCCCTATGTGAAGCCCAAGGACCTCGTCACCCGCATGATCGACGCGGGCGAGGCCAAGGTGTTCATGTCCACGCGGGACACGCTGATCCGCTCGTACATGGGCGCCGCCCTGCTGACGATCGCCGCCGCGTTCGCTGTGACCGTGTCGGTCCGCGCAGAGAACCCGCTGCTCGGAGCCGTGCTGTTCCCCGTCGGGTTCTGCATGCTCTACCTGCTCGGCTACGACCTGCTCACGGGAGTCTTCACGCTCGCCCCGCTCGCCTGGCTCGACAAGCGGCCAGGCGTCACGATCCGCGGCGTGCTCCGCAACTGGGGCCTCGTCTTCGTCGGCAACTTCGCCGGCGCCTTCACCGTCGCCGTGCTCATGGCCATCTACTTCACGTACGGCTTCTCGGTGGAGCCGGACGCCGTGGGCCAGGCCATCGGCGAGATCGGCGAGGGCCGCACGGTGGGCTACGCCGACCACGGCGCCGCAGGCATGCTGACCTTGTTCGTCCGCGCCGTGCTCTGCAACTGGATGGTGTCCACCGGCGTGGTGCTCGCCATGGTGTCGGAGAGCGTGTGGGGCAAGATCGTCGCGATGTGGATGCCCATCATGCTGTTCTTCTACATGGGCTTCGAGCACTCGATCGTGAACATGTTCCTGTTCCCGTCCGGCCTGCTGCTCGGCGGCGACTTCACGGTCATGGACTACCTCGTGTGGAACGAGATCCCCACCGTGGTGGGCAACCTCGTGGGCGGCCTCACGTTCGTGGGCCTCATGCTCTACGCGACCCACGGGAAGACGGCCCCGAGCCGCCACCCGGCAGCTGTCCCCGCGGCGACGGAGGCCCCCGCCGGCGACCCCGCCGAGGACAAGGAGCTGGTCTCGGCGGAGAGCCGCTGACCCAGCCACCGGCACGTTGTCAGAAGCTCCCCGGCGAATGCGCCGGGGAGCTTCTGACAACTCACGAGAGGTGCGCGAGGATCAGCTGCAGGCCACCGTCAGGGCCGACGGCGCGGTGCCGTTGGCCGTGAAGCCGTAGGTCGCCGAGGCGCCCGGGCCGATGTTCCCGTTCCACGCGGCGTTCCTGACCGTCACCGTGCTGCCGGAGACGGTGTGCGTGGCGCTCCACATGCTGCCGATCGTGGTCCCGGCCGGCAGCGTGAAGGAATTGGTCCAGCCGCTCTTGGCCGTCGTCGACGACACGGTGACCTCGGCCTGGAAGCCGCCCTGCCACGAGTTGAGCACCTTGAACGTGGCGGTGCAGGCGCCCGGCGGCGGGCTCGAGGGCCCGGACGCCGTCGTAGCCGACACCGCAGCGGAGAACGCCGACACGTTGCCGGCGGCGTCGCGCGCCCGCACCCGGAACTGGTACGCCGTGGCCGGCGTCAGCCCGGACACCGAGGCGGAGGCGGTGGTCGAGGTGGCCACCACCGCACCGGAGGCGTTCACCACGTCGTAGCCGGTGACCCGCACGTTGTCGGTGGACGCGGTCCACGTCAGCGAGACGGACGACGTGGTGGTTCCCGAGACGGCCACGGCCGACGGCGCGCTGGGGGCCGTCGTGTCCGCCGGCGGCGGCGTGGAGCCACCGAGGTCGGAGACGGAGATGCCGGTCGTGGAGCCGGCGCCGCCCAGCGGGACCTGGTGGTCGAGCGACACGAACTTGCCGCCGCTCTGCCAGAGCGAGGGCTCCAGGAGCGCGTACTTCTCCTCGTCCCAGCTGGCCCAGTCGTTGTTGAGGAGGCCACCCGTGTCGCCCGAGTTCGGGTTGATGCACCAGAAGGTGTGGCTGAGCTTGCGATCGACGATGAGGTCGCGCATGGCGACCATCCACTTCTCGTTGTCGCCGCCGTCCATGAAGCCGCCCCACTCGCCGATGAGCAGCGGCGAGGTGTTCTCCGTGTGCAGGTACAGCCAGTTCGGGCCCCACACGTCACGCTCGAGCGTGGCGCGCGACCACTCGCCGGTGAACCAGGGCTGCTGGTAGACGGCGGGGCCGTAGTCGTGCGGCGAGTAGACGAGCTGGTCCTGGTGGGCACCCAGGTTGACGGGGAACTCGCGCGCCCCGCGGAAGTTGCCGCCCCACCACGTGGAGTAGAAGTCCGTGGACGTCGTGGACGACCAGGACTTGCCCTCCTTGGGGTAGATCTCGTTGCCCTCGACGAAGATCAGGAGGTTGGGGTTGATCGCCAGGACCCGCTTGGCCGCGGTCTCGGCGACGTGCTTCCAGTTGTCCGCGTCGGTGGAGCCGTCCCACTTGGCCCGCGGGGTCTCGTTGGCCTTGCCGTGCGGCTCGTTCTTGAGGTCCGCGCCGATGATCGTGTCGTTGTTCCGGTAGGTCGTCGCGAGCCACTCCCACCCCTGGTAGAACTGCTCGGTCGTGACCGAGGCGTTCCACCACACCGGGTAGACGTGCCCGGAGTTGTCGGCGGCGGCGGAGTGGACGTCCACGACCACCTTGATGCCGTACCGCTCGCACAGGTCGAGGAACGCGTCGAAGATCTGCTTGCTGTTCAGGCCGGCGAGCTCGGGGTTCGCGTAGGTGTTGACGTTGACCGGCGCGTAGGTGCCGGCCTTCCACTCCAGCAGGAGGGTGGTCGAGATCGGCACACGCACGGTGTTGATGCCGCGCTCGGCCATCTGCCGCGTGATGTTCGTGATGTTCCCCGACCAGAGGCCGTGGAACACGCGCTCGCTCGCGTTGAAGCCGAACCAGTTCGCGCCGGTCAGCACGACCTCCCGGCCCTGCGCGTCGACGATCTTGTTACCGGCGGTGTGCAGCCAGTCGTCGCCGTCGGTGGCGGGGGACGCTGCCGCGGGGGCGGCGGCGAGGGTCGCGGACACGGTCGCGGCGGGCACGGCCAGCCCTGCCGAGGCGACGAGGGCGGCGCCCAGCGCCGCGATGCCGCGGAGGCCGCGGCGCCGTCGGGCCACGGTGCCCGACGTCGAATCGTTACGGTGCGTACGAGGTCTCACCTGGGTCTTTCCTTCCTGGGGGGCGGCGGCCGGGTGCGGGGGCACCCCGTCGCCGCGCGGTAGAGCGCCGGGGTAGCGCCGCCCTCACGGGCGGTGCTACCCCGGCGCGGGGGGTGGTGCTTACGAGCAGGTGCGGGAGCCGGCGGCCGGCGCGGTGCCGGTGCCGATGAACCCGAACGTGGTGCTCGCGCCGGCGCCGAGGCTGCCGTTCCAGGCCGCGTTGGACGCGTTCTGGCCGGACAGCGTGGCGCTCCAGATCTGGCTCGGCGTGGTGCCGAGCGCGACCGTCCAGCGGGTGATCGCAGCGGTGCCCGCGGTCACGGTGACCTCGGCCTGGTAGCCACCGGACCACGAGTTCATGACCCGGAGCGTGGCGGAGCAGGTGCCGGGCGGCGGCGTGCTGGTGCCGCCCGAGGTCGTCGCGGAGACAGCCGCCGAGAAGGCGGAGAGGTTGCCCGCGGCGTCCTTGGCCCGGACGCGGAACTGGTAGGCCGTGTTCGCCGTGAGACCGGTGACGGTCGCCGAGGCGCTCGTCGAGGTCGCCACCACGGTTCCCGCGGCGTTGACGACGTCGTAGCCCGTGACGCCCACGTTGTCCGTGGAGGCCGTCCAGCTCAGGGCCACCGAGGACGCGGTGACCGCGCCGGCCGTGAGGCCCGAGGGGACCGTCGGGGCGACGGTGTCGCCGCCGCCGGAGCCTGCCGTCGTGGTCGCCGACACAGCCGCCGAGAAGGCGGAGTTGTTGCCGGCGGCGTCCTTGGCCCGGACGCGGAACTGGTAGGCCGTGCTCGGCGTGAGGCCGGTGACGGTCGCCGAGGCGCTCGTCGAGGTCGCCACCACGGTGCCCGCGGCGTTGACGACGTCGTAGCCGGTGACGCGCACGTTGTCGGTGGAGGCCGTCCAGCTCAGGGACACCGAGGACGAGGTGACGGTGCCGACGGTGACGCCCGACGGGACGGTCGGCGCCTGCGTGTCGACGGGCGGCGGCGTGGTGCCGCCGATGGCCGGGTACGCGTTCCGCACGAGCATCGCGAACTGGTTGTGGAACCAGTGGCCCGAGAGCGGCGCACCGGGGAGCGCCCCGGTCAGGTTGCCGCCCAGCACGGAGGTGGAGTACGTCGGGTCGCACATGCGGTCCAGGCGCTTGCCCTCGTCGTTGGGGATCTCCGTGGAGGAGCCGTCCGACTCACCCGGGGGCTTGACCCACACGAACGCGTCGAGGTGCGAGGCGGCGTAGCCGCTCGGGGCGACGGTGGGACGCTCGCCGATGCCGGCGCCGTCCGGGTTGCACCACGCGCCGCGGTGCGTGCGACGGTCCACGCGGGACTCGTTCACGTACGTGTCGATGTTCGTCGAGGTGCTCACCGCGGTGGGACGGGCGGAGCCGCCCCAGCCGTTGCGGGAGGTGTCGACGAGCATGCCGATGCTGGCGGGCGCGCCCTTGCTCACCATGAGCGAGTAGAGGCGGGCGGTCCAGTCCGTCTCGTCGAAGTTCGGGTTCCACTCGAACCACTTCGCCTGGCGCGTGAACGAGCCGCCGATCTGCAGGCCCGGGTCCGTCAGGAAGGGCTCGACCAGGGGGGTCGAGTTGGCGGTGTTGGTCACGAAGCCCGCGACGGCGTTCCAGCCGTACGTGGAGCCCTCGATGACGCTCTCGAACTCGGTCGCGGCCTTGGTGGCGTTGTCGTCCCAGCCCAGCCAGCCCGCGTGGGCGGCGTCGATGTAGCTGTAGACGTTGCCGACCTCGTACAGCTTGGTGAGCGCGTACTGCACGCCCTCGCGGTAGTACGGCGCCGACGCGGTGCAGTCGGGGTCCGACATGTTGGTGACCATGTTCGGCAGCGAGTCGGGCTCGATCGTCGCGACGAAGCGGATGCCCTCGTACTCGGGCTGGTTGAGGAGCGACGCGATCGGGTCGATGTACTCGGTCTTGTAGCGCTGCATGCCCGCGGCGGTCGGGGGCAGCTCGCCGTTCGAGGCGAGCGCGAAGCAGTCACGACCGGGCAGGTCGTAGATCACGATGTTGAAGACGATCGGCGTCGAGCCCTGCTTCTGCGCGAGGGCCTGGTCGAGGTGCCACTCGAGGCCGTGCTGGCGGTCAGTGCCGTTGATGGCAGCGATCCGGTCCATCCACACCGACGTGGGGTTGTTCTTGATCGCCCGCATCTTCTCCGCGAGGGCGGGGTCGCTGGCCGCGACCTGCGTCGCCGACTGCTCGACGGTGGCCTGCCAGTCCGGGTTGATGTACTGGGTGGCCCCGACGAAGGGGTTGTCGACGAGCGCCGCCGCGGCGGGCGCAGCTGTCGCGACACCGACGATCGCGGGGGCCGCGATCGCCGCCGCTGCTGCAAGGGCTGCCACCCCCTTCCGCGCCCGGGCACCGCCGGAGCGGCTTGTTGCTGTTACCACTTTGACCTCCACAGGTCGTACTGGGCGCCGCCCCTCGCCGGCATCCGCCGGCGCGGGCGCGCGCACCGCAGCAGGCCTTTCTGCAGCGGCAGGACGCACGTTTGCACGTCCCTTGACCTGGGAGACACCTGGTTAATCGATTAGGGCAACCATGCGTCAGGAGGGCGGCGGGGCGGTCGAGCCCCTGACCACGAGGTTTCCCACCGCGACGGTGCCGTTGCCCGACGCCGTCGGCGCGCCCCGCGCGGGAGTGTCACCGCCCAGGACGTCCAGCAGGGCGGCGCCGACGGCCAGGCCGAGGGCCCGGACCGGGAAGGGGACGGCAGTGAGCGAGGGCGTGGTGAGGTGGCAGGCGGCGGCGTCGGTCCCGGCGACCACCGAGAGGTCCCACGGCACCGAGAGGCCCAGCCGGCGGGCGACGTCGAGCACGACGCCGGCCGTGGCGTCGTCGTCCGTCACGATCGCCGTGGGCCGGTCCGGCGCCGAGAGGAGCGGGCGCACGGCGGCTGCCGCCTTGTCGGCACCCTCGCCCGCCACGGTGCGCAGCGAGGCGCCGCGCTCCCCCAGCGCCGCGCGCAGAGCCGCGGTGCGACGCCGGGGCGCGAGCAGCTCTTCCGAGCCGGCGAGCATGGCGACGCGTGTGTGGCCCAGGTCGGCGAGGAACGAGCCGAGGCGCGCGAACGCCGCGGCGTCGTCGAGGATGACGTGCCGCCAGCCGGGCGGCGACACCCCCGGCACCTCGCCCACGACCACGGCGGGCGCGTTGAGGCGCCGCAGGGTGGCGAGCCGGGCGTCGTCGGACCGGGCGTGGGGGACCACGAAGGCGGCGTACCGCCGCTCGGTCCACCAGGTCTCCATGAGCGTCGCGGCGCCCGCGACGGTCGGTGCCACGTGGACCGCGAGGGTGGGCCCGTCCACGCCGAGCGCCTCCTGCGCGCCCACGACGAGGTCGAGGGCGGAGGCGGCCCGGGCGCCGTTGCGCCCGTCGTGCACGAGGACGAGGCCCGCTGCGGCGGGCCCGCTCCGGAGCGACCGAGCCGCGGTGGCGGGACGCCAGCCCAGCTCGTCCGCCACGCGCAGCACGCGTTCGCGGGTCGACGCGGAGACTCCCGGCCGGCCGTTGAGCGCGTACGACACGACGGCCGTCGAGACGCCCGCCGCCCGTGCGACGTCGACGATGGTGGGGCGCCTGTCGGGGCGCGTAGTATGCGGATGTACCGGATCATTCGGTCGCGACGATGAGACCATGATCCCGTAGCATGCACCCTCGGAAGAATCTTTGCACGGCGTCGACGGAGACGGGTGTACGGGCATGGCTTCAGGAAAGCGGAGGTATACCGTCGGGGTCCTCTCCCCGGTGGTCGGTGGACACTACTTCGGTCGGATGCTCGCGGGGATCGCCCGCGCCGTCCGAGCGGACGGTCATCGCGTCATCGCGGTGCAGACGTATCCCGCCGATCTGGAACGGGAGCAGTTCCCCGAACGGCCCCCACAGGGCGTCCCTGTGGGGCTCGACATGGTGGACGGGCTGATCGTCATCACGTCGGCGGTGGACGGCGAGACGCTGGCGCGCCTCCAGGGGCGCGGTACGCCGCTCGTCCTGGTCAGCGAGCGCGCGGACGGGATCTCGGCGCCGGTGGTCACGCCGGACAACGCCGGCGGCACCCGGGCGGCGGTGGAGCACCTGCTGGGCCACGGCCACCGGCAGATCGGGTTCCTCGGCAGCCTGCGGCAGTCGGACATCCTCGAGCGCTACGAGGCGTACCGCCTCACGCTCCTGGAGCACGGCATCGAGCCGCAGCCGGAGTGGTTCTACGGCACAGCCGACAACCAGGAGGCGTCCGGCAGCGCCGCGGGCCGCGCGGCCCTCGCCGCCGGGCTCCCCACCACCGCCACGCTCGCGGCGACCGACCGCAACGCGGTGGGCTTCGTCCGGGCGCTCCAGGCCAAGGGCCTCCTGCTCCCCCGGGACCAGGCGCTCGTCGGGTTCGACCACTCCGACGGGGGTGCCCGCCTCCGGCCGCGGCTCGCCTCCGTGGACCCCCACCACGACCGGGTCGGCGAGCTCGCCGTGACCGTGCTGCTCGCCCAGATCCGGGGCGAGCGGGTCCCGGGGCAGCACCTCTCCCAGACCACCCTCGTCACCCGCGAGTCCTGCGGCTGCCTCGACGGGTGCGCGGGCGCCGTCGTCTCCGGCGTGCCGCACGAGCCCGGCCGGTCCGCGTGGCAGCGGCTCGGCGACGTGGCCGAGGCCGTCTTCGACGGGGCCGACGCCACGCTCGGCGTGGGCGCCCCGGCCCTCGACCACTGGCTGCGCGGTGTCCAGCGCATCTTCCGCGCCGCCGCCGGCCTGGGCCAGCGGCCCGGGCGCGAGGCGCTGTCCTCCCTCGCGGAGAGCACGCGCGCCCTGCGGCCCCACCCGGAGGCGCTCGAACAGCTCGTCCCGGCGCTCCGGGCGGTGGAGGACGAGTTCGCCGAACAGGTGCGACGACGCCGCGCCGAGCCCCCGGCCACCACCGGCAGCATCCCGGTGGTCCCCCCGCAGGGCGCACCGACGACGCCGCTCCGCCCAGCAGTGCCGTCCGCGCTCGTGGCCGGCGGCGGACCCGGAGCACGGGGCTCCGCCACCAACCGGCTCAAGGCCGCGGCGAAGGCCCCGACCCGCCCCGAGCGGCTGCGCGCCGTAGCCCGCTCCGGTACCGACGTGCTGGTGGCCGTCGGCGCCGGCTGTACGCAGGCGCTCCTGGCCCGGTCCGGCCAGCTCGAGCGCACCATCGTGGACCAGTACGAGCTCGACCTCGAGCTCCTGCACGCCGACGCGCGGTCGATCCGCTCGCTGCGCTGGCTCCCCCGCGGGCACCGCGGCCCCACCACGCTGGCCCTGTGGACGGACGTGGAGGACGGTGCCTCGACCGGGCCCCGGGACGGCGAGCCGCAGGACACCAGCAAGCGCCAGCTCGAGATCGTCGGCACCACCGCGACCTCCCCTCAGGCCCGGTCCCTGGTGGGCGCCCGCCTGCCCGTGGCAGCGTTCCCACCACCGGCGCTGGTCGCCGAAGGGCTCGGCGTCACCTTCCTCATCCCGGTCACGTTCGAGCAGAGCGACTGGGGCCTGTTCATGACCGGCGGCAGCGTGGACACCCACGCCACCAGCGCCCGCGACAAGTTCGACCACTGGGCCGCCCTCCTCGCCGTCGCCCTCGACCGCGAGGCCCGTCTCGCGTCCCTGCGGCGCCAGCAGGCCGCGCTCGCCGAGGCCGCCGAACGGGAGAAGGCCCTCGCCCTCGACCTGCGGGCCGGAGCCGAGCGCTACGCCCTCGTCGAGGACGTCGCCCTGGAGGGCACCTGGGACTGGAACATCGCCACGGGCGAGGTCTACTACTCGCGTACGTGGCGGGCCCTGCTCGGCCTGGCCGACGACGAGGTGGGCACCGGGATCGAGGAGTGGACCGGCCGCGTCCACCCCGACGACGTCCGCGAGCTCCAGGTCGCGGTGGCCGCCCAGCTCGCCGGCGCGACCGAGCCCCTCGACCTCGAGCACCGGATGTTCGCCGCCGACGGCCGCGAGATCTGGGTCCGCTGCCGGGCCACCACCGTGACCGACGACGCCGGGGTGCGCGCCCGCATGGTGGGCGTGCTCATGGACATGTCCGACGCCAAGGCCAGGGAACGGGCGCTGCGCGGCCGTGCGCTGGCCGACCCGGTGACCGGCCGGGTCCACCCGGAGCTCTTCGCCGACCGCCTCAGCCGGGCGGTCGAACGCGCCCGGCGTGAGCCCGGCTTCGACTGCACCGTCCTCGCCGTCGACCTCGACGTCGCGCCGTCCGACATGCTGCTCACGGCCGTGCGGGCCGGGCTCTCCGACGGGGACTCCCTGTCGGTGCGCGGCCGGGTGCTGTTCGTGCTCCTGGACGGGACCCAGCCCGAGGCGCGGGCGCGGCGCGAGCGGGGGGTGCGCGCCGTCGTCGGGCAGGAGGCGTGCTGCGCCTCCGTGAGCTCGTTGCGGCGGTACGCCGACGGCACGCTCGTGCTGCGGGAGCTGCGCACCGCGCTCGCCCGCGAGCGGGCGCAGAGCACGCGGGACCCGAGATGACCGCCCCGCCGCCGGGGCAGATCTGTCGTCCGCCCCGGGGGCGGGGCGGACGTCAGATCTGGCCCGACACGTCCAGGTACGCGACCCAGCCGCCCACACCGGCCATCACGAGGCCGAAGGCGGCGGCGGCCAGCCCGATCTTCTGGTTGGTGCTCAGACCCTGTGAGAAGCCCAGCCGCTTGGCCGCCGCGGTGACCAGCTTGCGACCCTCCTCCGAGGAGAAGGTGTAGTCCACGACCTTGCCGACGGTGGCGTCGTCGCGGATGCCGAGCTGGATCTCCCGGCGGTACGACACGACACGCCCGGACACCCGCTCCGCCTGCGCCGAAACGTGCGGCACGCCGGCGGTCCACTCGACCCGGCGCAGGTCGTCGGTCACCTTGTACCGGCCGGGAGCCGGCACCTCGACGTGATGGGTGTAGACCATGCTGAGCTTGTTCCGCGCGAAGAGCGTCCACCACTTCGCGTCGACGACGTCCAGGGTCACGTCGAACCCCTTGTCCGTCGGGGTCACCACGTACGGCGTGTCCTGCGTCGCCTCCAGAACTGCCTGGTAGAGCTCGTTCGCCGCAGCCGGCATCGCCATCTTCAGTGTCCCCTCGTCGTCGCGCCGACGGCCGCCGCCGGCGTAGGCCGGGCGACCCTCCGCCCGGCACAGGTCGCCCGCGTCAGGCGGGGACCGTCACCTCGCCCGCGGCCGCACGAGCCGCGATGTCCGTACGGTAGTGGGACCCGGGCAGGGTGACCAGGCCGACGCCCGCGTACGCGGCGCGGCGCGCGTCGGCCAGGTCGGTGCCGAGCGCGGTGACCGAGAGGACGCGGCCACCCGCGCTGAGCAGGTCGCCGTCGGCGGACAGCGCGGTGCCCGCGTGCAGCACGTGGACCCCGGGCAGTGCGCCTGCACCCTCGGTGCCCGTGATCACGTCGCCGCTCCGGACCGCGCCCGGGTAGCCGTGCGAGGCGACCACGACGGTGACCGCCGCATCGTCGCGCCAGCGGAGCGGCTCGAGCCCGGCCAGCTCGCCGCGGGCCGCGGCGAGCAGCACCGCAGAGAGCGGCGTCGTGAGCCGGGCCAGGACCGACTGGGTCTCAGGGTCGCCGAACCGGGCGTTGAACTCCACGACCCGCGTGCCCCGCGACGTGAGCGCCAGGCCCACGTAGAGCACGCCCACGAACGGCGTGCCGCGGCGGGCCATCTCGTCGACGGTGGGCTGCGCGATGCGGGTCACGACCTCCTCGACGAGCCCGGCCGGAGCCCACGGCAGCGGGCTGTACGCGCCCATGCCGCCGGTGTTGGGGCCCTCGTCGTCGTCGAACACGCGCTTGAAGTCCTGCGCCGGGGCGAGCGGCACCACCGTGGAGCCGTCGCACACGCAGAAGAGGGAGACCTCCGGGCCGTCCAGGTACTCCTCGACCACGACGACCGGGTCGCCGCCCGGGCGGGGGCTGGCGAAGCAGGCCTGCGCGTGCTCGAGCGCCGCCTGCCGGTCGGACGTCACGACGACGCCCTTGCCCGCCGCGAGGCCGTCGTCCTTGACCACATAGGGCGGGCCGAACGCGTCGATCGCCGCGGCGACCTGGTCCACGTCGGTGCAGACGTGAGCCATGGCGGTGGGAACTCCCGCGGCAGCCATGACCTCCTTGGCGAACGCCTTGGACCCCTCGAGCCGCGCGGCCTCGGCCGACGGGCCGAACACCGGCACGCCCGCCTCCCGCACGGCGTCCGCGACGCCCGCCACGAGAGGCGCCTCGGGCCCGATCACCACGAGCTCGGCACCGAGCTCCACGGCGAGCGCGGCCACCGCCGCGCCGTCCAGGGCGTCGACGGCGTGCAGCGTGGCCTCCGCGGCGATGCCTGGGTTCCCCGGGGCCGCGTGGAGCTCGTGCTCCTCGCGGCCCGCGGCGGTCTCCGCGGCCAGGGCGTGGACGATGGCATGCTCACGGGCACCGGAGCCGACGACGAGGATCTTCACGGCGACAGTCTCTCCCAGGAGGCTCAGCGGGGGTGGATCAGATCGTGGATCGGGATGATCTGGTCGCGGGCAGGGCCCACGCCGATCGCCGAGATCCGCGTGCCCGACATCTCCTCGAGGGCACGCACGTACCGCTGGGCGTTGACGGGCAGCTCCTCGAACGTGCGGGCGTGGGAGATGTCTTCCCACCAGCCGTCGAACTGCTCGTAGATCGGCTTGGCATGGTGGAACGCCGTCTGGTCCGTCGGCATCTCGTCGTGGCGCACGCCGTCCACGTCGTACGCCACGCAGACGGGGACCTTCTCCATGCCGGTGAGGATGTCGAGCTTGGTGAGCACCAGGTCCGTGAGGCCGTTGATGCGGGTGGCGTAGCGCGCGATCACCGCGTCGTACCAGCCGCAGCGGCGCGGGCGGCCCGTGGTGACGCCGTACTCTCCGCCGGCCTTGCGCAGGAACTCGCCCTTGTCGTCGAAGAGCTCCGTGGGGAACGGGCCCTCGCCCACGCGGGTCGTGTACGCCTTGATGACGCCGATCACCGAGTCCACCCGGGTGGGCCCGATGCCGGAGCCCGTGACCGCACCACCTGCGGTCGCGCTCGACGACGTGACGAACGGGTAGGTGCCGTGGTCGATGTCGAGCATCGTGGCCTGGCCCGCCTCGAACAGGACCGTGCGGTCGGCGTCCAGCGCCTTGTTCAGCTCGACGGACGTGTCGGCCACCATGGGGCGCACGCGGTCCGCGTACTTGAGGAGCTCGTCGACGGTCTCGTCCACGGTGATGGCGCGGCGGTTGTAGATCTTCACCAGGAGGTGGTTCTTCTGGTCGAGAGCGCCCTCGACCTTGGCGCGCAGGATCTTCTCGTCGAACAGGTCCCACATGCGGATGCCGACGCGGTTGATCTTGTCGGCGTACGCCGGGCCGATCCCGCGGCCGGTGGTGCCGATGCGCCGCTTCCCGAGGAAGCGCTCGGTCACCTTGTCCACGGTGCGGTGGTAGGGCGCGATGATGTGCGCGCTGCCCGACACGAGGAGGCGCGACGTGTCGACGCCGCGGGCGCTGATCGCGTCCAGCTCCTGGAACAGGACCTCGAGGTCGACGACGACGCCGTTGCCGATCACCGGGATCACGCCCGGCGACAGGATGCCCGACGGCAGCAGGTGCAGCGCGTACTTCTCGTCGCCGATCACGACGGTGTGGCCGGCGTTGTTGCCGCCGTTGAACTTGACCACGTAGTCGACCCGGGAGCCGAGCAGGTCCGTCGCCTTCCCCTTGCCCTCATCGCCCCACTGGGCACCGACGAGCACCACGCCTGGCATGGATTCCCACCTTCTCGGTTTGCTGAGCCGTTGTGGGAGGCGTCTGTCCGCCGTCCCGGGCCGACCCGAGTTTACCCGGGTGACATCTCGTGGGTGCCGCGCCTCGCTGAGGGCCGGTCAGGCGCGGAGCGCCGCCACCTCTTCGGCGGAGGTGCCCGAGTCGACGAGGAACTGGGTGCACCGCTCGTGCTCCCGCGTCTCGCCGACGAGCCGGGCCGCCTCGGCGAGCGCGAGCAGCGCCCGGAGGAAGCCCTGGTTGGGCACGTGGGACGCCGGCACGGGGCCGCGACCGCGCCAGCCGGCTCCACGGAGGGCGTCGAGGCCACGGTGGTAGCCGGTGCGGGCGTAGGCGTAGGCCTCGACGTAGGCGCCGACGCCGGTGCCGGCTGTGACGTTGCCCGCACTGTTGCCCGCTGCCAGGGCACGCTCCGCGAGGACCGCCCACGCGAGGGAGGCCGCCGGGAGGTCGGCGGCGACGACCGCAGGGTCCTCACCTGCCGCGAGACGGTCTCTGACCTGCGGGAACTCATCGGGCAACAGTGTGGGCGCCGGGGCCGCCCCAGATCCGGCCAGGAGGTTCTCGTGGGTGCTCATGCGGGCATTCTGACAGCCGGCGCCCCACCCGGCCGAGCGGGCCGGCAAACGCGACGGGCAACAGTCCCCCGGGTGCGAGGCAACGAATTCACCACTTCTCATCCAGAGCGGGCGATTTTTGCCGCTCGCCCGGTGCGAACGCGCAACAGTCGATACGCTCGCCTCATGATCGAGATCGCGACGTCTCCCACGACGACGACGCTCGTCATCGCCGGCGACCTCGATCTCGCCGAGCGCGACCAGTTCCCCGAGATCGCAGCGCGCGTCGTGGGCCTCCGCCGGCAGCTGCTCGTCATCGACATGTGCCGGGTCACCTTCATGGACTCCACCGGCGCGGCGTTCCTCATCTCGCTCGCCGACTCCGGCCGCAAGCGGGGCGGCGCCACGGTGCTGCGGGGAGCCGACGAGCGCGACCTCTTCGTGCTCGAGGTCTGCGGCGCGCTGGAGATGTTCCGGGTCGACTCGGACCACCGGTGCGAGCCGGCCACCCCCGCGTCGGGCTTCCACGTGGTCTCCGCCCGCGGGTCGGCGGACGACGACGAGGAGGACAGAAGAGGCGCTTCGACCGGCTAGTCGAAAAACGATTTACACCGTCGTGCGGACGCCCGTCGTCCCCACGGTGACGCGCGCCGTTCAGCGGGCGCGCTGAGGCTGCTGCCGCAGCTTGGCCCAGACGAGCTTGCCGGAGCCGGCCGGGCGCCAGCCCCACTCGGCCAGCCGCTCGACGATCTGCATGCCGAACCCGCCGAGCCGGTTCGGGTGACCGTCGGTGGACACGGGGGGCGCCGGGTTGGAGTCCTCGACCTCGATGCGCAGGCCGTCGCCGGTGTCGAAGAGCCGCAGCGAGATGTGTCCCCAGCCGTGCAGCACGCCGTTGGCCACCAGCTCCGACACCACGAGCTCGGCGGACGCCGACTCGGCGATGCCCCAGGCCTGGCAGGTACGCAGCACCGCGTGCCGGGCACGGCCGATCGACGACGGCTCGCTCGGCAGCAGCCACCGGCGCCACCGCGGAGACAGGGCAGGCTCCCGGGCGTCGCCCACGGGGTCCGGGATCCGGACCACGACGATCGCCACGTCGTCCTCGGGCGCGTCCGCAAGGCGCGACAGCAGCTCCTCGCCCACCCCGGCGGCGTCGCGCGCCGTGATGGCCGACGCCGTGTCGAGCAGGACCTCGAGCCCGAGCCGCAGCGACCGGTCCCGGCGCTCGATCAGCCCGTCCGTGTAGAACAGGAGGGTGTCTCCGGGCTGCAGCCCGTGCTCACCGGTCGAGCGCTCGCGCGAGCCGAAGCCGACGAGCGCGCCCCCGCCGTCGTCCAGCCGGATCACCTCGCCGTCGCGCAGCAGGAGGGGCGGCAGGTGCCCGGCGCGCGAGTACTGGATGGTCCAGCGGCCCTCCTCCTCCTCGCGGTGCAGGGCGGCGTAGACCATGCTCGCGGAGCGCGGGATGCCCATGCCGGCCACGAGCTGGTCCACCCGCTGCAGCACCTCGCCCGGCCGGGACAGCTCGAACGCGTAGGAGCGCACCACGGAACGCAGCTGGCCCATGGTGGCGGCCGCCTCGACGTCGTGCCCCACGACGTCGCCGATGACGATGCCCACGAGCTCCGGGGCGATCTGCAGCACGTCGTACCAGTCACCGCCCACCTGGGCGTGCTCGGCGTTCGGGGCGTAGTACGTCCAGACGTCGAGGCCGGCCACGTCCGCCTGCTCGGGCAGCATCGCCCGCTGGAGCGTCTCGGCGAGCCGGTGCTCGCGCGCGTACATGCGGGCGTTGTCGATCGCCGAGCCCGCCCGGCGGGCGACGACCTCCACGACCGAGCGCACCGCCTCGGGCTCGTCCGTGCCGTCGGCGAACATCAGGTCCTCGGCAGTGGGCTCGTGCGGCCAGACGACCAGCACGCCGAGCACCTGCCGGCGCCCGGCCACCCCGTGCACCACGACGGACCGGGGCAGCTCACCGGCCTCCTCCGCGACGCGGCGCGAGAGGTCGCGCTGGAGCCAGCCGGAGGCCGAGTAGGGAGCGTGCGCGATGTCGAGGTGCAGGGTCACCGGACCGTCGAGGACCCCGTCCAGCACGTCCTGCACCGAGTCGACCACCTCGAGGAGCGGGGCGGGCGAGCCGCCCACCACGTCGCCGAGCGCGTCGGTCACGACACGGCGCTGGCGGTCCGCCTGCTGCGCCGGGTCGTCCCCCGGGATGTAGCGGGCATGCCGGCGCCCGCGTCCGCTCGGCGGCGCGCTCACGTCGATGCCCTCGGCGTGCATGAGCCCGTCGTCGTTCACGTAGAAGCCGGCCCAGCGCACCATGGTGCCGAGCAGCTCCGCGATGTCACGCAGCGCGTACGGGTACTCGAGGTCGGTGAGGATCTCCGTGGTCTGCGCGATGAGGTCGAGGTCCTCGCGCTGCTGCCGCTCCAGCTCGAGCGAGGCGAGCTGCGTGGCGTGCTGCTCCATGTGGTCGGACACGTCGACGCTGAAGCCGATCCAGTGCGTCACCTTGTCGTCATGACCGGCGCGTGCCGGGGTGAGCGTCAGCTGCGCCCAGCCGAACCGGCCCCCGCGCAGCGGGCTGCGGATCGTCGCCGCGGCCTCCTGCCCGGACGCGACCAGCTCGGTGAGCCGGTCCAGGTCGTCGGGCTCGACGAGCATCTCGGCCAGCTTGCGCACGCTCTCGCCCGCCAGGTCGGCGAACCGGATGCCCGAGTAGTGCTCGAACGCGGCGTTGGCCCACAGCATGGGCATCGAGTCCTCGTAGGGGCCCGTGACGAAGACAGGGATCCCGAGCGTGGACGCGGCGCGGAGCAGGATGTCGCCGACCGAGGGCGGCGTGGCGCGCGGGATACCTGTTCCTGGGGTCCGCGAGGCGCCCCCGCCACCCAGATCCGGAGAAAGGTTCTGGACAGGCGGGGTGGAGGGCGTGAGACCGTTGATATCGGTCATACTTTCCTCCAACCCCTGTGTCTTCAGCGTGCCCTGTATCCCAGCAGGTCATTCAACCGTAGATTGGGACAGTCCGAGACACGAACGCGCACGCAATATCATCGGACCGCTCGACCTCGCCCAGGCGCTCTCGGAAGGAGAACCGTGCAGGACGGACCGAACGACGCACCACGCGGACCGCAGGTCGCGGCCCCGCAGGAGGTCGCGGCGCACCAGAGCTACCCGGAGATCGGCGATCCCGCCAGCGTGCACGTCATCGTGGGCCGCTCGCGCGCCCGCATCGTGCTGTCGGGAGAGATCGACGCCGACATCGGCGGAGACCTCCACGAGGCGACCGCCGCGGCGGAGGAGTCACGCCTCCCCGTGGAGATCGACGCCCACCACGTGACCTTCATGGACTCCTCGGGAGTCGCCTTCCTGGCGCGGCTCGCCAGCCGCAGCCCGCACCCGGTGCGTGTGCTGCGCGCACCGCCCACCGTCCGGTTCCTGCTCGAGGTCACCCGCATCGGTGACCTCCTCGAGATCGTGGACGAGGATCCTGGCTTCGACCTCGACGAGGACGGCCCGCGCCCGACGTCGGCCCCGACGTCGGCCCCGACGTCCGCCTTGGCGCCGGTGCCCGGCGACGACACGGCCTGAGGCCCCTGGTACGACACGAGGCGCCGAGACCGTCAGGTCTCGGCGCCTCGTGTCGTCAGGCTGTGGCCTGGTCAGGCCATCTTGTTGCCGGCCGAGCGCAGCTGCTGGCACGCCTCGACGATGCGCGACGCCATGCCGGCCTCGGCGAGCTTGCCCCAGGCGCGCGGGTCGTAGGCCTTCTTGTTGCCGACCTCGCCGTCGATCTTCAGCACGCCGTCGTAGTTGGTGAACATGTGGCTCACGACGGGACGCGTGAACGCGTACTGCGTGTCCGTGTCGATGTTCATCTTGATGACGCCGTTGTCGACGGCCTCGCCGATCTCCTCCGCCGTGGAGCCCGAGCCACCGTGGAACACGAGGTCGAACGGGTTCTCCTTGCCGATCTGGTCGCCCACGATCTTCTGGATCTCGGCGAGGATCGACGGGCGGAGCTTGACCGCACCCGGCTTGTACACGCCGTGCACGTTGCCGAAGGTGAGGGCGGTCAGGTAGCGGCCCTTCTCGCCCGCGCCCAGAGCCTTGATCGTGGCCAGGCCGTCCTCGGGCGTGGTGTACAGCTTGTCGTTGATCTCGGCCGTGTGGCCGTCCTCCTCACCACCGACGACGCCCACCTCGATCTCGAGGATGGTGCGCGCGGCCTGCGAGAGCTCGAGGAGCTCGGCGGCGATCACGAGGTTCTCGTCCAGCGGGATGTCGGAGCCGTCGAACATGTGCGACTGGAACGTCGGGTTCTTGCCGGCCTTGACCTGCTCGGCCTCGAGGGCGAGCAGCGGGCGCACCCAGGAGTCCAGGTTGGACTTGGTGCAGTGGTCCGTGTGGATCGCGATGTTCACGCCGTAGCCCTTGGCGACCTCGGTCGCGTAGGCGGCGAGGGCGAGGGAGCCCGCGACACGGTCCTTGACCGTGGAGCCCGACGCGTACTCGGCGCCGCCCACGGAGACCTGGATGATGCCGTCCGACTCCGCCTCTGCGAAGCCCTGGAGGGCGGCGGTGACCGTCTGCGACGAGGTGATGTTCACCGCCGGGTAGGCGAACTTGCCGGCCTTCGCCCGGTCGATCATCTCGGCGTAGACCTCAGGGGTTGCGATGGGCATCTGCGGAACTCCAAATGAAAGGTGACGGTGGGCGGCCGTTCTCTCGAGGTCCGGGTCCGCCCGGGTATGCACCTCGATCTTGCCACGTCCTTGAGGCGCTCGTTGCGACGGATCGAGGCGCGGACGGGTGGTTCCGGAGGGTTATGCGTGCTGCGTCGCCCACGTGTGCATCGCGATCGCCGCGGCCGCGCCCGCGTTGATCGAGCGGGTCGACCCGTGCTGCGTGATGTGCAGCACGACGTCGCACGCCGCCTGGGCCTGCGGCGTGAGCCCCGTCGACTCCTGACCGAAGAGCAGGACGCACCGCTCCGGGAGCCGGTACCCCTCGATCGGCACGGAGCCGGGCACGTTGTCGATGCCGACCACGGGCAGCCGCCCGCCGTCCGGGCAGGCCGGGCTGACCGGCCCGGCCGTCGCCGCCCACGCCGCGAGGTCGGCGGCAGTGGCGTGGTGGTGCACGTGCAGGTAGCGGTCGGTCACCATCGCGCCCCGCCGGTTCCAGCGGCGGCGGCCCACCACGTGCACGCCGGCGACGTTGAACGCGTTGGCCGTGCGCACCACCGACCCGATGTTCAGGTCGTGGGCCCAGTTCTCGATCGCCACGTGCACCGGGTGCCGGCGGGTGTCCAGGTCGGCCACGATCGCCTCGACGGTCCAGTACCGGAAGTGGTCGGCGACGTTGCGCCGGTCGCCGTGCTCGAGGAGCTCCGGGTCGTACCGCGGGTCGTCCGGCCAGGGGCCTTCCCAGGGTCCGACGCCGACCTGCACGTCCTGATCACCGATCTGCTCGTCCACCTGCTCATCCTCGCCCGTGCGCGCCGCTAGGCTGACCCCGTGCCGATCCTCGACGCCGTCGCGCTACTGCCCGCCCTTGCCGGCCCCGTGCCGATGCTAGGACCGGATTGGATGGACCCCCAGCTCCTCATCGACCGGTTCGGCGACCTGGCGCTGATCGGGATCGCCGTCGTCATCTTCGTCGAGACGGGCCTCCTCTTCCCGATCCTGCCGGGTGACTCGCTGCTCTTCACCGCGGGTGCGCTCGTGACGCAGGGCACCCTCGACATCAACATCTGGGTGCTGTGCGCCATGCTGTTCGCCGCCGCGTTCCTCGGCGACCAGACGGGCTACCTGATCGGGCGCACGGTCGGCCCCAAGATCTTCGACAAGCCCGACTCGCGCTTCTTCAAGCGGGCCTACATCGACCAGACCAACGCCTACTTCGACAAGTACGGCGGCCGGACGATCATCGTGGCGCGCTTCGTGCCGATCGTGCGCACCTACGCCCCGGTCGCCGCCGGCGTGGGCCAGATGGGCTACAAGCACTTCGTCACCTACAACGCCGTGGGTGCGCTGCTCTGGGCCGTGGGCGTGACGCTGCTGGGCTACGCGCTCGGCAACATCCCGTTCGTCAAGGAGAACATCGAGGCGCTCCTCCTCCTCATCGTCGTCGCGTCCGTCATCCCGATGGCGATCGAGATCTGGCGCGCACGCCGGGAGGCCAAGGCCAACCCGGCGCCCGAGGTGGCCGACGGCGAGCCGCAGGTCGTCACAGGGCCGCCGCGCCACAGCCGCTGACTGGGCGCTGACCTGGCGGGCCGCTGACCGGCGAGCCGCCGGTCGGGCGAGCCGTACGGAGGGTGAGACGACCGCGCCGGGCGAGCGCCCGGCGTCGGACACTAGGCTGAGGCGCAGGGCGACCGCACTGCCCTGCCGCAGCGAGAGAGGCGTCACCGTGCCCGAGCGTGTCATCGAGTCCTGGCTCACCGACATGGACGGCGTCCTGGTCCACGAGGGCACAGCCCTCCCGGGTGCGCCGGAGTTCGTCAAGGCGCTGCGCGAGAAGGACCGGCCGTTCCTGATCCTCACGAACAACTCGATCTTCACCGCGCGCGACCTGCGCGCCCGGCTCGCGACGAGCGGGATCGACGTGCCGGAGGAGTCGATCTGGACGTCGGCGCTCGCCACCGCGCAGTTCCTCAAGGACCAGATCCCCGGCGGCAGCGCCTACGCCATCGGCGAGGCCGGACTCACCACGGCGCTGTACGAGGCGGGCTACACGCTGACGGAGTCGGACCCCGACTACGTGGTGTTGGGCGAGACCCGTACCTACTCCTTCGAGGCGATCACCAAGGCGATCCGCCTGATCCTGGGCGGCTCCCGCTTCATCTGCACCAACCCGGACACCACGGGCCCGTCGCAGGAGGGTCCGCTGCCGGCCACCGGCTCCGTGGCGGCGATGATCACGGCGGCCACGGGCCGCAAGCCGTACTTCGTGGGCAAGCCGAACCCGATGATGTTCCGGTCGGCGCTCAACCGCATCGATGCGCACTCCGAGGTCACCGCCATGATCGGCGACCGGATGGACACCGACGTGGTGGCGGGCATCGAGGCCGGGCTGCAGACGTTCCTCGTGCTGACCGGCTCCACCAAGGCGGGCGACGTCGAGAAGTACCCGTTCCGTCCGAGCCACGTGGTGGACTCGATCGCGGACCTCGTTGGTCTGGTCTGAGCCCGGAGCGGAGTGCCGGCCTCGGACCAGCACGTGGATGGTCTAGTCCTCGTCAGATCGTCGGGATGCCGAAGCCCGGGATGCTGCCGCCGCTCTCGAACCGCGGTGCGCCCTTCTCGAGCGGCAGCACGATGCGCGCCACGTCGGCGACCCGCTGGGTGCGCTCGGCGAGAGACGTGGGGTCGGTGCGGCCGTACTTCCACAGCAGCACCGACGGACCCTCGACGCGGAGCCGGGCGCCGTGGAAGTCGGGCAGCATCACCAGGCTCGTGAGACGGGCGTCGAGGGCGCGACGGGCGAACACCTCGTCCGACGCGCGGACGCGCCACTGACCGTCGAACGCGGGGTTGTCGATCTGGACGTCCTGCCCGCCGAAGATCTTGGAGATCTTGTCCCGGAACCCCTCGGGCGACAGCTCGAGCACGGGCTGCCCGGGGATCGCGTCGATCGCGACCACGTGCACCTGCCCGATCCGGCCGACGCGCCGCGCCTCGCCGGAGCGCGAGGCGGGTCGCCAGGAGTACGTGAACGACACCATCGGGTAGCCGTCGACGGCGCCGCGGAGCACGTCGCTGACGGCGCCGCCGATCCCGCGGGCGAACGGGTCGCCCGTCCACCGGCCCACGAGGGCCGGGTCGGTGGCGGAGTACTCCCACCCGTTGTCCTCGGCCCAGCGCTCGATGTCCTGGCCGCGGCGGCTGCCGCGCAGCCGCCCGGCGAGGTACCCGCCGCCCAGGATGAGCAGCAAGACCAGGACGAAGAAGACAAAAGGCTCCATGCCAGTAAAGGTACAGTCACGTCAACCCAAAGTCTGCACCCGTTTGTGATATGACATGGGTGATGTGTGTGGCGGCTGCGGACACGCCGTCACGACCACTAGCCGTCGAGACCCAGGTCGTCCAGGCCGAACAGGAAGTGGTACGGGACGCCGAGCGCCTCGATCTTCTCCTGCGCGCCGGTGGCGCGGTCGACGATGGTCGCCACCCCGACCACCTCGCCGCCCGCGGCCCGGACCGCCTCGACGGCGGTGATGGGCGAGCCGCCCGTCGTGGACGTGTCCTCGACCACGACGACCCGCCGGCCCGCGACGTCGGGCCCCTCGATCTGGCGCTGCATGCCGTGCGCCTTGGCTGCCTTGCGGACGACGAACGCGTCGAGGTCCTGGCCCCGCGAGGCGGCCGCGTGCAGCAGCGCCGTCGCGATCGGGTCCGCCCCGAGCGTCAGGCCGCCGACGGCGTCGACCTCGGCGGTGCCGAGGCCCACCTCCTCGAGGTGGTCCAGCAGGACGTGCCCCACGAGCGGCGCCGCCCGGTGGTGCAGCGTGATGCGGCGCAGGTCGATGTAGTAGTCGGCCTCCAGGCCGGAGGACAGGGTCACCCTGCCGCGCACCACGGCGAGCTCCTTGATGAGCTCCAGGAGCTGCTCGCGCGGGGTCGGGGAGAAGTCGGAAGTCACGGCCTCCAGGGTACGCGGCGGTCTGCCACAGTTCTCCTGTGACCATCATGGACAACGCCGTGTACGTGGACGGACGGCGGACCGCCAACCCGGTCAGCCTGGAGGAGACCTGCGAGACGGCCCGCGAGCGCGGGGGCCTCGCCTGGGTGGACCTGTACTGGCCCGAGCCGGGCGAGATCCATGCCGTGGCCCAGGAGTTCTCGCTGCACCGCCTCGCGGTGGAGGACGCCGTCAACGCGCACCAGCGCTCGAAGCTCGAGCAGTACGACGACGTGCTCTTCGTGGTGCTCCACCCCGCCCGGCTGGTCCGCGAGGGGCCCGGCCCCGCGGTCGCCGAGTTCGGCGAGGTGCACGCGTTCGTGGGCCCGGACTTCGTCGTCACGATCCGGCGGGCGCAGACGCCGGACCTCACGGCGATGCGTACCCAGCTGGAGGGGGACCCGGAGCTGCTCCGGCACGGCCCGGCGGCCATCCTCACGACCCTGCTGGACCAGGTGGTCAACACGTACCGCGCCGTCATCGCCGACCTGCGGTCGGACATCGACGAGATCGAGGACAAGCTCTTCTCGCGCGACCCGGAAGTGTCGCTCCGCATCTACGAGACGTCGCGCGAGGTGCTGGCGCTGCAGCGCGCGACCCACCCCGTCGTCGAGATCCTGAGCATGCTGCACGACGCCGCCGACGGCGACGACCCGCGGCACGACGCCCGGTACCTGGAGCTCCAGCGGAACCTCCGCAACGTGCTGGACCACGCACTGCGCCACAAGGACGCGGCAGACACCTTCCGCTCGCTCCTGACCAACGCGCTGAACGTGCACTCCACGCTGGTCACGCAGGAGCAGAACGAGGAGATGCGCCGCATGTCGGAGCAGGGTCTCCAGCAGGACGAGCAGGTCAAGAAGATCTCGGCCTGGGCGGCGATCCTGTTCGCGCCCACGATGGTCGGCACCATCTACGGCATGAACTTCACGCACATGCCGGAGCTCGACTGGGCGTTCGGCTACCCGCTCGCCCTCGGCGCCATGGTGGCCGCGGGCGGCGTGTTCTGGGCGATCTTCAAGCGCGTGGGCTGGCTCTGACGACGGTCTCCTCGATGGCCGCCGCCCGCCGGGCGGCCGATGCGCGCCGCGCCGCGAACGCCCGCCGGGCGGCCAGCATCCGGCCCGCCCCGGCCAGCACCGCGTCCCGGACCGGCTGCGACGGCCCGGCGAGCGCGAGGCGCATCATGAGCTCCGAGCCCTGCTGCAGCCGCTGGGTGCGGCGCCGGCGCTCACGGTCGTAGGCGGCGAGCGCCTCGTCCACCGGAAGCTCGCCGAGGAACCGGCCCAGCATCACAGCGTCGACGAGCGACTCGCACGCGCCCCGGCCGAGGTTGGGCGCCATGGCGTGGGCGGCGTCTCCGACGAGCACCGTGCGGTCACGGACCAGGCTCCGCAGCGGCGGGGTGGTCCAGACGCGCTGCGCCAGGGTGGTGGAGGGGTCTGCCGCCGCGAGCACGCGGACGACGGCGGGTGCGGTGCTCGCCCGGTGCCGGGCGCGCGCCAGCTCGAGGGCCTGGGCGACGTCGACCCGCCGAGGGCCGAGCTCGCTGCGGAAGGCGGTGTACCAGTTGGTCCCCTCCCGGTGCGGCCCGGCCCCGAAGAGGGTGCCTCGCCCCCAGTGCTCGCCGTGCTGGTCCGCCGGCAGGCGGTCGGGGACGACACCGCGGACCGCGAGGTAGGGCGTGAGCCGCGCGGCGGCCCGCGTGGGGTCGACGGCGGCCCGGACGACGCTGTGCACGCCGTCGGCGCCGACCACGAGGGTGCCTGGCGCGACGTCGGGCACCGCGTCGACCCGGCCGACGACGCGGCGCACATCGTCGGGTACCACGGCGTCGAGAGCCTCCAGCAGGTCGCGGCGCCCGACGAGGAGGTTGCCGGGCACCGGGGTCTCCATCCACAGGGCGCCCGTGGCGGACCGAAGCGGGAACTGGTCGCTGCGCGGGTTGTCACGGAGGGCGTCGAGCGCGCCGACGGCGTCCAGCGCCGCCTGCGCCTCCGGCCACATGGCGAGGCTGGTGGTGACGGCCGCGTGCTCGGCGCGCTGCTCGTGGAGCGTGACGTCGAAACGCTCGGGGTCGAGGGCGGCGGCGAGGGCCAGGCCGGCGATACCGCCGCCGACGATCGTGACGGGCTGCATGCAGCGACGGTACTACGTCTGTAGTGAGATGTCACTACAGGAGTAGTGGTTACGATAGGCCCATGCCCGACCGCCGCCCCGACCTCGCAGACGCCGGCATCGTGGTGGTCGCCGAGGAAGGCCTGAGGGCGCTCACCCACCGTGCCGTCGACCGCGCTGCCGGGGTGCCGCTCGGGACCGCTTCCAACTACTGGCGCACGCGGGCCGCGCTGGTCGACGCCCTCCTGGAGCGGATCGAGCAGCGCGACCTGGAGGCCTGGGGCAACGCCTCGCTCGGCGAGACGCCACGGACCACCGGAGAGCTGGCCCGGCTGATCGCGGGCACCGTGCTCGCCCAGGCGGGGCCCCTCCGCACCCTGACCCGGGCGCGCTTCGTGCTCGCGCTCGAGCGGCCGGACGCCGTCGCGGCCGGGCACGCCCGGTTCGTCACGCTGGGCGAGACCCTGCTCCGCGGCCTCGGGCACGACGGCGACGTCGCGGCGCTCGCCCGCCGCGGCGCCGACTACTGCGACGGGGTGCTGCTGCACGCCCTCACGGCGCGGCAGCACGAACCCCTGGACGGGGGCAAGATCGCCGCCGCCCTCGAGGCGCTCCTGGCCTGACGGCCGATCCCTCGGCCGCTCAGCGGACCTTGCCGAGGGTGCGGACCGCCCAGCGGGGCAGCACGCGGAGCGCCGCCGAAGCCGCCTTGTAGCGGACGGACGGCGTGGAGATGACGACGCCGCGACGCACGTCGGTGAGGGCAGCCGCCACGACGTCGGTGGCGTTGAGCCAGCCCCACGACGGGATGGACGACTCCGGGATCCCCGCGCGGGCGTGGAACTCCGTGTGCACGAACCCCGGGCACAGCACCGTCGCGGTGACCCCCGTACCGCGCAGCTCGACCGCGAGCCCTTCCGTGAAGGACCGCACGTAGGCCTTCGCCGCGGCGTAGGTTCCGCCCGCGGTGAGCGCCGCGACCGACGCGACGTTGAGGATCGCGCCGCGGCCCCGCTGGGTCATCTGCCCCAGCGCCGCGTGGGACAGCTCGACCACCGCACGGACCATGACGTCCACGCCGCGCAGCTCGGTGCTGAGACGTCCCTCGACGAAGGAGGCGCTCGTGGCGAAGCCCGCGTTGTTGACCAGCAGGCCCACGGGGCGCAGCCCGTTGTCCTGAGGCCGGCCGCCGACGACGGCGAGGCGACGGGCGACACGGGCGACGTCGTCGGGCACCGACAGGTCGGCCCGGAGGACCTCCACGTCGACGCCCGCGGCCGCCCGGAGCTGCTGGGCGACCTCCTCGAGGCGTTCCTCGTCGCGCGCGACGAGGACCAGGTGGTGCCGGGCCGTGGCCAGCTGCCACGCGAACTCGAGACCGAGCCCGGCCGTGGCGCCGGTGATGAGTGCAGTGCCCATGAGGGCAGCCTAGATCCTGCCCCACGCGGGACGTCACCCCCCGCACCGGCACCACGCCCGGTCGGATCGCGGTCAGTCGCGGTGCGGCGGGGCGGTCAGCAGGTCCGCCTCGCGCCGGGCGGGCCCGTCGGCGGTCTCGTAGGCCAGCCCCTCCCGGGCCCAGTACTCGAAGCCGCCGATCATCTCCTTCACCCGGTAGCCGAGCCGCACCAGCTCCAGCGCCGCCCGCGTGGCCCCGTTGCACCCGGGCCCCCAGCAGTACACGACCACGGGGACGGCGGGATCCAGCAGCCCTGCCGCGCGGAGGCGGATCTTGCCTGTGGGCAGGTGCACCGCTCCGGGGACGTGGCCCGCGTCCCACGCCTCCTGGGAGCGCGAGTCCACCACGGTCAGGGCGTCGCCGCGGACGAGGGCGGCGTGCACGTCGGAGGGGTCCGTCTCCACGGCCAGGCGGCGGGAGAAGTGCTCGAGGGCGGCGTGGTCGATGGTCGTCTCGGTCGTCATAGGAATGATCGTCGCCGGGCGGCCCTGCCTGCGGGAGTGGCTGGAATGCCCCGGATCGATAACATCCCGCCATGGTCCCGAACCCGCCGGCCTCGCGCCCCCACCGGGTCGCGGCCCTCGTCACGGACGGGATGGCCCCGTTCGAGCTGGCGTCCGTCGTGGAGGTGTTCGGGCTGCCCCGACCCGAGATCACCGGCCCCTGGTACACGCTCGACGTGTGCACCGTGCGCCCGGGTGAGCCCCTCCGCATGGTCGGCGGGTTCTCGCTCACCGCCGACCGCGGCCTCGACGCGCTCGCCACCGCGGACACGGTGGTGGTGCCGGCGGTGCCCGACCCGGCGTCCGGCGCCCTCCCCGAGGTGGTCGAGTCCGTGCGCGCAGCGCACGCCCGGGGGGCCCGGATCGTGTCGATCTGCTCGGGCGCGTTCGCGCTCGCGGCGGCCGGTCTGCTCGACGGGCGCGAGGCCACGACCCACTGGCGTTATGCCGCCCTCCTCGCCGAGCGCTACCCGGAGGTGGTAGTGCGCCCGGACGTGCTGTACGTCGACCACGGCGACGTGCTGACCAGCGCGGGCAGCGCCGCCGGGATCGACCTGTGCCTGCACCTGGTCCGCCTCGACCACGGCCCGGCGGTGGCCAACACGGTCGCCCGGCGCCTCGTCGTGCCACCCCACCGCGAGGGTGGCCAGGCACAGTTCGTCGAGGCGCCCGTGGTCGACCCCGGGGCCCCCGACGGCGTCGGCGAGGCGATCCGGTGGGCCCTCGACCACCTGACCGAGCCGCTCACCGTCAGCGACCTGGCGCGGCGGGCCCACATGGCGCCACGCACCTTCGTGCGTCACTTCGCCCGCCGCACCGGCACCTCGCCCATGCGGTGGGTGATCACCCAGCGGGTGGCGGCGAGCCTGCCCCTGCTGGAGGCGGGCGAACCGGTCTCGTGGGTGGCCGGCCGCGTGGGCTTCGACAGCCCCGTGACGTTCCGGCACCACTTCGTCCGCACGATGCGCACGAGCCCCGCGGCCTACCGGCGGACCTTTCGCGTCTGACGGCTCAGCCGGCCGTCGCGGCCTGCTCGCGCACGAAGCGCACGATGCGCCGGGACCGGAACGTCAAGGCAAAGCCGATCGCCGTGACGTGTCCCACGATGCGCATGGTCTCGTTGACGGCTCCCTCGAGCGCCGTGTCCTCGTCGTCGACCACCCCGTCCCGCGCCGACCTCAACGCCAGCACGCGGGAGCGCTGCGCGGGGCTGAGGGACGCCAGGAGGCCCGGCACCGTCTGGAGCGACTCGTGGAACACGCCGAAGTGGTCGAGCACCGGGTCGGCGATGTCCTCCGGGTCCTGAAACTTCCCCGCGATGATGACCACCGCCGGGAGGTGGGGCCGGCGCACGAACTCCGCGAGCACCGCACCGGCGCCGGCCGACGCGCCCACGAGCGCCACCCGCTCACCGCGCGCCTCGAACTGGTCGACGAACCGGTCGAGCGCGTCGAGCCGGTGCTCGAACGACACGTCGGCGGACCAGCGCACCCGGAACATCGCCGTGCGGACGCCGAGCGGGCGCCAGGCCCGCACCGCCTCGCGCTGAAGATGCACGAGCCATCCCATCCGGTCACCCAGACCCGGCACGAAGACGACGCGGAGCGGGGGCTGGGCGGCGGGCACGAGGGAAACCTATCGGCTCGCAAGGCCCACGGGTGCCACCGGCCGGGGCCTCCACCCACCGCATGCCATCGTTGCGATCCGGCAGCTCCCCGTCAGCGCCGTAGGGTGATCTGCGTGCGCATCGCCACCTGGAACGTGAACAGCATCCGTACGCGCGTCGACCGCGTCGTCGCCTTCCTCGAGCGGTCCGGCACGGACGTCCTGGCTCTGCAGGAGACCAAGTGCCGCGACGACCAGTTCCCTCACGCCGCCTTCGAGGCGGCCGGGTACAAGGTGGCACACACCGGCTTCAGCCAGTGGAACGGCGTCGCGATCGCCTCGCGCGTGGGGCTCGACGACGTCGCCACCTCCTTTCCCGGCCAGCCCGGCTTCGCGAAGGAGTCCGTGGTGACCGACGCCGGGGGCGACGCGGTACCGGGAGGCGAGAGCCCGGCGTCGGGCACCCTGCTGGACGTGCCGCCGCCCGTGGAGGCGCGCGCCCTCGGCGCGACCTGCGGCGGGGTGCGCGTCTGGAGCCTCTACGTACCGCACGGCCGCGCCGTGGGAGATCCGCACTACACGTACAAGCTGGCCTGGCTCGAGGCGCTCCGCTCCGCCGCCCAGGGCTGGGCGGAGCCGGGGGCCCAGGTCGCCCTGCTGGGCGACTGGAACGTCATCCCGCTGGACACCGACGTGTGGGACGTGACCAAGTTCGCCGGGCACACCCACGTGACGCCCGCCGAGCGCGACGCCTTCGCGGCGTTCGGCGCGGCGGGGTACACCGAGGTCTCGCGGGAGTTCGTGCCCGCCGAGCACACGTATACCTACTGGGACTACCAGCAGCTCGCCTTCCCCAAGAACAGGGGTCTCCGGATCGACTTCGCGTACGTGACCCCGGCACTCCGCGCACGCACGTCCGGCGTCACGATCGACCGCGAGGAACGCAAGGGCAAGGGCGCCAGCGACCACGTCCCCGTGATCGTGGACCTGGCGGACTGACGTCAGCCGCCGGCCTCGGCCAGGCCGGCGATCACCCTGAGCGTCCCGACCGCACCCTTCGGCGGAGGGCGGATCGCCCTGCCCGGGGCAACCTTCCTGGGCAGCCGGGCACACGTCAGGCAGGATGGTTCTTTACGCAACCCATACTTTCGTTGGAGAAGGATGCCTGCACGTGGTGTGCCGCCGCGCAAAGAGCTCTCGGTCAGGCTGCTGGGACAGTTCGCCGCGACCGTCGACGGGCGTCCCGTCCGGCTCTCCGGCCGCCTGCGCTCGGTGCTGGCCGTCCTCGCCCTGAGCGCCGGCGAACCCGTGTCGACCGAGCGGCTCGTGGACACCGTCTGGGGAGAGGCCTGGCCGGCAGACGTCCGGCGAGCCCTGCAGATCTGCATCACCCGTCTCCGTGCGCAGGTCGGCAGCAGCACGATCGAGACCACGCCGTCCGGCTACCGGCTCGTGATGCCTCGCGACCAGGTCGACGCCCTCGCGTTCCTCGCCCAGGTCGACGCTGCGTCGTCGTCCACCGACGCGACGGTGGAGCGCGCCCGGCTGGGACAGGCTCTTGCGCTCTGGAAGGGCGATCCGTTCACCGACGTCGGCTCGACCTGGCTGCACCAGGTCGCGGGCCCGCGGCTCGTCGAGGCGCGGCTGACGGCCCTCGAGCGCCGCATCGACCTCGACCTGGAGAGCACCGACGTCACCTCCCTCGTGGCGGAGCTCCGCGAGCTCACCGCCGCCCACCCGCTCCGGGAGCGGTTCTGGGGCCAGCTGATGATCTCGCTCGACCGGTCGGGCCGGCGCGGCGAGGCGCTGGAGACCTATCAGACTCTCTACCGGGGTCTCGTGGACACCCTGGGCGTCGAGCCGGGACCGCAGGCGCAGGCCGTCCATGCGCGCATCCTCGCCGGGGACGACGGCGCGGGCGACGACGGCGGCACGGTCGCCGTGCCCCGGCAGCTCCCGCCGCCCGTACGCACGCTGGCCGGCCGGATCCGGGAGCTCGAGGAGCTCGACCGGTTGCTGCTGACCGACGCGGCCTCCGTCGTCGTGGTCACGGGCCCTCCCGGCGTCGGCAAGACGGCCCTCGCGGTGCACTGGGCCCAGCGGTCCGCGCCCCGGTTCCCCGACGGCCAGCTGTACGCCAACCTCGGCGGGTTCGGCCCCTCGTGCGCACCCCTCGACCCGGGCACCGTGCTGCGCGGCTTCCTCGACGCGCTCGGCGTGCCACAGCGCCGGGTCCCCGCGGACCTCGAGTCCCAGACGGCGCTCTTCCGCAGCGTCGTGGCCGGCCGTCGGGTGCTCGTGGTCCTGGACAACGCCCTCGACGCGGCCCAGGTGCTGCCGCTGCTGCCTGGCGAGCCCGCCTGCTCCGTCCTCGTCACCAGCAGGGTCCGGCTCACCGGACTCGTCACGGCGGCGGACGCCGACCCGCTGTCGCTCACCTCGCTGACCCCGGACGAGTCGGCGACCTTGCTGACAGCACGTCTGGGAGAGGACCGGCTCGCCGCCGAGCCCGCAGCCGCACAGTCGATCGTCTCGGCCTGCGCCGGGCTGCCGCTGGCCCTCGTCATCGTCGCCGCACGGCTCGCCGAGAGCCCGCGGACCCGGCTGTCGACGATCCAGGAGGCGCTCGCCTCCGACGCGGGGCCCCTGGACCTGCTGTCGGCCGTGGACACCGCCGTGGACATGCGATCGGTGTTCTCCTGGTCCTACCTCTCCCTGCCTGAGGACGCAGCCCGGACCTTCCGGCTGCTCGGTCTCCACCCCGGCCCGGACGTCGGGCTGGCCGCCGCGGCCGAGATCGCCGGAGCACCTCTCGCCACGGCCTCCCGCGCGATGGAGGTGCTCCGGCGTGCCCACCTCCTCGACGAGGTCTCCCCGGGACGGTTCGCGATGCACGACCTCGTCCGGCAGTACGCGGGCGACCTGGCCCGGCGGGACCCCGCGGGGTCGGTCGCCGCCTGCGCGCGGCTCATGGACCACTACCTCGCGACGGCGCACGCCGCCTCCCTCGTCCTCGAGCCGCACCGTGACCTCGTCGTCCCCTCACCGAGGTCCGGCCCCGTCCCCGACCTCGCGACAGCAGACCCCTTCGCCTGGTTCGAGACCGAGATCGAGAACATCAGGGCCTGCGTCGGCCTTGCCGCGCGCGAGGGCTTCGACCGGCACGTCTGGCAGCTCGTGTGGTCGACGCAGATCGCGATGGGCCGGCTCGGCCGCTGGACCGACCTCTACTCGCTCCAGCGCCTCGCGCTCGACTCGGCACAGGCGACCGGCGACCTTGCCGCTGCGGCCTGGGCGCACAGGTCCCTCGCCAGGACCCTGCGCCGGCTCGGCCGGTTCGAGGAGGCCGCGACCCATCTCGACGACTCGCACCGCACGTGCACCGAGATCGGCGACGCGCACGGACTCGGGTATACCGCGAACAGCCGGGGCGTCCACCTGGCCGACCAGGGCCGTGGCGACGACAGCCTTCCCCACTTCCTCGAAGCGGTCGAGCACTTCGAGCGGGGGAGCGACCGCGCCGGGCTCTCGCTCGCCCTCAACGGCGCCGGCTGGGGGCTGGCGCACGTAGGCCGCTTCGACGAGGCCCTGGCACGTTGCGAGCGAGCCCTCGAGCTGACGCAGCAGATCGGCGACGTCCAGGCCCAGGCCACCACCTGGGACAGCCTGGCGTACATCTACCGCGGTCAGGGCCGCACGGAGCGTGCCGTGGAGTGCTGCCGCAGGTCCGTGCGGCTCTTCGAGGAGATCCAGGACCTGCCGAACCTGACGATGACGCTCGAGGAGCTCGGCGACCTGCTCGCCGAGGCCGGCGACGCGGCCGGGGCGCTGACCGCCTGGCGACGCGCGGTGGCACTGGCGGAGGAGGTCGGCGTCGACGCGAAGTACCGGCTGTACCGGAAGGCGGTGCACGGCACGCGGAGGATCGACCGCTCAGGCCGGTGAACGGCGCCGCACCCTGCCCTCGCCCTCGAGCAGGCGGCGGCCGAGCGGGGTCAGCGAGTGCAGCACCCGGCTCCCCTCCCGGCGCGTGGTGACCAGGCCGGCCTCACGGAGCACTGTCGCATGCTCCGAGGCGGTCGCGGGAGAGACGTGCAGGCGGCGGGCGAGCTCGCCGGTCGCCGCGGACACCTCGAGCGCCTGCAGAGTGGCCGCTCGCGTCCGGCCGAGGAGGGCGACGAGCGCGCGGGACGACGCCGTCGGCGGTACCGGCTCGGCCCAGCCGAGCTCGTGCTCGATCGGATAGACGAGCACCGGGTCCAGCCGCGGGTCCAGCAGCGTGATGGGAGCCCGCCAGCAGAAGAACGACGGGACGAGCGTCAGCCCCCGGCCGTCGAGATGCACGTCCCGGTCGGCCGCCGTGTCCACGCTGAGCACGTCACCGTCCCAGCGCACCGACGGGTGGAGGGAGCTGAGCAGCCGCTCGGTGCCACCGGTGAGCAGGGAACGCATCCGGTCGGAGCGCTCCGACTCCACCTGCCGGGAGACGGCACCCCAGAACGGCCGGACGGCGCTCTCGTGGAAGTCGCGGAGTGCTCCGCCCAGCCCCTGCAGAGCCGTCACCGAGCCCGCCGCGAGCTCGTGCACCCACCGCGTCCCGGCCCGGCCGGGGTCCACCAGCTCCATCTCGCGGCGGAGGCGCGGACGGGGGGTGCTCAGCACCGCCTCGACGCCGTCCCCGAAGTCGTCCCGCCCCGCGCCGGGAGTCAGGAAGTCCGGTGAGTATCCGCGCGGCGCAGCGAGCCTCAGGAACGCCACCGAGCGCGGCGTCAGCCCTGCGACGGCTGCCGACCGCCAGCGCCCGAAGACGACCTCGCCCGCCGGCCGGTTCACGAGGTGGGCGGCAAGCAGCGTCTCCCACATCCGGTCGGGGCCGGAGGCGACCCGGACGCGAGCAAGGTCCGCAGGAGCGAGGTGGATCCGGAGCATATGGTCCCCGTTCACGAGCCAGTCACGCGCCGGCGTCGGCCGACGTGTGACCAGTCAACGGTGCACCGCTTTCCAGACGCTTTCAGTTCCCCACGCACCAGGTCGCGGAGGGTTCGGCGGTCCCGCGGAGGATCGGTAGGTTGGCCCCATGACGACGACGCCGGACACGCCCCACGCCGCCGAGCCCGAGGACTCGGGGGTGGCGGCCGCCCGGACCTCGGACCGCGAGGCGACAGCGGAGCAGGTCGCGGGCGCGGCAGAGACGGACGCGGCGGAGACGGCGCCGGGGACGGAGACGGACGCAGGGGAGACGGAGGCGAAGCCGGTCGACGGCACGCTCCCCGACGAGGCGGCGACCGACGAGGCGACGCCGGGTGACACGCCGACCGACGAGGCGACGACCGGTGACACGCCGTCCGACGAGGCGACGCCGGGTGACACGCCGTCCGACGAGGCGACGACCGCCCAGGCGACAACCGCCGAGGGCGACGCGGAGGACGGGCCGGAGACCGGCGGCGACGAGGCGTCCGACGAGGCGTCCGAGGACGCCGTGCGCGACCTGGCGCTCTTTGCTCTGACCGTCGCGCACGAGGGTGCCCCCAAGGGCCCGGTGACAGTGACCCCGAGCACGGAGCCGGCCGAAGCGGACGCCGAAGCGGACTCAGACGCCGAGCAGACCACCGACGCGACCGCAGCGACGGAGGCCGAGCCGGCGCCCGCCGTCACCGAGACCGCGGCGCCGGCTCCCTCGGAGGTCGCGACCGAGGACGAGCCCGCCCTCTTCGCCCCGCCCACCCAGCACGCGGCCGTACCGCGCCCACCGGCCGAGCAGGCCCAGGTTCCGCCGCCCGCCGACCCGACCGAGGTGCTGCCTCCAGCCGCGGGCCCCACCGAGGTGCTGCCTGCGATCCGGCAGCCCGGCTCGCCCGCCGACGCGACGGAGGTGCTGCCGCCCTTCCCGTTCCCGGCCACGGCGCAGCGCCAGAGCGGCCAGGCACCGCGCCATCCCGCGCCGCGGCGTCCTTCCTCGGCCATCCCGCTCGGACCGGTGCCGGTGCAGGGAGGCGCCCAGGGCGGCGTCGGGCAGCAGGCGCACGACTACGCGCCGGAGGCGGCGTACGCGGGATGGGAGCCCGCCGCACCGCCGGACCCCGCGGCCCGACGCCGGAGGCTGGCGCTCGCCGGGAGTGTGGCCGGTGCCGTGGTGCTCCTGGCGCTGGGGGCCGTCGCAGTGGTCAACGCCGTGGACCCTGGGGACTGGTCGTACCTGGAGGGTGACGTCGCGTCGGCTCAGGAGGCTGACGCCGTCCAGCTGGTGCTCGGCACCTGCGTGGAGCAGCTCCCGCCGGACGGCGACGTCGGTGAGGTGACCGTGGTGCCGTGCGCGGAGGAGCACTCGGCGCAGGTGGTGGGCCGCACGGACTTCGCGCCCGAGGCGATCTGGCCCGGCGAGGACGCCGCACGCCAGCGCGTCTCGCAGGTGTGCGGACCCGAGCAGCTGGGCGAGGCCGCCCGCGCCGCGGAGTCGTCGGCGTCGCTGACGTACGTGGTGTGGACGCCGAGCGAGGCGTCCTGGGCCGACGGCGACCGCGTGGGCCTGTGCCTGGCGTCGAGCGACTCGCCCACGGTCGGCTCGCTGCTCGAGTAGCCCGGGCCAGCGCAGCACCGGCCGAGTCGTTGACGGGACTTACCCGGGGCTTGAGCTGATCTTGACGACACCGCGCACACCCGCGAGAATTGCGATGTTAGCGCTCACATTGCGGGGTCATCGTGGACCGCCGGGGGACGTGCGGGGCGCAGCACCAGACAAAGGAGTCACGCGTGAACCTGCCCACCCAACTGTGGCGACGTCTCGTCGCCGGAGGCGTCACCGCGCTCGCGGCGCTCGCCCTCGCCCCCGCCGCTCCGGCGGGTGCCCAGTTCATCGACGTGCCCAACCCGCTCGTGCAGCAGCGGGCGGACACGGCGATCTACAAGCACACCGACGGCTACTACTACATGACCGCCTCGGTGCCCGACTACAAGCGCGTCGAGCTGCGCCGGTCGCAGACCCTGGCGGGGCTGGGGTCGGCGGCGACGAGCACCGCGTTCACCGCGCCCGCGAGCGGTGCCCTCGGCGGCTGGATCTGGGCACCCGACATCCAGTACTACGACGGCGCCTGGTACCTGTACTTCTCCGCCTCGCCGAGCACCGCGCGGTTCGACCAGCGCCTCTACTGGATCCGTAACACCTCGGCGAACCCGATGACCGGCACCTGGAGCGCACCGCAGCGGATGACCACCGGCTGGGAGTCGTTCCAGCTCGACCCGGCGTCCTTCACGCACAACGGCGTCCGCTACTTCGCTTGGGCGCAGGACAGCCCGAGCACGAGCTACAACAGCCACATGTACCTGGCGCGGATGACGTCGCCGACCACGATCGACACCGCCAGCACCGTCGAGATCGCCCGGCCCACCCACTCGTGGGAGATGGAGGGAGTGGCCGGCGTGGTGGAAGGCCCGTCGCCCATCGTCAAGAACGGGCGCGTCATCATCGCGTACTCGGCCTCCGCCACGGACTCCCGCTACAAGCTGGGCTACGTCTACGCGTCGGCGTCGGCGAACCTGCTCTCGGCGTCGTCCTGGACCAAGAAGTCGACCCCCGTCTTCCAGACGGCGAACGGGGTCTACGGGCCCGGGCACGGCAGCTTCACCGTCGCCGAGGACGGGACGACGGACATGCTGATCTACCACGCCCGGAACTACGCGAACCCCACACCGGACGCCCTGACGGACCCCAACCGTCACACGAGGGCCCAGCAGCTCTACTGGGACGCCAACGGATTCCCGTTCTTCGGGCAGCCGCAGGAGACCGGGTCGGGCCAGCCCGGCATCCGGGGCCGGCACAGCAACAAGTGCGTCGACGACTACGACTACAACACGGCCGACGGCGCGCTCGTCCGCCTCTACACCTGCACCACCGGGGCGGTGCAGAAGTGGGAGTTCACCTACACGGGCGGCTATTACCGCATCAAGAACGCCTACGCGAACAAGTGCCTGGACGCGTTCCAGGGGTCGACGGCACTGAACTCCGACATCGGGCTGTGGTCGTGCAACGGCGGGACCGCACAGGACTGGTCGATCGTCGACCAGGGCAGCGGCTGGTTCTCCCTGCGCAACCGCGCCAGCGGCCTGTGCCTCGACAACTACGACTGGGACACCGCGAACGGCGCCCGCCTGTCGCAGTACACCTGTAACGGGGCCCACGCCCAGCACTGGCGCCGCGGCTGACCCACGTGCGCTGTGGGTACACGTATGTCGTGGCCGGCCGTCGGAAAGGCGGCCGAACGTGTACCCACAGCGCGGTGACGGGTCAGCCGGTGAGGATGACCGGGCGCAGATCGAGGCCTTCCGCACCCTCCGGCCGGTCCACCACGACGGTGTCGCCGTCGGACACGTCTCCGGAGAGCAGCTGGCGGGCCAGCCGGTCGCCGATCTCGCGCTGCACGAGCCGGCGCAGCGGGCGGGCGCCGTACGCCGGGTCGAAGCCCTCGAGCGCCAGCCACTCGCGCGCCGCGTCCGTGACCTCGACGGTGATCCGCCGGTCCTTGAGGCGCTCCGCGAACGCGGCGACCTGCAGGTCCACGATGCGGCCCAGCTCGTCGAGCGTCAGGGCGTCGAAGAGGACCACGTCGTCGAGCCGGTTGAGGAACTCCGGCTTGAACGCCGCACGGACGGCCGTCATGACAGAGTCGCGCCGCTGGGCGTCGTCCAGCATGGGGTCCACCAGGAACTGCGAGCCCAGGTTCGACGTGAGCACCAGGATGGTGCTGCGGAAGTCGACGGTGCGGCCCTGACCGTCGGTGAGGCGGCCGTCGTCGAGGACCTGGAGCAGCAGGTCGAAGACCTCCGGGTGGGCCTTCTCGACCTCGTCCAGCAGGATCACCGAGTAGGGCCTGCGCCGCACCGCCTCCGTGAGCTGGCCGCCCTCCTCGTAACCCACGTACCCCGGGGGCGCACCGACGAGCCGCGCCACCGAGTGCTTCTCCCCGTACTCGGACATGTCGATCCGGACCATCGCACGCTCGTCGTCGAACAGGAAGTCGGCGAGCGCCTTGGCGAGCTCGGTCTTGCCGACGCCCGTAGGGCCGAGGAACAGGAACGAACCCGTGGGCCGGTCGGGATCGGCGACGCCCGCCCGGGCCCGCCGCACGGCGTCGGACACCGCGCGGACCGCGGCCCTCTGACCGATGAGCCGCTCCCCGAGGACGTCTTCCATGCGGAGGAGCTTCTCGGACTCGCCCTGCAGCAGGCGGCCTGCGGGGATGCCGGTCCAGGCCGAGACCACCTCGGCGATCTCGTCGGCGCCCACCTTGTCGGCGATCATGGGCGCCTCGGCGGGCGCGTCGCCGTCCTCACGGCTCGCCTCGGCACGCTCCGCCTCCGCGAGCTGCTTCTCGACGTCCGGGATCTCGCCGTACTGCAGCCGGGCCGCACCTTCGAGGTCTCCTTCGCGGAGCTTGCGGTCGGCCTCGGTGCGCAGCTCGTCGAGCCGCGCGCGCAGGTCGCCCACGCGGTTGTGGCCGGCTTTCTCGGCCTCCCAGCGTGCGGTGAGGGACGAGAGGGCCTCGCGCCGGTCCGCAAGATCGGCCCGCAGCCGCTCGAGCCGTTCCTTCGACGCGGCGTCGTCCGACTCGCTGAGGACCACCTCCTCCATCTCAAGGCGTGTGACGGCGCGCTGCAGCTCGTCGATCTCCACGGGCGAGGAGTCGAGCTCCATGCGAAGCCGGGACGCAGCCTCGTCCACGAGGTCGATCGCCTTGTCGGGGAGCTGGCGGCCGCTGATGTAGCGGTCGGAGAGCGCCGCGGCGGCCACGAGCGCCGAGTCGGCGATGGTCACCTTGTGGTGGGCCTCGTAGCGCTCCTTGAGCCCGCGCAGGATCGCGACGGTGTCCTCGACGGACGGCTCGCCCACGAAGACCTGCTGGAACCGGCGCTCCAGGGCGGGGTCCTTCTCGATGTGCTGCCGGTACTCGTCGAGGGTGGTAGCGCCCACGAGCCGCAGCTCGCCGCGCGCGAGCATGGGCTTGAGCATGTTGCCCGCGTCCATGGCGCCCTCGGAGCCCGCTCCCGCGCCGACGACAGTGTGGAGCTCGTCGATGAACGTGACGATCTCGCCGTCGGAGTCGGTGATCTCCTGGAGCACCGCCTTGAGGCGCTCCTCGAACTCGCCGCGGTACTTGGCGCCGGCGACCATGCTCGCCAGGTCGAGGGCGACGAGGCGCTTGCCCTTGAGGGACTCCGGCACGTCGCCCGCGACGATGCGCTGGGCGAGGCCCTCGACGACCGCCGTCTTGCCCACGCCCGGCTCGCCGATGAGGACCGGGTTGTTCTTGGTGCGGCGCGACAGGACCTGGACGACACGGCGGATCTCCGCGTCGCGGCCGATCACCGGGTCGAGCCTGCCGTCTCGCGCGCGCTGCGTGAGGTCCGTGCCGTACTGCTCGAGGGCCTTGTAGGTGCCCTCGGGGTTGGGGCTCGTGACCCGGCCGGAGCCGCGGACGGCGGGCAGCGCCGAGCGCAGCGCGTCAGCCGTGGCGCCCTCGGCCGCGAGGATCTGGGCGGCCGGCGACTGGCCTGCGGCGATGCCGATGAGCAGGTGCTCGGTCGACACGTACTCGTCGCCGAGGCTCTGCGCCTCCTTGCCCGCGAGGTCGAGGACCGTGGCCATCGCGCGGCTGGCGCTCGGCTGCGCCGTGCTGGTGCCGCTCACGCTGGGCAGGGCGACCAGGGCGGCGCGGGCCTTCTGGCCCACAGCCTGCGTGCCGGCCCCGACGGCCTCCAGCAGCCCGACGGCGACGCCGCCCTGCTGGGCGAGCAGGCTCGCGAGCAGGTGGACCGGCTCGAGCTGCGGGTTGCCGGCGGCGGACGCCGACTGGATGGCGTCTCCGATCGCCTCCTGCGACCTGGTCGTGAACTTGGTGTCCATGGCACCTCCGAAGTACTGGGTGATTCCACTGGGGGCAACCTCGCCAAAGTTGAGTCTATTCCACTCAACTTCGGGTTGGCGACCCGGCCCCGCGCGCGCCGGCGTCGCTGTGGCAGGATCCCCGCATGCCTCTGGAACGGATCGCCCTCATCTCCGACGTCCACGGCAACCTCACGGCGCTCGAGGCCGTTCTTGACGACATCGCGGCCCGCGGGATCCGCCGGGTCCTCAACCTCGGCGACTACGTCGGCAAGGGCCCGCGGGGCAGCGAGGTCACCGACCGCTGCCAGGAGGTGTGCGAGGTGAACATCCGGGGCAACTGGGACGACTTCCTCCCAGGGATGCCCGACGACGCGGAGCCCGAGATGATCTGGTGGCGCGACGAGCTGCGACCGGACCAGCACGAGTGGCTGCGCACGCTGCCCCTCAGCCACGACCTCGTCCTGAGCGGGCGCCGCGTCCGGCTGTTCCACGCGTCCGCGGCGAGCGTCCACACCCGTGTGCACTTCCACCACACACCGGAGCAGTTCGCCGGCATGTTCGCCGCCACCGACCTCACCGGGCCGGGACCGGAGCCCACGATGGTGGGCTACGGCGACATCCACGACGTCTACATCGAGGTGGACGGCGGCCGCACGCTCTTCAACGTGGGCAGCGTCGGCAACCCGCTCGACGAGCCCGTGCCCGCCTACGTGATCCTGGAGGGCGTCCCCGACTCCCCGGATCCCGCGCCGTTCGGCCTCCAGGTGGTCCGGGTCCCGTACGACGTGGATGCCGAGGTTGCCGTGGCGCACCGGCTCGGCATGCCGCAGGCCGACGTCTGGGAGGTCGAGCTCCGCACCGCCGTCTACCGCGGGCGGCAGAAGCCCGGCATGCTTGCCACGTGACCCGTACCCGCCGCAGCGCCGCAGCCGGGGTGCTCGCAGCCGCACTCACCCTGCTGCTGTCGGGCTGTATCCGGGCCGACGTCGACGTCACGCTCAACCCTGACGACACCGCCGGCTCGACGCTCGTCATCGCCGTCGAGGACGAGTTCGCGCAGAGCACGGGGCGTGACGCCAAGGACGTGCTGAAGGACGCGCTCCGCGGCAAGGGCGACCCGGAGCGGGGCGCCGAGCGCACCGAGGAGTACCGCGAGGGCGGATACACGGGCACCCGCTACGTCTACCCGGTCGCGCCGCTGGCGGCCCTGCCCGAGTCGGCGGGTCTGCCCGTGACCGTCGTGCGCGACGGGGACGACTACGTGGTCGACGCGACGGTCGACCTCACCGAGGAGGCCCTGAACATCCGCGGCGTCCGCGCCGAGGACGTGCTGACGGTGACGCTGAGCGTGACGTTCCCGGGCCCCGTGGCCGAGTCCGACGGCGCGCTGACGGGCACCACCGTCACCTGGACCCCGCCCGTCGGCGAGGTCTCCACGATCCACGCGCGAGGGTCGGCCGTGGACCCCGCCTCGATCGTGCCGACGCCGTCCCCGACCGAGGCGGGCGCCGCGCCCGGGGCGAGCGGGACGTCGTCGGGCGTGCCGGACTGGCTGGCGCCGCTGATCGCTGCGGGCGGCCTCGTGATCCTGCTGCTCGTCGGGGTGGTGGTGTGGCAGGCGCTGCGGGTGCGCCCGTCCGCGGGCGCCCCACCCCGCGGTCACGCGCCTCCGGCCGCGTCGCCCTACCCGGGCCAGTACCCTGGCGCGCACGGCCAGGAGCACACGACCCTGCAGTATCCACGGCCTCCGCACCCGCAGGGACCGCAGGACCCCCACCGGCCACCGAGCTTCCCGCCCGGCGCGTGATCGCGAGAGGACCCGCATGACCGCATGGCACGACGACGTGCTCGGCCCCGACTTCCAGGCGCGCAGCCTTCCGCTCCCGGACGCGGGGGCCGACGACGTCACGGCCACCCTGGTCCGGCACGTCGCCTCGACGACCGGCCCCGATGACGGGCCGGGCTCCGCGGCGGCTTCCGGTGCGGAGCCGGGCTCCGCCGAGGAGTCCCGCTCCGGCCGGCCCGCCGTCCTGTACGTGCACGGGTTCGTCGACTACTTCTTCCACCGGCACGTCGCCGAGGCCTTCGCGGCGCGCGGCTACCCGTTCTACGCGGTGGACCTGCGGGGATACGGCCGGTCCCTGCGCGAGGGCGGTGACCCGAACTACGTGCGCGACGTCGCTGTCCACGCGCTCGACCTGGACGCCGCGACGGCTGCGGTGCGGGCCGAGGGGCACGACCGGGTCGTGGTACTGGCGCACTCCATGGGTGGTCTTGTCGCGTCACTGTGGGCGAGCACGCGCCCTGGCAAGGTGGAGGCGCTGATCCTCAACTCGCCGTGGCTCGACCTCAACGAAGGGTGGCACCACCGGGTCGTGACCACCCGGCTGCTGCACGTGCTGGGCCCGGTCGCCCCGCGGCTCCCGCTCGGCGCGCTCGGCGAGAGCTACGGACGCGCCCTCCACGCGGAGTGGAAGTACGACCTGGCGTGGAAGCCCTATGCCGGCTTCCCCGTGCGGGCGGCGTGGCTGCACTCGATCCGGCGGGCGCACGCCCGGGTGGCGCGCGGCCTGGATGTCACATGCCCGGTGCTCGTGTGCGCCTCCGACCGGACCACGACCGGCAAGCGCTGGCACGAGGAGCTGCTCACCACCGACAGCGTCCTCGACGTGCGGCACATCCTGCAGCGGGCTCCCCGGCTCGGGAAGTCGGTGGACGTGGTCACGATCGCCGGGGGCGCCCACGACCTCGCGCTCTCGCCGGAGCCAGCGCGCCAGACGTTCCTCACGACCGCCCTGGACTGGCTCGACGCGCACGTCTGACGGGCCAGCCGTCCGCCTCGAGAACGTCATCAGGTATCGCCCGGACGCCGGTGGCGATACCTGATGACGTTCTCGGAGCAGACCTCGAGCCGGCGGGCCGGTGCGGCGCCCTACCGCAGGTCGCGCAGGTAGGCCGCAGCTCCGCCGTAGCCTGCCGTGCGGCGCTCGTCGAGCGTCGCGATGATGAGGAGCACCCCGCCGGCCGCGGCCAGCGTGAGCATCCACGGCACCGCCGAGATCTGCGTGCCCAGCTGGGTGAGGAAGACCACCAGGATCTCGATCGGCAGCACCCACACCCCCACCAGGAACGGTGCGGCGAGGCGGGCGCGGCTGCCCACGAGGACCGCCGCCAGCGCCACGCCGATCACCAGCACCGCACGCCAGGTCAGCGGGTCGGTGTAGGTGGCGAGGACCGACGGGCCCAGCAGTGCCAGGAGGCCCGGAGCCAGCAGCGCCCAGGAACCCGTGCGGCCCAGGGGCCAGGTCCCCCGCCCGCGCTGCCCGACGTCGGCCGCGACCGGGGCCGGGCTCGCGTCGCCGGCGGCCACGCGGTCCGAGGCCGCCCGGTCCGAGGCCGCCCGGTCCGAGGCCGCCGCTCGTGCCGCGAGGTATCCAGCGAGCGCCAGACCGACGCCGAGCGGGACCGAGAAGACCTCGACCCGGAGGTCGCGTGGAGACCACGCGGCGATCGCCACGGCGAGCGCACAGGCCCAGACGAACCACGGCGGAGCGCCGATCCCGCCCGGCGTCTGAGGGTCGTCGCCGGAAGCGAGCAACCGGCGCACCGTCGCCACCAGCAGGATCAGCAGTGCCACCTCGACGACCCAGAGCACGATGATGGCGCCCCAGGACTCCCGGACGTTCACGACCGCGCCCGCAGTGCCCAGCAGCAGGGCGGGGGCGAGGCCCCACCGGGCGAGGGTGCCGGCCTGACGCCCGTCGACGAGGGGCCGGGTCAGGAGCGCCGCGGTGGCGGCGAGCCCCGCCGCGGCGACCGACCAGGCGAGCCCGACGGCGAACGCCTCGCTGGTCCGCAGGATCGTGCCGCCCAGCACGAGTACCGGGCTGTCAGCCACGTGCAGGGCCTCGACGGTGCCGGCCACACCGGTCAGGGCCGCGGCGGGGAGCAGACTCAGCGTCGCGGCGCGGGTCCACCCGCCATCGACGAGGGGCCTACGGCGCAGCAGCGCTGTGACCAGCAGGAGGGCCGCGCCGGCTCCGACCAGCACGAAGGCCCGCAGCGACCCGGCGCCCTGCGCCACCAGGTGGACCACGAGGCTGGGCACGAGCGCGAGAGCGAGCCCGACCCGGGCGAGGCGCCACGAGGTGGTCGCGGCGGCGGCCGAGCGCCGGCCGGTGCCGGCAGCGGCGGACGCGTCGGTGCCCTCGGAGACGGAGCCCTCGGTCGCGACCACGAGCCTCTTCACCGCCCGGCGGGCGAGCAGCGCCCCGACCACGATCGCGCCGACCGCGGGCGGCAGGGTGTAGGCCTCGACGAGCCGCACCCCGGCGTCGGCCAGGGCCGTCCAGACGGCCGCCGTCACCAGGAGCGCGGAGAGCCAGGTGGCACGCCGGCGGTCGGGCTCGCGAGCGACCACGCCGGCGCCCGCGGCGAGGAGGAGCAGGACCGCGACGGCGATGTCGGGCCCGGCGGCAGGTCGCGCGTAGGCGAGCCCGACCGTGAGGGCACCCGTGACGACCGCGCTCCCCTCCAGCACCCACCGGAGTCGCGGGACGAGGGATGCGGTCACCCGGGCGGAGACATGCTCGGCCACCCTCGGCGCACCGCCCGCGGTGATCGCGACGAGGGTCGCGACGACGGGCAGCACCACCGGAGAGCCGCTGGTCTGCAGCAGCATCGCACCGGCGCTGACCACGCCCACCGAGGCGGTGGGCAGGACCAGGGCCGCAGCCCAGACGCGGACGGACGGGACCAGGCCCCGACGGGGCGTCAGCACCAGCACCACCTCGAGGGCCAGCATCGCCACCGCAGCGCCGGCGGACCACCAGGTGCGCTCCGACGCCACGGTGACCACACCGATGACGAACGGCACCGAGGTCACGCCCAGGACCGCCAGCCACTCGCCGGGCCGCACCCGGCCCCAGAGGGTCACCAGGAGGGCACCGAACGAGGCAGCCGCCGAGACGGTGCAGGCGATCGCGACACCGTCGAGCCCCAGCCAGCCGAGCCACTGCATGAGGACCCACAGGACGTACGCGTACGCGCCGCCGACGAGCCAGGGATGCACCGGGCGGGGGACCGACGCCCGGGCAGCCAGCAGCAGCCCGGCGACGACGACGCCGCCCACGATCCCCGTGACCCGCCACGACCAGGAGCTCACCATGGTCAAGCTCAGGGCGAGGAAGGCGCCGGCGACCGCGGCGACCCGCCAGAACCGGACCTCCTGCGCGGTCATCGCCCGCCCGCCCAGGCGGCGAGCGAGCCCCGTCGCCCGCACCAGTACTCGCAGGGTGGCCTGGACAAGGCCGACGATCCCCTGGGACCAGGGCGCGCACCGGGCGGGGTCGGCGGTCGCCGCCAGCAGGAGCGCCGCCAGGAGCGCCACCAGGATCCCCGAGGTGAGCGCGAGGAGCCTGCCGTCGAGAGCGAGGGCGACCACCAGGGTGAGCGTGGCCCACGGTGCCACCACCCGTGCGATCGCGCTCAGCGGTCCTGGCACACCGAGCCGCGCCGCGAGCAGCGTGACGACCACGAGCGTGGCGTGGCCCAGGTGGGCCCAGACCTCGACCGACCCGATCCGCGACCCGTGCTCCGCGAGCGGCCCGCCGTGCGGCGCCCACCCCGGGGTGCCCCCGAGCACGGATCCCAGGGCCTCCATCGCCAGACCGGCGTGCAGGACCAGCGCCGGCACCGCCGCCACCGCGGTGATGGACCAGGCGCCGAGGAGCAGGTCACCGGCGGCCCGTGCCCGAGGCGCCCGCACCCGCAGGACCGCGACGGAGACCGCCGCGAGCAGCAGCAGCACCGCGCCCGCGCCCAGCGGGAACCAGCCGACCGCGGGGTCACCCGGAACCGCACCGAGCAGACCTCCGCTCACCGCCCCGACGGATCCGCCCACGAAGGCCCAGGCCCGCTCGCCGGTGACACGCCACAGCAGCCCGGCCACCACCGCGGACAGTCCGAGGAACACCGCGGGGCCGCTCATACCGGGCAAGGAGCCCACCGGGCCGACCACGAACCCGAAAGCCAGCGCCAGGGCGTAGGCGAGCCCTCGGACGACGGTCAGGATCGTCCGCTCCGGGCGGAGCGCGCTGTCGACGCGAGGACCGGACGTGCGGACCAGGAGCCGCGCCGCCGCAGTCGCCAGGGCGACGAGGACGAACCCGGAGCCCATCACCCATCCGACCGTATGGTCGGCGACCAGGGCGCCCGCGACCAGGGCGGGCGTCACGGGGAGCGCCAGGACGCCTGTCGAGACCCACGACCGCACTCCGGCGGCGTGGCCCGCGGTGGCCGCGACGGTTCCGACAGCGGCCCAGGCGATCGCCGAGGCCCACTGCGGGGCGACCATGCCCACCACCTCGGCCTGGGGCGTAACGGCGACCACCACGAGCGCGGCGGGGAAGCCAGCGGCCCGCACCCAGCGGAGCACCGCGGCCTCGGGCCGCATCGGCGCGTCGAGCCGCGCACCAGCCCAGGTCGCGACGCGCCCTGCCCCATACGCCACCAGAGCCGTGCCGACGAACGCGGTGGTCCAGGTGGGCAGCGGCAGGAGGAGCGCGGACAGGCCCGCGGCGAGCAGGACCGGTACGAGCGGAGCGCCCAGCAGCGCAGCGGTGACCCAGGACCGTACCCGGAGGCGGTGGCCGAGCAGGCACAGCACGGTGACCACTACCGCGAGCAGGATCCCGCGGGCCAGCGCGGGCTCCACCCCGGACAGCAGGCCCGCCTGCAGGGCGAGCTCGACGTCCACCCAGGTGAGGACGACGGCGAGCGCCGCGACCGCCTCGCCCGACGACCGGAGCCCGGCGCGACGCATGAGGGCCGCCACCGCCAGCGCGCCGACGGTGACGCCCGTGGTGACGACGGCTCGCAGCGTCAGCTGGTCGGCGAGGGTGAAGAAGACGAAGACCACGGCGGCGACGGCCAGGAGCCCCGCGCCAGCCCCGGCGAGGATGGGCTGGAGGCCCACGGTCGAGCGGGCCGGGACCGGCGGAGCGGAGGCCGGGAAGGGAACGGCGCCCGTGCCCCGGTCGGCCGGCACGGAGCCCGGGCTACCGAGGCGGCCCGGCACGGCGGTCGCCGCGGGGTTCTGCACGGCGGCCGGTGCAGCGCCGCGCGCGCCCGCCGCCGCACCGGGACGCAACGGCGTCGGCGCGCCCACGACCGGCGCACCGGCGGGCACGGGCGGCGCACCGGCGGCGTCCGCGACCATCGCTCCCCCGAACCGGTCGGCGACGCGTGATGCCTGCTCCGCCCAGGCCCGTCCCGGGACCGACCGTGCCCAGGCTGCGGCCTCAGGCTGCTCGGCGCGGAGCCGGTCGAGAGCCACCTGCCGGCGTTCGAGAGCAGCGGCCGCCTCCTGGGACAGCCGCGCGATCTGATGCGCCTCGGGGCCGCCGAGGTCGAGCGAGCAGTGCCCGCATCGCGGCGACGGCAGCCGCGCACCGCACGCGGGGCAGTCGGCGGTGTCGGGCAGGCGGGCGAGCGCGACGTCGACCCAGGGCTCTCTCATGGCCGTCATCCTGGCCGACCCTGGAGGTCTCCTGGACGTTGTCCACAGGGCGAGTTTTGTGAAGGTCCCGGGCCGGGGGCCTGACCGTCGTGTCCGAAAGCCGCTAGCACCGCCCGCTCCGCCGGGCGAGGATGGCGGCATGGACACGCACTTCTCCGAGCGCTACCGCGCCATCGCCGCGCGCGACGAGCGCTTCGACGGCCAGTTCTTCACGGCCGTGCGGTCCACCGGCATCTACTGCCGGCCCTCCTGCCCGGCCCGCACGCCCAAGGCCGAGAACGTCACCTTCTATCTGACCAGCGCAGCCGCCCACGAGGCGGGCTTCCGCGCCTGCAAGCGCTGCCTGCCCGAGGCCGCTCCGGGCACGCCCGAGTGGAACCTGCGACGGGACCTGGCCGGCCGGGTGATGCGGCTGGTGGCCGACGGCGTCGTGGACCGGGAGGGCGTCGACGGCCTCGCCGTCCGCCTGGGCTACAGCACCCGGCACATCCACCGGCTGGTCGCGAGCGAGCTCGGCGCCGGGCCGCTGGCCCTGGCCCGCGCGCAGCGGGCGCAGACAGCCCGGGCACTGCTCGTCGGGACCGCCCTGCCCGTGGCCGACGTCGCCTTCGCGGCCGGGTTCGGCTCGATCCGGCAGTTCAACGACACGGTGGCCGAGGTGTTCGCCACCACCCCGTCGGAGCTGCGCGCGCGGGCCCGCAGGACCGCGGCCGGGGTCGGTCGCACGTCGCCCGGTCGGCCGGAACCGGCGCCGCGACAGGCGACCGACGCGGGACTCAGCGCCGACGCGTCCCCGCAGCCGGTGCGGATCGACCTCACGCTCCCGTTCAGGGAGCCGTTCGACGCGCGAGGCGTCCTGGAGTTCCTCGCCGTCCGCGCCCTCGAAGGCGTGGAGACCGCCGACCTGTCCGGCCCCGACCTGCGGTACGCGCGCACCGTCTCGCTCCCGCACGGGCCGGGCGCGTTCGAGGTGACCTACCGGCCGCAGCCCGGCACAGCCCGGACCCGGCCCCGGCTCGACCTCCACCTGGAGGTGACGCACCTGACCGACGTACCGGTCGCCGTCGCCCGGGTCCGCCGCCTGCTCGACCTCGACGCCGACCCCGCGGCCGTCGACGCGTCGCTCGCCGCCGATCCCGTCCTGGCCCCGCTCGTGGCCGCAACCCCGGGGATCCGCGTGCCCGGCGCCGTGGACCCCCACGAGCTCGTGGTCCGAGCGATCGTGGGCCAGCAGATCAGCGTCGCCGCCGCCCGCACCCACCTGACGCGCCTGGCGGCGGCCGCCGGCACGCCCTGGTCAGCGGGCATCCCGGGCCTCACCACCCTCTTCCCGACACCCGACCAGGTGGCCGACGCCGCCCCGGAGCACCTCCGCCTGCCCGCCCGGAACGTGCGCACGGTGGTCGACACCGCCCGCGCCCTGGCCTCGGGCGAGCTCGCCGTCAGCGTCGGGGACGACGCCGACGAGCTCCGGGCGGCACTCGTCGCGCGGTCCGGGATCGGACCGTGGACCGCCGGGTACGTGGCGCTGCGCGTCCTGGGCGACCCCGACGTGCTGCTCGACCGCGACGTCGCCCTCCTCGCGGGCGCCCGCTCCCTGGGGCTGCTCCAGCCGCCCGACCGGACCGGGTCCGCCGGCCGCGCCCAGGAGTTCCGCGCCCTCCAGGCGCGAGGCGCGGCGTGGGCACCGTGGCGCTCGTACGCCGCGATGCACCTCTGGCGCGCAGCCGCACCCTCGCCCTCCGAAGCCTCAGCAACCACCAGGAGCCCCCGATGACCGCCCTGACCACCTCGCTCACCACCCCGGACGGCCCGTTCAGCGTCATCGTGGACGACGTCGCGGTCCTCGCCGCCGGCTGGACCGACGACGTCGCGTCCCTCGTCGCCCTCGTGCACCCCACCCTGCGGCCCGTGGAGGTGCGGGACCCCCGCACGGCGGCGGCGACGTCGTCGGGCGGCCTCGCCCGCGCGATGCTCGACGACGCGGCCAAGGCCGTCGAGGCCTACTACGCCGGTGACCTGGCGGCCCCCGGCCGCGTGCCGGTGCGCCAGGCGAGCGGCCCGTACCGGACGCACGCGTGGGACGTGCTCCGCGAGGTCAGGCCGGGCGAGCGGATCACCTACAGCGAGTATGCGGTCCGGACCGGCCGGCCCGCCGCCGTGCGGGCCGCCGCAGGGGCGTGCGCGATGAACGCGGCGGCGCTGTTCGTGCCGTGCCACCGGATCCTGAGGACGGACGGCACGCTCGGGGGCTTCCGCTACGGGTTGCCGGTCAAGGAGCGTCTGCTGGCGCGGGAGCTCCTCTGAGTTGTCAGAAGCTCACCGGCACAGATGCCGGTGAGCTTCTGACAACTCAGGATCGAAGAAGCGTCAGCCCTTGACCGAGCCCGCCAGCAGGCCGCGGACGAAGTACCGCTGCAGGCCGAGGAACACGATCAGCGGGACGACCATCGAGATGAACGCACCCGCCGACAGCACGTGCCAGTCGCCGCCGCGCGAGCCGGCCATCTCGGCCACGCGGACCGTGAGCGGGAACGTCTGCGGACCGCCCATGACGAGGGCGACGAGCAGGTCGTTCCAGACCCAGAGGAACTGGAAGATCCCGAACGCCGCGATGGCCGGGGTAAGCAGCGGCATCATCACCTGGAAGAAGATCTTCACATGGCCGGCGCCGTCGACACGTGCCGCCTCGACGAGCGAGGCGGGGATGTCCTTCATGAAGTTGTGCAGGAGGAAGATCGCCAGCGGCAGGGCGAAGGCCGAGTGCGACAGCCAGATCGTCCAGAAGGACCCGTTGACCCCCCAGTCCACGAAGAGTGACAGCAGCGGGATCAGCGTGATCTGGATCGGCACGATCTGGAGCGCGAAGACCGCCACGAACAGGATGTCCCTGCCCTTGAAGTCGATCCAGGCGAAGCCGTAGGCCGCGAGCAGCGCGATGGTGATCGGGATGACCACCGCCGGCAGCGTGATGACGAACGAGTTCACGAAGAAGCTGACCAGGTTGGTCGAGCTGCCGAACAGCGCGGCCTCGTAGTTGCGGACGGACAGCACGGGCTCTCCGGCGATCGCGTCACCGAAGACCGTCCACCAGCCGCTGCGCCGGATGTCCAGCTCCGGACGGACGGACGTCACGAGCAGGCCGAACGTCGGGATCGTCCACAGGATCGCGATGATCAGGGCGAGCGCGCTCGCCCACGGGTTGCTCAGCCGCGCCTTCGCCTTCCGGGCCCGGTCGCTGACGCGCGACGACGCCTTGGTGGTCCCGCGCGCGTCCGTCACGGCCGCGTCGCCCGCCGTGGCGGCGGCTCCTGCTGCCTGGGTGCTCATCGGACCTCCTCAGCGAGACGCATCTGGCGCACGTTGTAGACGATGATCGGGATCACGATGACGAACAGCAGCACGGCCAGTGCGGCACCGAAGCCCGCGTTGTTCTGCCGGAAGCTCTGCTCGTAGAACTCGTTCGCCACGATCGAGGTGCCGTACCGGCCGGCGGTCATGGTGCGGACGATGTCGAAGGATTTCAGCGTGGTCATAGCGATGGTCGTCAGGACCACCACCAGGGCCGGCCGGATGCTCGGGATCGTGATGCGCCAGAACATGCCGAACCCGCTGAGCCCGTCCAGGCGAGCGGCCTCGACGATGTCGTCGGGGATGGCCCGGATCGATGCCGAGAGCAGCGTCATCGCGAAGCCCGTCTGGATCCAGATGAGCACGATCATCAGCAGGAAGTTGTTCAGCGGGCGCTGCAGCAGGAACTGGATCGGCTCGCCGCCGAGCCACACGATGGTCTGGTTGAGCAGACCGGTCTGCTGCACCGAGCCCTGGTTGGGCTTGTACTCATAGACGAACTTCCAGATGATCGACGCGCCCACCATGGAGATCGCCATCGGCAGGAACACGAGCGCCTTGGCGAACTTCTCGTAGCGGCTCTTGTCCACCACCACCGCGTACACGAGGCCGAGGAACGTCGCCGCGGCGGGCGCGACGAGCACCCACAGGGCCGTGGTGCCGAGGACGAGCAGGAACTGCGGCTCGGTGAACGCTCGGACGTAGTTGTCGAGCCCCACGAACTCCGAGCCGTTCCTGTTGAACAACGACTTCCGGATCGTGTCGAGCCCGGGGTAGAGCAGCCCGATGGCGAGCATCGCCAGCGCCGGTCCGACAAAACCGGCCGTGACCAGCCACTTCGGTGCGTTCTTCGGACGGTCCACGATGAAGAGGATCAGTCCCATCACCACCACGAACAGCACCATGGCGACCAGCATGATCAAGAACTTGTGCCCAGGGTCGTCCCCGGCGTAGATGAACCAGTCCATGGATCCTCCGATCCTTGCCGAACCTGTCGTCGTCGACCGGCCCGATCCCAGCGTAGGACGACGGAGGCGCGGGACCCAGGGTCCCGCGCCTCCGCGCGTCGCTCAGGACCGAGCCGGGCGTGTCACTGCGGCCAGGAGCTCTCGATCTGGTCCGTGACCTCCTGCGAGGAGAGGTCGGACGCGAACCACTCGGTGATGCCCGCCCAGAAGGAACCGGCACCCACCTCGCTCGGCATCAGGTCGGAGCCGTCGAACCGGGCGACGGTCGCCGGGTCGGCGAGGACCTCGGCGGACGCCTTGTCGAAGTCCGTGGCGAGGTTCTCGGGGTCGAGACCGTAGTTGGCGCTCACCCAGCCGCCGTTCGGCGTGACCTTGGCCTTGGTGTTGGCCCAGTCGGCGCTCGAGAGGTAGGTCTGGAAGGCCTGCACCTCGGGACGGTCGCTGAACGCGCCGATGAACTCGCCGGCCACGAGGGTCGGCTTCTCGTCGGTGGTCTGCGCCGGCAGGTAGAACGCGAAGACGTCGCCGTCCTCGGCCACGGTCGTGCCCTCGGGCCACTGCGTCTGGTAGAAGTTCGCCGCGCGGTGCATGTAGCAGGCACCGTCCAGGATCGGGAAGCCGGCGTCGGTCCACGGCGCCGTAGCGATCGAGTCGACGCCGCCGAGGCCGCCGTTGACGAAGTCGGGGTTCTTGAGGATCTCGCCGGCCGCGTCGAACGCCTCGACGATCTGCGGGTCGTTGAACGGGATCTCGTGGTTGACCCACTGGTCGTAGACGTCCGGTCCGGCGGTGCGGAGCACCACGTCCTCGATCCAGTCGGTGCCCGGCCAGCCGGTCGCGTCACCCGACTCGACGCCGGCGCACCACGGCTTCACCTCGCCACCGTTGTCGTCGACGATCTGCTGCGAGAGGGCGAGGAGGTCGTCCCAGGTCTCGGGGATCTCGTAGCCCGCCTCCTCGAACATCGAGGGCGAGTACCAGACGAAGGACTTGACGTTCGAGCCGAGCGGAGCGGCGTAGAAGGTGCCGTCGACGGTGCCGTAGCCCTTCCACGACTCGTGCCAGCCCTCGTCCACGTTCGCCTCGACCTGCGGGGGCGCAGGCAGGACGGCGTCGTACTGCTGGACCAGCGTCTTGAGCAGACCCGGCTGCGGCAGGATCGCGATGTCCGGCGGGTTGCCCGCCTGGACGCGGACGGGCAGCTGCGCCTCCATCTCGCGCGACGCCTCGTACTCGATCGTGACGCCGGTGCACTCCTCGAACGGCTTGTACGAGGCCACCTGCGTCTCGGCCTCCGGCTCCACGATCGTGGTGTAGACGGACACGGTGGTGCCGTCGAGGTCGCCGAACTCCTCGTAGGGAGCGCAGTCGATCGTCGGCGTCTCGGCCTCGCCGCCGCCACCACCGCCGCCGTCGCCACCGTCACCGGTGTCCGCACAGGCGGTAAGGGTCAGCGCCAGGGCTGCGCCTGATGCGGCGAGCGTCAGGGCGCGTCGCCGTGTACGGATAGTCATGACGTACCTCCACTGCTTCGTGGTGCTCGGTTGACGTGCTCGTACGGCTAGGGACCCTGCCAGGCCCCTAGCCTTGAGGCAACCCCGTTTCGCAAGGACATGCAAGCGCTGACACACCACCTGAGCATGTCGAATGCATTACGAAAGACTCCTCCCAAAAATGGCCCGCGCAGCAGTCGTAGGCTTGTCCCCGCACACGCGTACGCGTGGTGCGCCGGTGCAGGAGAGGACGGACATGATCGAGCTGAGGACCCCGCGCGAGATCGAGGAGATGCGGCCCGCGGGGCGCTTCGTCGCCGAGGTGCTCACCACCGTCAGGGCTGCCGCCGCCCCCGGGGTGAACCTCCTGGAGCTGGACGAGGTCGCCCACAAGCTGATCCGCGACCGCGGGGCCGAGTCGTGCTACATCGACTACCACCCGTCGTTCGGCGCCATGCCGTTCGGCAAGGTGATCTGCACGTCGGTGAATGACGCCGTCCTCCACGGGCTGCCGCACGACTACGCGCTCCAGGACGGCGACCTGCTCAGCATCGACTTCGCCGCCTCGGTGAACGGCTGGGTGGCCGACTCGGCCCTGTCGTTCGTCGTGGGCACCCCGCTCCCCGGACGGGCCGAGACCGACGCCCGCCTGATCCGGACCACCGAGGTGGCGCTCCAGGCAGGCATCGCCGCGGCCGTCGCCGGGAACAAGGTGGGCGACATCTCGGCCGCCATCGCCGAGGTGGCGCTGGCGGAGGGCTACGCGATCAACACCGACTTCGGCGGGCACGGCGTGGGCCGCACCATGCACGGCGACCCGCACGTGCCGAACAACGGCCGCAAGGGCCGTGGCTTCCCGCTGAAGCCGGGCCTCGTGATCGCCATCGAGCCGTGGTTCCTGGAGACCACCGACGAGATCTGGACCGACCCCGACGGCTGGACGCTCCGGTCGGCGGACGGTTCCCGCGGCGCGCACAGCGAGCACACCGTCGCCATCACGGAGGACGGCCCGCTGGTCCTCACCGCCCGGGACTGAGGGCCTGCCGGCCGGGGGCCGCCCGGCCGGGCAGCCGTGTTACGGCAGGAGCGACCGGAGGACCGCCACCACGCCGTCGTCGTCGATCGAGCCGGTGACCTCGTCCGCCGCAGCCCGGACCACCTCGTCGGCGTGGCCCATGGCCACGCCGCGGGCGGCCCACCGCAGCATCTCGACGTCGTTGCGCCCGTCGCCCACGGCGACGGTGCGCGCAGAGTCCACGCCGAGCTCCGCCCGGACCTTCTCCAGCGCCGTCGCCTTGGACACCCCCTGCGGGGCGATGTCCATCCAGGCGGACCAGCCCACGGCGTAGGTGACGTCCTCGAGCCCCATCCCGGCGGCGATCCGGTGGAAGTCCGCGCTGGTCTCCCCGGGGCTGCGCACGACGACTCGGGTGACCTCGCGCGCCCACAGCTCCTCGAACGCGACGACCTGGTGCTCGCCGTTCAGCTCGCCCTCGGGGAACAGCTCGTTCATACGGAAGCCCAGGCCCACGTCCTCGACGGCATACCGCGCGTGCGGCAGGTGCTCGCGGAGCAGCCGCAGCGCCGGCTCGGGGTCGAACGTGACGGTGTCCTCGACGACGTAGCCCTCGGGCACCTCGGGGTCGAGGCGCACGGTGACGGCGCCGTTCGAGGCAACCATCCAGCCCGACTCGATCCCGAGGTCTGCCGCGACGTACGTCATCGCCACGAGCGACCGGCCGGACGCGAGCACGACATGGTGCCCGGCAGCGCGCACCGCCGCCACCGCGTCGCGCGCCGCCGGGGACAGCACGTCGTCGTACGTGACGAGCGTGCCGTCGATGTCGAGCGCGACCAGCAGGGTGGCCGGCGCGGCAGACGCCTCGGGACCGGGTGCCATCGGCGCTACTTGACCGGCTCGAGGACCTCGAGGCCGCCCAGGTAGGGCCGCAGGCCCTCGGGGACGCGGACCGAGCCGTCCGCCTGCTGGTGGTTCTCCAGGATCGCGACGATCCAGCGCGTGGTACCCAGCGTGCCGTTCAGGGTAGCCACGTTGCGCGTGGTGCCGTCCTCGGTGCGCTCGCGCACACCGAGGCGACGGGCCTGGAACGTGGTGCAGTTGGAGGTCGAGGTGAGCTCGAGGTAGCGGTCCTGGGTGGGCAGCCAGGCCTCGCAGTCGAACTTGCGCGCGGCGCTGGAGCCGAGGTCTCCCGCCGCGGTGTCGATCACGCGGTACGGCAGCTCGGCCTTCTGGAGCATCGCCTCCTCCCAGGCCAGCAGGCGCTGGTGCTCGGCCGCAGCGTCCTCCGGGCGGCAGTAGCTGAACATCTCCACCTTGTGGAACTGGTGCACCCGGATGATGCCGCGGGTGTCCCGGCCCGCCGACCCCGCCTCGCGGCGGTAGCAGGCGCTCCAGCCGGCGTACCGCATGGGCCCGCCGTCCAGGTCGAGGATCTCGTCGCTGTGGTAGCCCGCGAGCGCCACCTCGGAGGTGCCGACCAGGTAGAGGTCGTCCTTCTCGAGGCGGTAGACCTCGTCGGCGTGCTTGCCGAGGAACCCGGTGCCCTGCATGGTCTCCTGCTTGACCAGCGTGGGCGTGATGACGGGGGTGAAGCCCTCCGCGATGGCCTGGTCCATGGCCGCGTTGAGCAGCGCCAGCTCGAGCCGCGCGCCCACGCCGGTGAGGAAGTAGAACCGGGCGCCCGACACCTTGGCACCGCGCTGGGTGTCGATGGCGGCCAGGCCCTCGCCCAGCTCCAGGTGGTCGCGCGGGGCGAAGCCCTCCGCCGCGAAGTCGCGGATCGTGCCCTCCTCGCGGAGCACCACGAAGTCGTCCTCGCCGCCGGGCGGCGCGCCCTCGACCACGTTGGCGATGGAGTACAGGACCTCCTTGAGCTGCGCGTCCGCCTGGTCGGCGTCGGCCTGCAGCGCCTTGACCCGCTCGGCGACCTCCTTGGTACGCGCGAGGAGCGCCTGCTTCTCGTCGCCCTGCGCCCGCGCGACCTCCTTGCCCATCGCCTTCTGCTCGGCGCGCAGCTGCTCGAACTCCGCGAGGGAGGAGCGCCGGCGCGCGTCGGCGTCGAGGGCCGCGTCCACGAGTGCGGGGTCGTCGCCACGGGCCACCTGGCTCGCGCGGACGACGTCGGGGTTGTCGCGGAGGAGTCGGAGATCGATCACATCCCGAAGCCTACCGAGTGGCCGGTGCGCCTCCGACACGTTATCCACAATAGATTGGCTGCATGGAATGGCAGGTATGGCTCGGCATCGCCGCGATCGTCATCGCCACCGCGGCCCTCGTGGTCGCCTGTGTGGTCTGGTCCCAGCAGGCCTGGATGCGCAAGCGCCAGGCCGCAGGACCCGTGCACGTCACGCACGTCCAGTCGGCCCCTGCCACCCCTCGCCGGGTCGCCGTCGTCGCGAACCCGTCCAAGGACGGCGTGGACGAGCTGGAGGCCAAGGTCAAGGAGTTCTGCGCGGACAACGGCCTCGAGGAGCCTCTCTGGTACGAGACGACCGTCGAGGACCCGGGCGTGGGGCAGGCCCGGCAGGCCGTCGAGGACGGCGCCGAGATCGTGCTCGCGGCCGGTGGTGACGGCACGGTGCGAGCGGTGGCCGAGGCTCTGGTCGGCACGCGCACGCCTATGGGTCTCCTCCCCATGGGCACGGGCAACCTGCTGGCGCGCAACCTCGACGTCTCGGTCACCTCCGTCGACGACGCCCTGGACGTGCTCGTGACGGGCCGCACGCGCGCGATCGACGTGGGCTGGCTCCGCGTGGCCCAGTTCGCCGAGGGCGACGACGGCGACACGTCGGAGGAGCACCTCTTCCTGGTCATCGCCGGCCTGGGCTTCGACGCGGCGATGGTCGCCGACGCGGACGACGGCCTGAAGAAGAAGGTGGGCTGGGTCGCGTACTTCGTCGCCGGGCTGTCGCACCTGCACGGCCGCCGGATGCGGGCGCGGATCTGGCTCGACGACAGCCCGCCCGTGGAGACCCGCCTGCGGTCGCTCATGGTGGGCAACTGCGGCATGCTCCCGGGCGGCATCACCCTCCTCCCCGACGCCGTGGTCGACGACGGCGTGCTGGACGTCGCCGCCATCGACACCCGCGGCGGGATGGTGGGCTGGGCGCAGCTGTTCGGCGAGGTCGTGATGCAGAACTTCGGCGTGCGCAACGACCTCCCGGAGAAGCTGGGCCGCATCGACCACGCCAAGGCCCGCCGGGTGCGGGTGCGCGTGACGGGCGGCGAGCAGGCCCAGGTCGACGGTGAGCCGCTGGGCCGGGCCATCGACCTGGAGACCTGGGTGCAGCCGGCGTCCCTGCAGGTCCGCACGCCCTGACCACCGGTTGTCCACAGGCCGGCATCCGCTCGGGAGGGCCCCGCACGTAGGCTGGCGGCGTGATGCCCCGTACCCGCCTCCTCGCCTCGGCCGTCGCCCTCGTCGCGGTCCTGGCCTCGGTGGTGGGCACCTTCGGCGGCCCGACGGCGGCGCGCGCCGAGGCCGTCGCCGTCGCCGCGGCGGCCCCTGACCCGGGCAGCGAGGGCCCGCTCGTGGTCGTGGGGGTCGGCGGGCTGCGCTGGCCCGACGTGTCCCGGGGTTCCACCCCGACCCTCTGGCGGATGATCGGTGAAGGCTCCGTGGCCTCGCTGAACGTCCGCACGGCCGCTCCCTTCACCTGTCCGCTCGACGCCTGGCTCACGCTCTCGGCCGGCCGGAGGGTCGCGTCGGCGGCGTCCGTGGAGCCGGACCCCGTCGCGCCTGCCGAGCCGGAGCCAGGGGTGACGGACACGATCGGCGCGACCGTGGCGGCGTCGTGCACCTCGCTGCCCCGGCCCGTCCTGTCGGCGGAGACTCCCGGGACGGTCTCCGGCGCGGTGGTCCCGGGGTGGTCCACGCTCGTGCCGCAGCCCGACCCGGCCGACCCCACCGCGATGAGCACCGGGACCCCCGGGACGCTCGGTGAGCTCCTCGGCCGGGCAGACGCGTGCGCCACAGGCGTGGGCCCCGGGGCCGCCGTGGCCCTCGCCGGCAGCGGCGGCCGGCTCGCCCGGTACGCCGAGTCGCTCGACCCGGTGCCCGACGCCGAGGTGGCCGACCTGCTCACGGCCTGCCCCGTGGCGGTGGTCGACGCGGGCGTGCTGCCCGACGGCCCTGGCCGGCACGGTGCCCTGGACGGTCTCGACGCCACCCTCCGCCGCCTGACGAACCTCCTGCCCGAGGGGACCCGCGTGGTCGTCGCAGGCATCGCCGGCTCGCCGCTGGCGCCCCAGGGCCTCCAGGTGGTCGTCGACTGGACCGCCGGGACGACGCAGGCCCGGTGGCTCACCTCCGAGGGCACGCGGACGGCGGGTGTGGTGCAGCTCGTGGACCTCACGGCCACCGTCGCCGAGCGCACCGGCGCGCTCCCCGAGGAGACCGCCCCGGACGACCCGACGGACCCGTCCGGCGACCCCGGCGCGCCGGGGCCCGGCGACGCCGAGGAACCCGTCCTGGCGATCGACGGCCACCCCCTCGAGCAGGGTGAGGAGCGCCGCATCAACGTGGCGCGGACCGTGGAGAACCGCCAGTACGTCAACGTGCTGTCGCAGACCATCCCCGCGCTCCTGCCCGTCTTCCTCGCCGCTCTGGTCGTGCTGCTCGCGGGCGCGGTCACCACGGCCCTCTGGACGGGTCGGCGGCGGCTCCTCGTCGCCTCCGCCCTCCTGGCCTCGGCCGCCCCCGTCGCCGCATCGCTCGCGACCCTCTCGCGATGGTGGGTCTGGCCGGCCCCGACGCTCGCACTGACGGCGTCGGTCGCCGTGGGCGCCGTCGTGGCAGCGCTGGCCGCCTGGGGCTTGTCCCGCGTGCTGCCACCGTCTCCGTGGCGCCTCGCGACAGCCGCAGCGGCCGTGACCTGGCTCGTGCTGACGGTCGACGGGCTCACCGGCACCACGCTGCAGCGTGGGTCCCTCCTGGGCCCGTCGCCCGCCCTGGGCGCCCGGTTCTACGGCTTCACCAACATGACGTTCGCGGTGTACGCGACCACCGGCGTGGTGCTCGCCGCCGGGCTCGCCGCCTACGCCCTGCGCCGCGACCGCCGGCTGGCCGTCGCCGCCGTCGCCGCCATCGGCCTGGTGACGACGGTGGTCGACGGCGGCCCCCGGTTCGGCGCCGACCTCGGCGGCATCCTCGCCCTCGTCCCCGGGTTCGCCGTCCTGGCCCTCCTGGTGGGCCGGCTCAAGGTCACCGTCCGGCGGGTCCTCGTCGTCGTCGCCGCGACGCTCATGATCGTGGCAGCGGTGGCGGTCGTGGACTGGCTGGCGCCGGGCGCGTCGTCCCACCTCGGCGGGTTCGTCCAGCGGGTGGTCGACGGCGAGGCGCTGGGCGTGATCGCCGGCAAGGCGGCCGGCGCCTGGGCAACGGTGGCCAACCCCGCCGGAATGGTGGCACTCCTGGCCATGGTCGCCGCCGCGTGGGCGGTGCTCGACCCGACCCGGTTCCGGATCGCCGGGCTCGCCGACGCGTACGACGCCCGGCCGGTCCTGCGGCACGCCGTGGTCGCGCTGGTGGTGGTGGCGGGAGCCGGTTCGGCACTCAACGACTCCGGCATCGCGATCGCCGGGATCGTGCTGATCGCCGGCCTGGCCCTGCTCAGCCTGCACGCGGGCGAGCCGCCGTCCCCGGACCGGCCGGCCCGGCCCGCACCACCGGCTCGGACCCAGGCCTGGCGACTGCCGGCGACAACCAGCGCCCTCGGCGGCGGCCTGCTCGTGGTGCTGCTTCTCGCCTCTGCGATGTTCCCCGGCGCGTCCGGCACCGGCCTCGCGGGCGAGGAGTCCCACGCCGTGGGCGCGGGCGCCGACGAGGTCGGCGACCCGGAGACCCCTCTCGTCGTGGTCGGTACCGCCGGTCTGCGCTGGGGTGACGTCCGGCCCTCCGCCACCACGGGCACGTCGGCCGCACCGGCGCTGACCGGGCTGCTGACCGACGGTGCCGACGCCGCGGGTGTCGCGCTGCCGAACGGTGCCGCAAGCCGGTGTCCCGAGAGCGGATGGCTCACGCTCTCGGCCGGTCGGCTCGCGGAGGTCTCCGACACGCGTGCCGGAGACGGCTGGGACTGCCCCCCGCTCGCCGTGGGACCGGGTCCCGCCGGACAGGACCAGCCCAGCACCGACGGCGCCGCTACTGCGACGGTCGACGGCTGGGACCGGCTCACGGCGCTGCAGGAAGGGTCCCCGTACGCCGCCCACCTCGGTGCGCTGGGCGACGCGCTGCGCGGCGCGGGCGTCTGCGCCACAGCGGTCGGACCCCGCGCCGCCGCCGCGCTGGCCACCTCCGACGGCGAGGTCGGCCGCTACTTCCCGCTCGACGAGACGTTCCCCCTGCCGGACGAGGCGTTCGCCTGCCCGGTCACGCTGATCGACGCCGGCAGCGCGATCCTCGACGCCGGAGCGGCGGGCACGGACGCAGCCGACCCAGCGGCGGTCGCACGGCTCCGCGCCCACGAGGTAGCCGCCGTGGACGCGGCGGTTCGGCGGGTCGTGGCCTCCGCGCCCGCCGAGGCGACGATCCTCGTGATCGACACCGCGAGCGTTCCCGGCGCGCCTCTGGAGCTCGGCACGGCGCTCATGCGCCCGTCGCCGGACCAGGACGGCCAGCCCCGCTACCTCGCCAGCACCGCCACGCGCACGGCGGGAGTCGTGCGGATCCAGGACGTGCCGGTCACCATCCTCGCGGCGGCGGGTGCGGACACGACCGGCTTCGACGACACCCCCATCGTGCGGGCCGAGGTACGGCCGGCGGTGACGGCCATCGTCGCCGACGAGCTCGCCGACCTCACGTCCCGCGACCACCTGCGGCGGGCGGCCTACGCCTGGCTCGTCGACGTGCCCTTCTACGCGGGCCTCGCGCTCGCCGCCGCCTGCCTCGCCGTCGGCGTTGTCGCGACACGGGCGGGCCGGACGGTGGGCCCCCGCCGCCGCCGCGCCGCGGAGACCGCAGCCCTGCTCCTGGCGGCCCTGCCGGTGGGCGGGTTCCTCGCATCGCTCGCCGACTGGTGGCGGTTCCCCGCCGCGGGCTGGGTGCTCGTCCTCTCCACGGTGGTGCTCACGGCCTGCGTCGCGGGGCTCGCAGCGCTCACCCCCCGGCACCCGGTGTGGGTCGCTCCGGGCGTGATCGCCGCGATCACCTTCGTGGTCCTGACGGTGGACGCCCTCATCGGCACCCCGCTGAACCGGGCGGCGCCGCTGGGCTCGGCTCCCACCTACGGCGCCCGGTTCTACGGGTTCGGAAACCCGACCTTCTCGGTCTACGCCGTGGCCGCGGTGGTCTTCGCCGCGGCGATCGCCCAGTCCCTGGTGATGCGGGGCCGGCGCGTCGCCGCAGCCGTGGTGGTCACCGTGATCGCCGTCGTCGCCATGGCCGTCGACGTGTGGCCGACGCTGGGAGCTGATCTCGGGGGCGGGCTGGTGCTCGTCCCAGCCTTCGTGGTGGTGGGGCTCGCCGCCTCCGGGCTACGGCTCACGTTCGCGCGGTTCGCGGGCGTCGGCCTGGCCGGTGTGGCGCTCGTCGGCGCCGTGGGCGTCCTCGACTGGCTCCGCCCCGCCGAGCAGCGCTCCCACCTGGGCCGGTTCGTGAGCCAGGTGATCGACGGCGAGGCGTGGGAGACGCTCGCACGCAAGGCGGGCTATGCCCTGAGGTCGGTGCTGGGCGGCGTACCGGTATGGATCACCGTGCTGATCCTGGTCGCCGTGGCCGTCGCCCTGTTCGCGCCCGCCTCGCTGCGGGAGCGGGTCACCCCGCGCTGGTTCCTCCGAGCCGAGCGGGAGTGGCCGCTGCTGCGTGCGGCGGTCCTGGCCATCTGGACGCTCGCGACGCTCGGTTCGGTGGTGAACGACTTCGGTGTGCGGATCGCGATGATCGCCCTGATCCCGGCGGTCCCTCTGATCCTGCTGACGGTGCTCCGGACGCCCGGCCCTACGGGTCCGGCAGCGCCGCCGGACTCGCCCGCGCCGCCGGTGCGCGCCCCCGAGAGCGTCAGCTCCGGACGACCTGCTGACCTGCCTGCCGCACACCGCTGACAGCGGCGCGCGCTCGGCGCGCGCCGACCGCGAGCATGACGTCCCGGTACTGGGCGGCCCGGTGCATCTGGCCCTGGAGGTCGTTCGCCGACGCCCGGTGCCGGAGGTCGCACGGCACCTCGACGGCGACGTAGCCCCTGCGGAGCAGGTCGATCGTCATGCCCGTCTCCACGCCCCAGCCCCGGGCCAGCGGGGTAGCAGCCTCGAAGGCCTCGCGGGTGAGGCAGCGCATGCCGGAGAGCGGCTGGCTGGGGCTCCACCCCGTCATCGACTCGATCGCCCGGCGAGCGGCGCCCACCACGATGCCGCGGCCGCCGGCGCCCGGCTGCTTGGGCAGGAGAGCGATCGCGACGTCGGCCACACCCTCACGCACCGGACGGACCAGGGGTGCGGTGTTCACGGCCGTGTCGCCCAGGTCGCCGTCGATGAAGAGCAGCAGCCTCGGCGGACGCCCCTCGGCGTCGCGCATCGCCACCACAGCGGCACCCGTCTCCATCGCAGCAGCCTTGCCCCGGTTGTGCGAGTGCCGCACCACCACGGCCCCCGCCCCTCGCGCCACGTCCTGGGTGTTGTCGACCGACCCGTCGTCGACGACGAGCACGAGGTCGACGTGCGGGATCGCCCGAGCCGAGCGCACCGTCGCGGCGATGCGCTCAGCCTCGTCCTTGGCGGGGATGATCACGGCAACCCGCTGGACGTTCCTGCCTGCTTGGGCGTTACCTGGACGCGCGGTCTTGGCGACCGGGAGAGCGTTCACACCTGTCCTGCCTGGTGGGTCGATGGGTGGTGATCGTCGGCGACCTTTACTCTCTCACTAAGCAAAGGATTACCCGCGAAATCCTACTCCCTTGGTTGAGGAGTTGCCGTGAAGACGTGGGACCTGAAGCGGGCAACTTGTCGTGAACCGGCGAGTTCCTGCCCACGGAACCCACCGGAGCCGCACTAGCGAAGAGTGACCTGACGGGACACGATGCCGGCCCGAGCGCGACGCTCGTTCGCGTCCAGCGGCGCGTCGACGGCGAGCGCGGCGGTCAGCCGCTCGTCCAGCTCCTTGACCGGCCCCTCCAGGTCGGCCGCCTCGGTACCGGTCGGCAGCTCCCAGACCGGGACCAGCAGACCCGAGGCGCGGAAGGCGCCCACGAAACGGCCGCCGGCGAGACCGGACTCCCGCTTCGCGTGCAGGCGGGACAGCGCGTCGATGAGCTGCTCCTCGGGCTCCGGGCGCGCCCAGCGCAGGAACTCCCGGCTCATGCGGCACCAGTACGCGGACGACACCGACTCGAGACGCACGGTCGGGACGGTGCCCGACGCCGCGTCCTCCAGCGACTCCTTCACCTCGGGAGTCACCTCGGTCGAGGGGTCCACCCAGTAGTCGAACCCGTCGTGCACGGTGATCTCGAACGGGACGGACAGGTCGAGCACGTCCTGCAGGCGCGGGCCGTCGCCCGGCAGCGCGCCCGGCTCCACGGCGGTGCCCGGCTCCAGCGAGATGGCCTCCAGCAGCGCCGCAGCCAGGTCGCGGCTCACGTCGCCCGAGCCGACGATGCCCTGCACGGCCAGGAGGATGTTGCCGTCCGCCCGGTGCAGCGCAGTCCAGCCGCCCGGCAGGAGGGTCACCACCGTGACCTCGCGCGAGCCGTGCTCGGCGGTGGTACGAGCCGTCGCGGTGGCGGAGGGCACGACCTCGCGCATCGCCACCCAGTCGGTCTCCCCGGGCAGCCCCTCGAACGGGCGGAGCACGAAGTCGGACGCGGAGTTCTTGACCATGCGTGGAGTCTATCCGTGCCCGGAGGTTCCCACAGGTCTAGACGGGCAGGTCAGTTCTCGGCCCGCGAACGGCGCGCCATCACGAGGGATCCTGACCCGCCGACCACCAGCGCGCCGGCCAGCCCGGTGAGCGCCATAGCCTCGAAGCCCGTCATCGGCATCGTGGCCGGGGCGTCCAGCGTCGCCGCCCGCAGCGCGTCGGCGTCCGCGACGATCCGGTCGACGGCCGCCGTGTCGTACCGCGTGGCCGCGGCGGACACGAACTGCGCGCCGGTCGCCTCCGCCACGTCGGCGGCAGCGGCCTCGGCAGCAGCAGCGTCGGCGGTCCCGGCGGTCCCGGCCGGGACGACGGCGGGGTCCCGCGACACCGCCGGCGCCGGAGCCGTGCCGGTCTTCTGCGCCGCAGCCCCCGCAGCAGCGGGCGGCGCGGCCTCGGTCGCGACGGGAGCGGCAGCCGGCGCAGCCTGCTGCGGTGCCGCGGCCACCGGAGCGGCAGCCGGTGCGGCAGCCTGGGCCTGCTGCTCCTGCGCGCCGTTCCCCCGGTCGCAGTCCTTGCCCGTGTAGCCGGGCACCGAGTAGTCGGCGGGCCGGTAGTTCTGCGGCTCGAAGGACTGGGGCGCGCCGGCGGTCTGCTGCTGCGTCCGCCCGTCGTCGGCGCGGTGCCCCTCGTCGTGCCGGTCGCGGTCGCGACGGTCGCGGTCCCCGTGGTCCTGCTCGGCCCAGTCGTGGCCCTGGGACCGCCCGCCGTCGTGCCCGCGGTCGCGGTCGTGCCCGAAGCCGTCGGAGTGGGCCATCGCGGGGGCGGCCGCGGCCGTGGCCGCGGTGACGAGCGCCAAGGTCGCGACGACTCGCGTGACGTGGGTCTTTCCCGTCTGCGACGACGGCTTCGTTGCGGCGTGCTTCATGAGGTCTGCTCCAGCGGTTGACCCAGGTACCTACTGTCGAATGTGCCGACGGTACCGGACCATTACCGGCTCATAGCGGCGTGAGCGGGAAATATCGCCCGCGGCCATCACGATTCGGTAACGCGCGCTCCCGCTGCGTCGCGAGCCACGGCCTCAGCGCCGGCGACGACCGCCGCCTCCGACGCCCGCGCACGCGCCCGCGCCGACGCCCGGACCTCGACGATCCGGCCGTGCAGCTGCGCGTGGACCCGTCGGCGCACGTCACGTGCGACGGCCTCGACGTCGGACTCCTGGGGGCCGTCCTCGCCCCGCTCGGCGAGCTCGGCGGTCAGACGCTCCACCGCCGCCTCGACCTCGGCGCGCACCCGCTCCTCGGCCTCGTCGAGCAGGGCCATCACCGCGGCGTCGGCCGCGCGGCCGAGCCGCGTGTCCTCGAACGCCCGAGCAGCCGCGTCCACGATCGCCTGAGCCTGCCCGACGACGTCACGCGCCACCGCGGGCGCGTGCGCCTTCAGCGTGGCGAGGTCGTAGAGCAGGACACCCTCGACGTCGGCCACGCGCGGGTCGACGTCACGGTGCAGCGCGAGGTCGAGGATGACGAGCGCGGGCGGCTCCGGCTCGTCGCCGGCCCGCTGCGCGGCGCGCTCCCGAGCCCGCACCACCGCGGCGGCGTCCAGGACGTGGTCGAGGCTCGCCTCAGCGGGGGCGTCCGGGCCTGCCACCAGCCCGAGGCGGGCCGGCCCGGCGACACCAGCCGCACCGCCGCTGCCCCACGACGTGTCCTCACCCCGCTCGCGGGCCGCCGCGGAGGCGCCGGGACGCGACCCCCCGGCCGGGCCACGCCCGCGGGCGCCGCTGCAGCTCACCACGAGGTCCGCCTCCGCGAGCGCCGTGACCAGGTCGTCGACAGGCTCCACCCGGTGCGACTCGGCGAAGATCCCCGCCCGGCCGGACCGCGAGTAGACGCGGATGTCGTCGCAGCCGCGGGCCCGCAGGGCAGCGACCGACGCACCCGCGTACGAGCCCGTGCCGATCAGGACGGCGCGCGAGGCGCCCCACGGGGGCAGCTGGCCCTCGGCGAGATCGAGCGCCAGCGAGACGACGGACCGGCCCGCCGCGCCCAGCTCTGTGTCGGTACCGACCCGCTTGGACGTGCGCGACGCCGTCTGGAAGAGGAGCTCCAGCGTCTTGGAGGTGGTCTCCTGCTCGCGCGCCAGCTCGAGCGCCCGCTTCACCTGGCCCGCGATCTCGCGCTCGCCCACGACCATCGAGTCCAGCCCCGAAGCCACGGCGAACAGGTGCTCCGTGACCTCCTGGCCGGAGCGGACGGTGAAGCTGGCGGCGGCCGTCTCGTCGTCCACCCCGGACGCGCCGGCGACCAGCTGGGCGACGTGCCGCGTCGCGTGACGCACGCCGTCGCCGTCGAGGGGCGCGTCCACGTCCAGGTAGAGCTCGAACCTGTTGCACGTGGAGATGACCACGGCGCCCTGGACGGGCCCGCACGAGCCCACGACGACCCTGCCCACGGACGTAGAACCCGTGGACAGGCGCTCGAGCGCGTCGAGGTCGAGCTCGCGATGGCTGGCTGTCAGGGAGAGGAGAACCACAGTGCTCCGACTTTATGCGGTCAGGGGTGCCAGGGCAGAATCGGTAAGCGTGAAGTCGACCACGCTCGCCCCCGCCCATCCGCTCAGCGACGGGCGCACCTCCGCCGCACCCCTGGTGCAGGCCCTGCGGGGTGAACGGCCTGGTCACACGCCTGTCTGGTTCATGCGCCAGGCCGGTCGCTCGCTCCCCGAGTACCTCGAGGTACGGCAGGGGGTCACCATGCTCGACTCGTGCCTGCGGCCCCCGCTCGCCGCCGAGATCACGCTCCAGCCCGTGCGCAGGCACGGCGTCGACGCGGCGATCTTCTTCAGCGACATCGTGGTGCCCCTGCGGCTCGCCGGTGTCGGCGTGGACATCGCGCCCGGCGTGGGGCCCGTGATGGACCAGCCGTACCGGACGGCCGACGACGTGGACCGGCTCGTGTCCCGGACCCTCACCGACGAGGCGCTCGAGCCCATCCACGAGGCCGTCGCCCTCACGGTGGCCGGGCTCACCGAGCTCGCCGAGAAGCAGGGCCAGGAGTGGGTCACGCCGCTCATCGGGTTCGGCGGGGCGCCGTTCACGCTCGCGGCCTACCTGGTGGAGGGGCGGCCGTCCCGCGACCACCTTGCGGCCCGCACCTTGATGCACGCCGACCCGGAGACGTGGCAGCGGCTCGTGGACTGGACCGCGGACCTCACCGGCGCGTTCCTCCGCGCCCAGGTCTCGGCGGGGGCCTCCGCGGTGCAGCTCTTCGACTCCTGGGCCGGTTCGCTGTCCCTCGCCGACTACACGGCGCACGTCGCGGGTGCCTCGACCCGGGCGCTGCGGCACGTCTCCGACCTCCGGTTCGGCCCCGGCGCGGCCACGACCGGCCCCGGGACGGACGCCGGTGTGCCCGCCATCCACTTCGGCACCGGCACCGGGCACCTCCTCCCCGCGATGCGGTCCGTCCTGGCCGACGCCGGGCTCGCCGACCACGCCGTCGGCGTCGACTACCGCACCCCGCTCGACGAGGCCGCCGCGCTGCTGCCCGGCGTGCCGCTCCAGGGCAACGTGGACCCCGCGCTCCTCGCGGCACCGTGGCCCGTGCTCGAGGCGCACGTGCGGGACGTGGCCCGCCGGGGGCTCGCGGCCCCCGCGCACGTGCTCAACCTCGGCCACGGCGTGCCGCCCGAGACCGACCCGACGGTGCTGACGCGCGTGGTCGAGCTGGTCCACTCGCTGTGACGGCGGGCGGGGGCGGCGGCCCGGGGCACAGCGACCCCGAGCGGGCCGACGCCGTCGTCGTCGGCGCCGGGATCGGCGGCCTGGTCGCGGCCTACACCCTTGCCGGGCACGGCCTCCGCGTGGTGGTCCTGGAGGCCTCCGACCGCGCCGGCGGGCCGGTCCGCGGGGGGTCCTTCCCCTCGCTGCCCGACGTCCCGCTCGACCTGGGGGCGGAGTCCTTCGCGACCCGCGGCACCGCCGTCGAGGCGCTGGCCCGCGAGCTCGGGCTGAGCGTCGAGGCGCCCGCTCCGGCCCCGGCCTGGGGATTCGCCGCGGGCCGGGCGTTCCCGCTCCCCGCGGCGGGCATCCTCGGCATCCCGTCGCGGCCCTGGGCAGCGGACGTGCGCCGCGCCGTCGGCTGGCCGGGCGTGGCGCGTGCCTGCCTCGACCGCGTGCTGCCGCGCCGGTTCGCCGACACCTCCGACCTCGGTGCCCTGGCCCGCACCCGGCTCGGGCGACGCGTGACCGACCGGCTCGTCGCGCCCGTGGCGGCGGGGGTCCACTCCGCGCCGCTGTCGTCGCTCGACGTCAGCGCCGTGGCCCCCGGCCTCCTCGACGCCTTCGCCCGCAGCGGCTCCCTCACGCGAGCGGTCGCGGAGCTGCGCGCTGCCGCGCCCCCGGGCTCGGCGGTCCGCGGCATCGAGGGCGGTATCCACAGGCTTGTGGACACGCTGGCCGCCCGCCTGGACGTCCGCGTCGGCTCGCAGGTGACGGGCGTGCAGCGCGCCCCGGTGGACGACGACGGCGCCGGCTGGCTCGTGCAGTTCACCCACCCGGGCGGCGGCGCGGGCGGGGAGGGCGGCACCGGCGACGGCGGCCCCGGGTCCGCCGTCGGCGCCGGGCCGGCCGTGCTGCGCACGCCGCGACTGGTGATCGCGACCGCGGGCGTCCCGGGCCTCGCCGACGTGATCGGCCCGTCCGACAACGGTTCGGCACATTGCTTCGGCACTTTGTCGGGGGGGGGGGGGGGGGGGGGGGGGCGCGCGCCCCCCCCCCCCCCCCCCCCCCCGACAAAGTGCCGAAGCAATGTGCGCGGAGCCCCCCGCAGGCAACAGGGCCGCCGTCCCGCAGCCCGCCCGCGGCGCCGACATCCGCCTCGTCACGCTCCTGCTCGACGCCCCGGAGCTCGACGCCGCCCCGCGCGGCTCCGGCATGCTCGTGGCCCCCGACGCAGCCGCGGGTGACCCGCCCGTCCGCGCGAAGGCCCTCACCCACGCCACGGCGAAGTGGCCCTGGCTGGCCCGCCGGGTCCGGGAGGCCACAGGGCGCGACGGCGTCCACGTGGTCCGGCTCAGCTACGGCCGCATCGGCGAGCCCACCCCGGAGCCGGCCGTCGAGCAGGCCACCCGCGACGCGTCCGCCCTGCTGGGCGTGGACCTGACCGGGAGGGTCCGCGACCACCTGGTCCAGCGGTGGGACGGCTCGCTGCCGCCGCCCACTCCCGCCTACCGGGCGCAGGTCACGTCCTTCGTCGCAGCCGTGTCTGCCACGGAGGGCCTGGCTGTCACGGGTGGCTGGATCGCCGGAACGGGTCTCGCGGCGATCGTGGCCCACGCGCAGCACGCGGCGTCCGCCGTCGCAGCTCGCGGGTCCTCGCCGACGTGACCGGCAGCTTGTCGGATGATCGGCAGCCCGGGCTGCCGATCATCCGACGAACTGCCGGTCACACGGGGTCTGGGTGCGAGGCGGGCACGAGGGTGTGAGGTCCGCCGCAGGACCGCCTTCCCGTTTCGTCCGACCGGGCCGGAAGGGGGACACTGGGTATGTGACCCCGACCCCCGAGTCCGTCAGCATGCCCGGCACCCCGCAGACCGCCGCGGAGCAGCACGCCGAACGCCCGGCGGAGAGCACCCCGCTCCGCCTGGGCACGCGGGCGAGCGCCCTCGCGACGACGCAGAGCGGCCTGGTCGCGCGGCGCCTCGAGGAGCTGACGGGCCGTCCGGTCGAGCTGGTCCACATCCGCACCGAGGGCGACGTCCGCACGGGTTCGCTGGCGACGCTCGGCGGCACGGGCGTCTTTGTCACGGCCCTCCGTGACGCGCTGCTGGACGGCCGGTGCGACGTCGCCGTGCACTCCCTCAAGGACCTCCCGACAGCCCCGGCGCCCGGGCTCACGTACGTCAGCCCCGAGCGCGAGGACCCCCGTGACGTGCTCTGCGCCCGCGACGGGCTGACCCTCGACACGCTGCCGCTCCGGGCTCGCGTCGGCACGGGCTCGCCGCGCCGGGCCGCGCAGCTCCGGGCCGCCCGCCCGGATCTCGAGGTGGTCGACATCCGCGGCAACGTGGACACCCGCCTCGGCCGGGCCCTCGGCCCGGAGGCCGACCTCGACGCCGTGGTCCTCGCGTTCGCCGGCCTCGCCCGGCTCGGCCGCACGGACGCGGTCACGGACGTGCTGGAGACCGACGTCGTCTCGCCTGCCCCCGGGCAGGGCGCCCTCGCGGTGGAGGTCCGGACGTCGTCGATCACCTCGGTCGACGTCGCCTACGACGAGTCGCTCGCTCAGGCGATCCGCGCGCTCGACCACCGGCCCACCCGGCTCGCCGTCCTCGCGGAGCGCTCCGTCCTGGCCCGCCTCGAGGCCGGCTGCGCCGCCCCCGTCGGTGCGCACGCCGTCGCCGAGAGCGGTGTGCTGACGCTCACCGCCGTGGTGGCCCGCGTCGACGGCACGGAGCAGCTGGTGCACCGCTCGCAGGCCGGCCTCTCGGCCGACGCCGGCCCGGAGACGCTCGACGACGTCGCCCGGCAGCTCGGCGTGCGGGTCGGCGAGGCCCTGCTCCTGGAGGGTGCCGAGCGCCTCGCGCCGCTGCTCCGGGCGCCGGTCCCCGTGGGCGTGCCGGCCAACCACCACCCGACCGGGACCGACGACCCGGAGGGTGCGTGACGACGGAGCCGACAGCGGCCGCCCGCCGGACCGGTACCGGTACCGACGTCACGGCCGGCCGGGACGGTGCGCGTCAGGCCTCCGTCCTCGTCGCGCGGGCCGAGGACCGGGCCGGGGGACTCGTCGAGCGGCTCCGCGCCGCGGGCGTCCGGGTGACGACAGCCCCGGTGATCGAGCGGGCGCCGGTGGAGGACGCGGCGTCGCTGGGGGCCGCCCGCGAGCGGCTCGCCCGCGGCGGCTACGAGTGGGTCGTCATCACGAGCGTGAACGCGGTCGAGGCGCTCCTCGGCGAGCCGACGGCGACCCAGGCGGACGCGGGCCAGGCTGCTGCGGCCACGGCTGACCCCGCCCAGGCCGACCCGGCCGGCACTGCCGACCCGGCCGGCCCCGTCACGCGCCCCGGCTGGATCCCCGAGGCGACCCGGTGGGCCGCCGTCGGCCCCGCGACGGAGCGTGCCCTCGCCCGGCACGGCATCCCTGCCAACCTGGTCCCGGAGACGCGGACGGCCGCAGCCCTGGCCGACGCCTTCCCGCCCGCCCCACCGCCCACCGCACCTCCTTCCGCTGTGGGTATGGCTGTGGCGGCAATCGGCGCCGAAATTCCCGCCACAGCCATACCCACAGCGACGAAGCGAGTGCTGCTGCCGCTTGGGGACCTTGCGGGAGACCACCTCCCCCGGGCCCTTGCGGCCAAGGGCTGGGAGCCCCACGTCGTGACCGCCTACCGCACCGTCGCGCGAAAGCTGCCCGCGGACGTCGTCGGGGCGATGTACGACCTGGTCGTCGTGTCGTCCGGGTCCGCCGCCCGGCAGGTCGCCGCGCAGCTCGGGCAGGGCCGGGCGGTCGTCGCGATCGGCGAGCCGTCCGCCGACGCCGCCCGCCGGGCGGGACTCGACGTCGTCGCGACCGCCACCCAGCCCACCGACGCGGCCCTCGCGGACGCTGTCCTCGCCGCCCTCGCGAGCACCGCCCTCACGAGCACCGCTCGCGTCGCGAGCGCCCCAAGTCCCCCGACCACCGCACCGACCACGAAGGAGTACCCGTGAGCACCTCGGGCATCGTCTACCGGCCGCGCCGTCTGCGCGCCACACCGGGCATGCGCCGCCTGGTGGCGGAGACCCGGCTGCACCCGGCCGACCTGGTGCTGCCGCTGTTCGTCAAGGAGGGCCTCACCGAGCCCGCGCCGATCACGTCCATGCCGGGCCAGGTGCAGCACACCGAGGAGACGCTCGGCAAGGCCGTCGCGGCGGCCGCCGACGCGGGGATCGGCGGCGTCATGCTGTTCGGCATCCCCGCCCGTCGCGACGCCACGGGCTCCCAGGGTGACGCGGAGAACGGCATCCTGCAGCGGGCCATCCGCATCGCACGGCACGCCGTCGCGGGCCGGGAGGACGGGCGTGCGCCGGTCGTCATGGCCGACACCTGCCTCGACGAGTTCACGGACCACGGCCACTGCGGCGTCCTGTCCTCGGACGGCACCGTCGACAACGACGCGACCCTCGACCGGTACGCGTCCATGGCGGTGGCGCAGGCGCGCGCGGGGGCGGAGGTCGTGGCGCCGTCGGGCATGATGGACGGCCAGGTCGCGATGATCCGCGACGCGCTCGACGACGCCGGCTACCTCGACGTGAGCATCCTCGCCTACAGCGCCAAGTACGCGAGCGCGTTCTACGGCCCGTTCCGGGAGGCGGTCGACTCGGCGCTCCAGGGCGACCGGCGCACGTACCAGATGGACGCCGCGAACGGCCGGGAGGGCCTCCGCGAGGCCGACCTCGACCTCGCCGAGGGCGCCGACCTGGTCATGGTCAAGCCGGCCGGGTCGTACCTGGACGTGCTGCGGTCGGTGGCCGACCGGTCCGACGTGCCCGTCGCGGCCTACCAGGTGTCGGGCGAGTACGCCATGATCGAGGCCGCCGCCGCGAACGGCTGGATCGACCGGAAGGGCGCCGTCCTCGAGTCGGTGACGAGCATCAAGCGGGCCGGCGCGGACGTGATCCTCACGTACTGGGCGCTCGAGATCGCGGAGTGGATCAAGTGACGGAGGAGCGCACAGTGGCCCAGGAGAACGGCATCGAGCCCCAGGCGCTGCGGCGGGCCGCGGCGCCCGACCCCAACCAGGCGGCGTTCGTCCGCGCCCAGGGCGCGATCCCCGGCGGCGTGAACTCGCCCGTCCGGGCGTACCAGTCGGTGGGCGGGGCGCCGCGCTTCCTCGCGTCTGCGCGCGGCCCGTACGTTACGGACGTCGCCGGGCGCGAGTACGTCGACCTGGTCTGCTCGTGGGGCCCCGCGCTGCTGGGTCACGCGCACCCCGAGGTGGTGGCCGCGGTCCAGGAGGCGGCGGCCCGCGGGCTGTCGTTCGGCGCGCCCACGCTGGCGGAGGTCGAGCTCGCGGAGGAGGTCCGACGGCGCGTCCCGGCCGCCGAGCGCGTCCGGCTCGTGTCCACGGGGACCGAGGCCACGATGACCGCGATCCGCCTGGCACGCGGCGTCACGGGCCGGCCACTGGTCGTGAAGTTCGCCGGTTGCTACCACGGGCACGTGGACGCGCTGCTGGCGGAGGCGGGCTCCGGCGTCGCGACGCTGGCGATGCCCGGTACCGCGGGCGTGACCGAGGCGTCAGCCGCCGAGACGCTGGTGCTGCCGTACAACGACCTCGCGGCCGTGGAGGCGGCGTTCGCGCAGCGCGGGTCCCAGATCGCCGCCGTCATCACGGAGGCCGCCCCCGCCAACATGGGCGTGGTCCCGCCCGCGGAGGGCTTCAACGAGGGTCTGCGGCGCATCACGGCGACGCACGGCGCGCTGCTCATCCTCGACGAGGTGCTCACCGGCTTCCGCGTGGGTCCGTCGGGCTGGTGGGGGCTGGAGAACGCGTCCCTCCGCGCCCAGGGCGCCGAGGGCTACACCCCCGACATCTTCACGTTCGGCAAGGTCATCGGCGGCGGGATGCCCGTGGCCGCGCTGGGCGGCCCGGCCTGGGTGATGGACCACCTCGCGCCCGTGGGCCCTGTGTACCAGGCGGGCACCCTGTCGGGTAACCCGGTCGCCGTCGCCTCCGGCCTGGCCACGCTCCGGCTGGCCGACGACGCCGCGTACGCCCGGGTGGACGCCGTCGCCTCCGCCCTGTCCGACGCCGTGGGCGACGCCCTGTCCGCCGCGGGTGTCGAGCACGTCGTCCAGCGGGCCGGCTCGCTGTTCTCGGTGTTCTTCGGGCCGCTGGCGGCGTCGCGCGGGGTGCGCGACTACGCGCAGGCGCAGGCGCAGGAGTCGTTCCGGTACACCGCGCTCTTCCACTCGATGCTGGAGTCGGGGATCAACCTGCCGCCGTCCGTGTTCGAGGCCTGGTTCGTCTCGGCCGCGCACGACGACGCCGCGGTCAACCGCATCCTCGACGCCCTCCCCGCTGCGGCCCGGGCCGCAGCGATCGCGAAGGCCTGACCCCGTCAACCATGGTTGACACACGAGAGGATCGTCAACCATGGTTGACACCATGACCGACTCACCGCCCGCAGCCGCCCCGGCCCCCGTGCACCCCGGCCCGGAACGGCTCCGCATCCTGCTGGGGTTCGTCCGGCCGCACCGCCGCACCCTCGCCCTGGGCCTGGTGCTCGGCCTCGCCGGGACGGCGATGGGCCTGGCCACGCCCATGGTGACCAAGTGGGTCCTCGACTCGCTCGCCGCCGGCAACCCCCTGACCGCGCCGGTGGCCTGGCTGGTCGTGCTGATGGTCGTGGGTTCCGTGGTGGGCATGGTCCAGTGGATCCTGCTGGGCACGCTCGCCGAGCAGATCGTCTACGACGCCCGCGAGTCGATCGTGCGCCGCTATCTCCGCGCGCGGGTCGCCGCGATCACCTCCCAGCCTGCGGGAGAGCTGGTCACGCGCGTCACGTCCGACACGCTGCTGCTGCGCCAGGCGGCGTCGCAGAGCCTGGTCAGCCTGGTCAACGGGGCCATCGCGCTGGTCGGCACCCTGGTGCTGATGGCGGTGCTGGACCTGGTGCTGCTCGCCTCGACGGTGGCTGCCATCGTCGTCGTCGCGATCTCGATGGCGGTGCTCCTGCCGGGGATCGGCAAGGCGCAGCACCGCACGCAGGAGGCCGTGGGACGGCTGGGCGGCACCGTGGAGGGCACCGTCCGCGCCGTCCGGACCGTCAAGGCGAGCCGGGCCGAGGAGCGCCAGGGCACCGCGATCCTCACGGACGCGCGCGAGGCCCAGAAGCACGCCGTCACCGCCGTGCGCACCGAGGCCCTCGCCTGGACGGTCTCGTGGGGCGGCATCCAGCTCGCGATCATCGCGATCCTCGGCGTCGGCGCGTGGCGGGTCTCCGAGGACCTCCTCGCGGTCTCCAGCCTGGTCGCGTTCCTCCTGTACGCGTTCAACATCGTGGGGCCCATCACCGAGCTGTCGCAGGCGTTCACCACCCTGCAGTCCGGCATGGCCGCCGCCGAGCGCATCCGCGAGGTGGAGCAGCTGGAGGTCGAGGAGCCGCCCGTCGCGGGCGACGCGGCCGGCACCGCTGGGGGCAGCCGCCCGGTCACAGGCCAGGCGGCCGCCACCCCGGGCGACCACGTCCCGGCCGTCGCCCTCGTCGGCGTCACCGCGGGCTACGGCCCCGACGCACCGCCCGCGGTGCGGAACGTGTCGTTCGACGTGCCACGGCGCGGCCACGTCGCCCTCGTCGGCCCGTCGGGGGCGGGCAAGACGACGCTGCTGTCGCTCCTGCTCCGCTTCGTCGAGCCCGACGACGGCGAGCTCCTGCTCGACGGCGTCCCGTACTCCCGCCTGAGCCATGCCGCCGTCCGCGAGCGCTTCGCCTACGTGGAGCAGGAGACACCCGTGGTCCCGGGAACCATCCGGGAGAACCTCCTGTTCAGCCGCCCGGAGGCCACCGAGGAGCAGGTGCGGGAGGTGCTGCGGGCCGTGCGCCTGGAGGCCGACCTCGACGCCCTGCCCGACGGCCTCGACACGTCGCTGGTCTCCTCCGCCGTGTCGGGCGGGCAGCGCCAGCGGATCGCGCTCGCCCGCGCGCTGCTGCGCGAGCCGGAGGTGCTGCTCCTCGACGAGGCGACCTCCCAGGTCGACGGCCTGACGGAGGCCGCGATCCACGACGCGATCCGCGCCCAGGCGGCGCGGGGCGCGGTCGTGACGGTGGCGCACCGGCTCTCCACGGTGCTCGACGCCGACCGCATCCTCGTCCTCGAGGCGGGCCGGGTCCGCGCAGGCGGCACGCACGAGGAGCTGTACGCGTCGGACGAGCTGTACCGCGACCTGGTGGCCGCGCTCCGGATCGCCGTGGCGGAGGCGCCCGCGGCCCCGTGACCCGGGTCACGGGGCAGGAGCCCTTGACTACGTACCCCCTGGGGGTATGGTGGAAGCATGACCGAGGCGACGCAGGCACCTGAGGCGACCACGGACGTCGTCGGGCACCCGGACCACGGGGCGCCCGGCGGCGCCCACGACCACGACGGCCCCCACGGGTACGCCTCCGACAAGGAGGCCTACCTCAAGCGCATGCGCCGCATCGAGGGCCAGGTCCGCGGGATCGCCCGCATGATCGACGAGGACGTCTACTGCATCGACATCCTCACCCAGGTCTCGGCGGTCACCAAGGCGCTCCAGGCCGTCAGCCTCGCGCTCGTCGAGGACCACCTGGGGCACTGCGTCGTCGACGCGGCGAAGTCGTCCGACGACGCCGGGGCCGCCAAGGTCCGCGAAGCCTCCGAGGCGATCGCCCGCCTCGTCCGCATGTGAACCCCACCAAGGAGAACCCGATGACCACCATCACCACCCTCGCTGTCGACGGCATGACCTGCGGCCACTGCGTCTCGTCGGTGACCCAGGAGCTGCGCGGCGTGCCCGACGTGCAGGACATCTCGGTCGAGCTGCACGCCGGCGGCACCTCGCTGGTCCGCGTCGTCTCGGCGCTGCCGCTGGCCGAGGCGCCGCTGCGCGAGGCCGTGGACGAGGCCGGCTACTCGGTCACGTCCGTGGACGTGCTGGAGAACGCCGTCGCGGCCGAGGCGTCCGCCCAGGCCCCGGCCAAGCAGGCGCTCCGCACCCTGCCCATCGTCCAGGCGTAGGTCCCCGCCGCCGGGTCGGTCCATCGTGCGGGTCCACGCCGCCGGCCCCTCCCGTCACCTCTCTCCCAGGAAGCCCGTGATGACTGCCCCCTCCGCGCCCCTCGCCCCCGCCGACAGCGCCCCGCTCCGCGAGGTCGAGCTCGCCGTGACCGGGATGACGTGCGCGTCGTGCGTGGCGCGGGTGGAACGCAAGCTGGGCAAGATCCCGGGCGTCGCGGCCACGGTCAACCTCCCGCTGGAGAGCGCCCACGTGGTGCTCACCGCGGACGTGGACGACACCGACCTCGTTGCCGCGGTCGAGGCCGCCGGCTACGGCGCGACAGTCACCCGCTCGCGCAGCGCCACCCCCGAGCTGTCAGAGGCTTCCCGGCGTACAGACCAGAGAGCTTCTGACAGCCCGGGGGAGGCGGAGCCGGTAGCCGACCCCGCCACCGACACCACCCCGGACCGCGGCGCCGACCTGCTCCGGCGCCTGCGCGTCGCGGCCGTCCTGACCGCGCCGGTCCTCGTGCTCTCGATGGTCCCGGGGATCGACTTCGCGGGCCGCGAGTGGCTGATCGCCGCGCTGTCCCTGCCCGTCGTCGGCTGGGCCGCATGGCCCTTCCACACCGCCGCCGCCCGGGCCGCGCGCCACGGCAGCAGCACCATGGACACCCTCGTGTCGCTCGGCGTCACGGCGGCGACGCTGTGGTCCTTCTGGGTGCTCGTCCAGGACACGGTCCGTCCGCCCATGGGCGGCATGGAGGGCATGGGCCCGGAGCTGTACTTCGAGGTGGGCGCGGTGGTCACCACCTTCCTCCTCGCGGGCCGGTACGCCGAGCACCGCTCCAAGCGCCGCGCGGGCGACGCCCTGCGCGCACTCCTCTCGCTCGGCGCCAAGGACGCGGAGCGCGTCTCGCTCGCCGAGGACGGCACACCCCTCCGGCTGCCCGACGGCGGCTGGGTCACCACCCAGGTCCCCGTCGCCGCCCTGCAGGTCGGGGACGTCTTCACGGTGCGCCCCGGTGCCACCGTCGCCACCGACGGGGTGGTGGTCGAGGGCGCGTCCGCCGTCGACACGTCGCTCGTCACGGGCGAGCCGGTGCCCGTGGACGTCACGGCGGGGGACGCCGTGGTGGGCGGGACGGTCCTGACGTCGGGCCACCTGCTGGTCCGGGCCACCCGCGTGGGCGAGGACACGATGCTGGCGCGGATCGGCCGGCTCGTGTCGGCCGCCCAGACCGGCAAGGCGCCCGTGGCGCGGCTCGCCGACCGCATCTCGGCCGTGTTCGTCCCGGTGGTCGTGGTGCTGGCAGTGCTGACGCTCGTCGGCTGGCTGCTCGCGGGCGGCGGGGCCGACGCCGCGTTCACCGCCGCCGTCGCCGTCCTCATCATCGCGTGCCCCTGCGCCCTCGGGCTGGCCACGCCCACGGCGATCCTCGTCGGCACCGGACGCGGAGCCCAGCTCGGCGTCCTCATCCGCGGGCCGGAGGTGCTCGAGAGCACGCGCAGCATCGACACCGTGGTGCTCGACAAGACCGGGACCGTGACGGAGGGCCGAATGGCGCTGGAGTCGGTGGTCGCGGCCGCCGGCGGGGACGACGCCGAGGCCCTGCGGTACGCCGGTGCCGTCGAGGCGCTCAGCGAGCACCCGATCGCGCAGGCGGTCGCGGCGGCAGCACGTGACGCCGCGGCAGCCCGGGACGCGTCCGGGCTGCCGGAAACGCCCGGAACGTCTGCCACCGGCGAGGCGGCCGAGGACACCTCCGGTCACGGGCTCGAGGTCTCCGGCTTCGTCGCCACGCCCGGCGGCGGCGTCGAGGGCCTGGTCCGGCGGTCGCACGCGGGGCTCGCCCCCGACGGCGCGCTGAACACCCGCCGCGTGCTGGTGGGGCGGCTCGACTGGCTCGCCGAGCGCGGGGTGACGGTGCCGGAGGAGGTGCGTGCCGCCGTCGGGCAGGCTGAGGCCGGTGGTGCCACCGCCGTGACCGTCGCGTGGGACGGGACCGCACGCGCGGCCCTGACCCTGCGCGACCCGGCCAAGCCCACGTCGCGCGAGGCGATCGCCGAGCTCAAGGCCCTGGGCCTGCGGCCCTACCTGCTGACCGGCGACTCCGAGGGCGCCGCCCGTGAGGCGGCCCGGGCGGTGGGCATCGCCGAGGACGACGTCCTCGCCCGGGTGCTGCCCGAGGAGAAGGCGGCGCGCATCGCGGAGCTCCAGCGCGAGGGCCGCACGGTCGCGATGGTGGGCGACGGCGTCAACGACGCCGCTGCCCTGGCCACCGCCGACCTGGGCCTCGCGATGGGCACCGGCACCGACGTGGCCATCGAGGCCAGCGACATCACGCTCGTGCGGGGCGACCTGCGCGCAGCGGCGTCGGCGGTCCGGCTGTCGCGGACGACGCTCCGGATCATCAAGCAGAACCTGTTCTGGGCGTTCGCGTACAACGTGGCGGCGATCCCGCTGGCGGCGTCGGGCCTGCTCAGCCCGATGATCGCGGGCGCCGCGATGGCGCTCAGCTCGGTCCTGGTGGTGGGCAACTCGCTCCGGCTGCGCCGCGCGGGCTGACCCCACCCCCTGCCGAGACAGTGACTTCGTCGGACGAAGTGACTGTCTCGGCGGAGGGTTACCGGAACCGGCGGCCCTCGTCCCTCCGGTAGCCCCACACCGCGAGCGCCGCGAACACCACGGTCCACCCGGCGAGCACGGGCAGCGACGACGCCGGTGCGTCCACGCCGGTCACGGCCGCGACGAGCAGGTCGCGGCCGGCGCGTGTCGGGGTCGCGAGCGAGATCCCGTCGAGCCAGGACGGGAACAGCTGGGGCGGCAGGAAGAGCCCGCCGGCGAACGCGAGCGGGAACAGGATCACCTGCACCACGGGCAGCGCGGCCTTGGCCGACATCGAGTGCCCGATCCCCATCCCCAGCAGCACGAACGGCACCCCGACGGCGAGGATGGTCGCGACGCCCGCGAGGAGCTGCCCCGCCGTCACCGTGGCTTCGGTGAACAGCCACCCGATGAGGATCAGCGGCACCACGCCGAACAGCGAGAAGATCGCGCCGTTGAGCACGCGGCCCACCATGCGCGGTCCGGGCCCTGCGGGCAGCGAGCGCACGTACGGGTCGAAGGGGAGCTGCCGGTCCTCGGCGACCCCGAGGCCGTAGGTGAAGAGGCTGGCGGAGCACACGGCGAACAGCCCGAGCGACGCCACGGCGGTGGTGGCGAACACGGGGTTGCCCGCCACGGACTCCTGCGGCACCACGAAGAAGAACATCGACATGGCGGGGAAGAGCAGGTTGCCCAGCACCGCGATGGGCACGCGGACGGTCTCGAGGAACTGGTACCGCAGGTGCAGCCAGGACAGCGCCCAGAAGGGCCGCAGCCGGGCGGTGCCGTCGGGCGCGGTGGCCGACGTCGGAGTGGTTGCCGGGGTGCTCATCGTGCGTCTCCCTCGCTCGTCTCGACCAGGTCGGCGGGCGCCACCAGCTCGGCGAACGCCTCTTCCAGCGTGGCCCCGCGGATCTCCAGGTCGGTGAACGCGGTGCCGGAACCGACCAGCTCGCGCACGAGCGCGTCGGAGTCGGCGGTCCACAGCACCTGGCGGTCGCCGGCCTCCCTCTCGGCGCGTGCGACGCCGGGCAGCCCGCCCAGGTCGGACGCGCTGGACACCACGACCCGCCGCACCGACACGCGCCGGAGCACCGCGCCGAGGGTGTCGTCGGTGAGCACGCGTCCGTGGTCGATCACGACCACGCGCTCCGCGAGGGCCTGGACCTCCTCGAGGTAGTGGGAGGTGAGCAGCACCGTGCCGCCCTCGGCGTGGTAGTCGCGGATCGCGTCCCAGAGGGCTGCGCGACCGGACACGTCGAGCCCGGTCGTGGGCTCGTCGAGGAGCACCACGCTGGGCCGCCCCACGAGCGACAGGGCGACGGCGAGCCGCCGCTTCTGCCCGCCGGAGAGCGACCCGGTCTGCCGCCGGGCGAGGTCGAGCAGGCCGAACCGCTCCAGCAGGTCTCCGGTGGGCAGCGGCGTGGGGTAGTGCTGGGCCACGAAGTCGACCACCTCGTGCACCCGCAGGGTCGCGGGCAGCCCGGTCTCCTGCGGCGTGATGCCGAGGGAGACCCGGGACGCGGGGTCGCGCGGGTCGCCGCCGAGCAGGCGGACCGTCCCGGCGTCGGGCTTGCGCTGGCCGCTGACCAGCGACAGCAGCGTGGACTTGCCGGCGCCGTTGGGGCCGAGCATCCCGACGAGCTCGCCGGGCCCGACGGAGAGCGACACGTCGTCGAGCGCCAGGACCTCCCCGAAGCGTCGCGTCACCCGCGACACCTCCACCACCTCATTCATGTCCGGCTCCCTTCAGAAGGTTCGTCAGTGCGGTCTGGTACTCCGCGAACGCGGTGCGCCCACGGTCGGTCAGGGCCAGGTAGGTCGCCGGTACCCGGCCGTCGTGCGTCTTGGTGACCTGCACGTACCCGGCGTCCTCGAGCTTGCGCAGGTGCGTGGACAGGTTGCCGGCCGTCATGTCGAGCAGCTTGCGCAGCCGGGGGAAGGCCACCTCGTCGCCCACCGCGAGCGCCGCGAGGGTGGCGACGACCCGCAGTCGCGCGGGTGCGTGGATGACGGGGTCGAGGTCCTCCGTCATGCGACCCCCCGGCGCCGGGAGCGGACGACCTGCTCCACCACGACCATCACGAGGAACCCGCCGCCGCCCGCCAGCGCCATGACGAGGTAGGTGTGCGGCATGCCCGCGAAGGCCGCGACAGCCCCGGTGACGAGCATCCACGCGCCCGCGGCATACATGCGGGTCTCGCCGAACAGCAGGCCCCCCGCCATGTACATGAGGCCGACGACCAGGCAGGCGAAGCCGTTCGCGGCCGTGGCGACGACCTCGGGCGACGCTCCGGCCTGGCCCATCGCGCCGAGGACGACGCCGTAGGTGGTGAAGCCGAGGAACCAGGCCCACCCGTACAGCGCGCCGGTGCGGTTGCTGGCTCCCCGGAGCCCGACCGTCCGCGTGGTGCTGTGCACGACCGTGAGCGTCATGGCGCCGAGGAGGCAGCCCGCCAGCACCCAGCCTGCCCAGGCGGCGGGGACACCGGTCTGGCGCGCGCCCGCCCACATGGCCAGGTAGCCGACCAGCCAGGCGATACCCCACGCGCCGAAGAGCAGGCGCCCGTCAGGTTCGGTGGCGTCACGGGCCCGGTCGGTCTGCTCGCGGATCAGGCGCAGGGAGTCTGCTGGGTCGAACGCGCCGTCCGGCGACGTGCCGTCGTCGTTCATCAGGTTGGCCTTTCGAAGTGGTTTGTGCTGCAAACTAGTCTGCACTGCGGTGGCCTGGAGCGCAAGGGCCCGTGAGGACAACGTCGTCCCTGGTCAAGCCGTCAGGTGATGCGCGGCTCGAACCGGCTGGGGCTAGGGTGCGCTCCGTGCGACTGACTGTGGTGGGCTGCTCGGGCTCCGTCCCGGGCCCCGACTCGGCATGCTCCGGCTACCTCGTGGAGCAGGACGGCTACCGGCTGCTGCTCGACCTCGGGACGGGCGCCGCCGGACCGCTCCAGCGCCACGCGGCCCCGCACGAGATCGACGCGGTCGTGATCTCGCACGGTCACGGTGACCACTGGTCCGACCTCCCCGACCTGGGCTACCTCCGGACCCAGCCCGGCCTCCCCGTCCCCCGCCGGCCGCTCACCGTGGTGGCCCCGTCCGACCTGCCGCCCGTCGTCTGGGAGAACCCCGAGGTGTTCGACGCGCGGGTGGCCGAGGCCGGCGACCTGCGGCTCGGGCCGTTCGACCTACGGCTCGCCCGCGTGGAGCACACGGACCAGAGCTTCGCCGTCCGCGTGGCCGACACGCTCTGCTACACGGGCGACACCGCCCCCTGCGCGGCCCTCGACGAGCTGGCGGCAGGCTGCGCCGTCCTGCTCGCGGAGGCGGCGGGGCCCGACGTCGGACGCCCGCGCACCGGGTCCGTGCCGGTCGTGACGCCCGGCACCCTGCCCGGCACCCTGCCCGGCACGCTGCCCGGCACCCTGCCCGGCGCAGTATCCGGCGCGCTGCCGGACGCGCGGCCCGGGGCCGGGCGCGGCAGCCCACCGGGCCACCTCACCGCCGGCGACGCGGGACGCCTTGCCCGGCGCTCGGGGGCGAGGCTGCTGGTCATCACGCACCTGCGCCCCTGGCAGGACCACGGTGCCCTGCTGGCCGAGGCGGCCGCCGCGGCCGGCTGCCCCGTCGTCGCGGCCACGCCGCACCTGCGCCTGGAGCTCTGACCCTCACGGCCGGGCCCAGCCAGGCCCGCCCCTCAGCCGGCAGTGCTATAACCGGCTGGTGGCCAGCACCGAGACCGACGTGAGCGCGACACCCCCGGCCGAGACCCGGCGGCGTGTCGGCGCGGAGATCTGGATCGTCCTCGGGCTCAGCCTCGGCAAGTCCGCCGTGTATGCGATCGTCAACATCGTCGCGAGGCTCTCCGCGCCCACGCCGCTCGCCGAGCAGTCCGCGACGCTGAACGCGAGCCAGTCGGAGCGCCCCTGGCTCGACCTCACGTACCAGCTGCTCAGCATCGGCTTCGCCCTGGTCCCCGTCGCGCTGGCGCTGTACCTGCTGAGCGCCCGAGGCCGCGGCACGCTCGCCCGGATCGGGCTCGACCGCGCCCGCCCCCTCCGCGACACCGCCTGGGGCTTCGCCCTCGCTGCCGCGATCGGCATCCCGGGGCTCGGGTTCTACCTGCTCGGCCGGGCGCTGGGGATCACCGTCGAGGTCCAGGCGAGCGCCCTCGACCAGCACTGGTGGACAGTCCCCGTCCTCCTGCTCAGCGCCCTCCAGAACGGCCTCCTCGAGGAGGTCGTGGCGGTGGCCTACCTCTACGAGCGCACCCGGGACCTGGGGTGGGACCGCGTGCGGTTCGTGGTGGCGAGCTCGCTGCTGCGCGGGTCGTACCACCTGTACCAGGGCATCGGCCCGTTCGTGGGCAACGTGGTCATGGGCGTGCTCTTCTCCTGGTTCTACACGTCCCGCTGGGGACGACGACGCACCCTCCCCCTCGTCGTGGCCCACACCCTGCTCGACGTGGTGGCTTTCGTGGGCTACGCCCTGCTGCCGGCTGCCTGGCGGGCGCTCCTCTAAGTCAGGGGAAACCCCTGACCTACCCGGATGTTCACCCCACGTGCCCTTTTCTTGGGGCTCCGCCGACGATGCGCCCCTAGACTCGCGACTATGTCCGACACGCGCACCGACCAGGCGGACTCCGCCGGGTCCGGTGCCCCGGTGGCCGGCGAACCCGCACGTGAGGGGCGCGCCGTCGAAGCGCGCGCCGAGGTCCCGGTGGTCCAGGACCTCCACCTGGTGAGCGTCGTCGACACTCCCGAACGGCGCGTGCGGCACCCCCGCGACCTGGTCGGCATGATCCTGTGCGCCGTCGGGGTCGCTCTCGTGCTGGTGCTGTCGGTCGTGGCGCACGGCACCACGGAGGGGGTCACCGAGGACGTCCGCAGCTTCAACGATCTGCTCGCGCAGCTGCTGTTCATCCCCGTCGCCGTGCTCCAGGGTGTCGTCACGCTGTTCGCGCCGGTCGCCGTCCTGGTCGAGCTCGGCGTGCGGCGGCTCGGACGGCAGGTCGTCGAGTCGATCGTCTCGGGGGTGCTCGGCATCGTCGTCGGGATCGTCGCCACCCTGCTCGTCATGTCGCTCGGCAGCCCCGAGCTCGTCCGGGCGATGTCCGTCTGGGAGGCGGGCTCCGGGTTCGTGATCGCCGTCCCGCAGTACGCCGCCGCGCTGGCCGCGCTCCTCACCGTGGCGGGGCCCGCGACGCGCCGTCGGACCGTGCGCTGGTCGTGGAACCTCATGTTCGTGGCGCTGGGCGTCGTCCTGGTCACCGGGCAGGTGTCGCTGCCGGGCGTGCTGATGACGCTCCTGCTGGGCCGCCTCGCGGGCCAGGCGGTGCAGTACGTGTCGGGGGTGCGGAGCGAGCGCGCCTACGGGCCGGAGCTCGTCGAGGCGGTGCGGCGGGCGGGGTTCCAGCCCCACCGGCTCGTGCGCGTCCACGACCTGTCCGACGACGCCCCGCCCGTCCCCGACGTCGACGACGCCGCCGCCCTGGCCCTCACCCGCGCCGGTGACAACCGCGTCTACGCGCTGTTCACCGAGGACGACGAGCGCCGCGACGTCGTGGTCCTCGACGGCGACCGGCAGGTGGTCGGCTTCCTGACCCGGCTGTGGCGGTCGCTGCGGCTGCGCGGCATCGAGGGCCGGGCGGCGATCTCGCTCAAGGCGGTCGCGGAGCGTACGGCCCTCCTCACGTACGCCGCCACGGCGGCCGGCGTGCGGACCCCGCGCCTCCTGGGGCTCGGCGAGGGCGGCGACTCCGTGGCCCTGGTGCTCGAGCACGCGTGCGGCGCGGTGTCCCTGCGCGACCTGCCCGAGGACGAGATGACCGACGACGTCCTCGCCGAGGCCTGGGAGCAGCTCGGCCGCGCCCACGCCGCCGGTCTGACGCACCGCGCCCTCACGCAGGACGTCCTCCTGGTGCACCGGGACGACGACGGCCGTCCCTCGGTGTGGCTGACCGGCTGGGAGCAGGGCGACATCGCCTCGTCGCCGCTGTCGCGGCGCCTCGACCTGGTGCAGATGCTCGCGCTCCTGGCGCTCCACGTGGGCGGGCGCCGCGCCGTCGCATCCGCCGCGCGCGCCGTGCCCGACGACGACATCGCCGCCATCGGCCCGCTGCTCCAGTCCATCGCGCTGCCGCGGGCCACCCGCGAGGCGGTCCGGCGGCGCAAGGGCCTGCTCGCCGACCTCCGCGAGGCCCTCGTGGAGCGGCTCCCCGAGGCGGACGTCCAGCCGCAGCGGATCACCCGGTTCGGCGCCCGCACGGTCATCATGGTGACGCTCACGATCGTCGTGGTGGCCGTGGTGGTCGGCACCATCAACTTCGAGGACATCGCCGCCTCGGTGCAGCGGGCCAACCCCTGGTGGGCGGCCGTGGCGTTCGCCCTCGCGATCCTCACCTGGTTCGGTGCGGCGCTCACCCTCGTGGCGTTCTCACCGGTGCGGCTGCCGATGTTCCAGGCGACGCTCACGCAGATGGCGGGGTCGTTCGTGGCCCTCGCCGCCCCGGCAGGCATCGGGCCCGCGGCCCTGAACCTGCGCATGCTGACCCAGCGTGGCGTGTCGATGCCCATGGCGGTGGCGACGGTGGCGCTGGTGCAGGTGTCGCAGTTCGTGGTCACGGTGGTCCTGCTCGTCCTGCTCAGCGTGTTCACCGGCTCCGGCGCGCTGGTGGAGCTGCCGTCTCCGGCCGTGCTGCTCGCGCTCGGCGGGGTCGCGCTCGCCGTCGTCGCGACCCTGCTGGTCCCGGCGGTGCGCCGCTGGGCCATCTCGTTCATCGGACCGCGGGTCAAGCAGGTGTGGCCGCGCCTGGCCCAGATGCTGGGCCACCCCGGCCGCCTGGCCCTGGGCGTGGCCGGCAACCTGGTGATGACGGTCGGCTACATCCTGGCGTTCACGGCGTGCCTGGCGGCGTTCGGCCACTCCCTCGCGCTGATCGACGTGGCGCTCGTCAACCTCATCGGCAACGCGCTCGGGGCGCTGGTGCCCACGCCCGGCGGCCTGGGCGGCGTGGAGGGCGCCCTCACCGCGGGCCTCGCGGCGGCAGGCCTGCCGTACTCGATCGCCCTCTCGGCGACGCTGCTGTACCGCGTGGTGACGTACTGGGGCCGCATCCCGATCGGGTGGGTCGCCATGCGGTGGCTGGAGCGCAAGGGCCACCTGTAGCCCGCGGACGCCGCCCCCGATGGCGCCGATGACGACGCCCATGACAAAGGCCCGGCCCCCTCGGGAGGGGGCCGGGCCTTGTCGCTGAGTCAGCGACGTGTCACTTGGCGACTGCCTTCTTCAGCAGCGAGCCGGCGCTGAGCTTCACACCGAAGTTGGCCGGGATCGTGATCTCCTCGCCGGTGCGCGGGTTGCGACCCGTGCGCTCGGCACGCTCGACACGCTCGGCAGAGAACAGACCGGTCACCTTCACGGCCTCGCCCTTGGCGAGCGACTCGATCAGCACCTCCTGGAAGGCGTTGAGCGCGGTCTCAGCGTCCGACTTGGTCAGGCCGGACTTCGACGCGATCGCCGAGACGAGCTCGGACTTGTTGAGCGACATGCGTTTCCCTTCTTCGGTCACGTCACACGGCGGTCACTGCGCGACGTCGATGTCCCATCCTGCCAGCAGATCGGCGGAACTTCGCGGAGAACAGGCCTTCACGACACAACTTTCCCGTGACATTCCGCTCACAATGCCTCGTTCACGCCCGGCCAGGGGGCAGATGGGGTGAAATCTGGAGGTGTCGGGCAGGCGGTCAGGCCTTCGCGGGCGGCTCGCCGCCCTCCTCGGTGCCCGACGACGGCTCGTCCGCCTCCTCCGCGGCCCGGCGGCTCGCCTCGCGGAGCTCCTCGTTCTCCATGATCTTGCGCCGCACCACCACGAGAGAGGCGATCACGACCGCCAGGGCCGCGAGCATCGCGAGCGCCAGGACCGGCGGGCTCGCCGTGTCGGGCCCGGGGACCGCGGGCGCGGCCGTCAGGTCGTCGGCCTCTCCGGCCACCTCGGTGTCGTCGCCCGACGACGTCTCGCCCGCCCCGGTCTCGGCAGTCCCGCCGTCGGTCGCCTCGGGCGTGACGCCGGCCTCGGTGCCGGCCGCGCCCGCAGGGGCCGTGACGGTGAACCCGAACGTCCCCTCGATGGGGTGCCCGTCGGACGACACGACGTGCCAGGCCACGGTGTAGGCGCCGGCCGGCAGGTCGGCGGGGAGCGCGGCCTTGACGGTCGCCCCGGCGGTGTCGACGGCGGGCGCCTCGACCGGCACCGCGGCGCCGTCGGGCCCCGTGACGGCGAGCTGTGCGCCCGTCTCGAGCGGGGCGGCCGAGAAGGACAGCAGGATGCTCTGGGGCGCCTCGACCGACTGGCCGTCGGCGGGCTCGGACGACAGCAGCCGGTCGTGCGCGGAGGCCGGTGGCGCCCCCACGACCAGGCCCAGCACGGTCACGACCACCAGCGCGAGGAACGCTGCGGCGAGACCGAGGAGGCGTGCGGGAACCCGGGGCTGAGGGAGAGCGACGCTGGCGGCAGGCATGCCCCCGACAATATCGCCCGCGCCTGAGTGCCCCGCCCCGCCGCCCCCCCGCCTCCCGCCTCCCGCCTCCCGCCGAGACAGTGACCTCGTCCGACGAACGTACTGTTTCGGCAGCGGGCGGGCGGGCGTTCAGGCCTCCGGGACGTTGCGCTCCAGCTCGGCCAGCCACGCCGCGGGGCTCGCGTCCGACGGCATCCGCCAGTCTCCCCGCGGCGACATGGTGCCGCCGGCCGCCACCTTCGGGCCGTTGGGCAGCGCCGAGCGCTTGAACTGGGACGCGAAGAACCGCCGCACGAACACACCGAGCCAGCGGCGGACCGTCGCGAGGTCGTACTGCGCCCGGCCCTCGACGGGATACCCGGGCGGCCACGCGCCGTCGTCGGCCGTGCGCCACGCGTGCCAGGCCAGGAAGGCGATCTTGGACGGCCGGTAACCGAAGCGGAGGGTCCAGAAGAGCGTGAAGTCCTGGAGCGCGTACGGGCCCACCATCGCCTCGGTGGACTGGGGCGTCTCGCCCTCCTCCGTGGGGATGAGCTCGGGCGTGATCTCCTGCGTGAGGATCTCGCGCAGCACCACGTTGGCGTCGTCGGAGAACTGGCCCGAGTCGATGACCCAGCGGATCAGGTGCTGGATGAGCGTCTTGGGCACGCCCGTGTTGACCGCGTAGTGCGACATCTGGTCGCCCACGCCGTAGGTGCACCAGCCGAGCGCCAGCTCCGACAGGTCTCCCGTGCCGAGGACGATGCCGCCGCGGTGGTTGGCGAGCCGGAACAGGTAGTCGGTGCGCAGGCCGGCCTGGACGTTCTCGAACGTGACGTCGTACTGCTTGGCGCCCGTGGAGTACGGGTGGTCGAGGTCCTTGAGCATCTGCTCGGCCGCGGGCCGGATGTCGAGCTCCTCGAACGTGACGCCGAGAGCCTGCGACAGGCGGGTGGCCCGCTCCTTGGTGACCGCGCTCGTGGCGAAGCCCGGCATGGTGAAGGCGTGGATGTCGCTGCGGGGGCGGCCCAGCCGGTCCATCGCCTTCGCGGCGACGATCAACGCGTGCGTGGAGTCGAGCCCGCCCGACACCCCGATCACGACCTTGGGGTGCCCGATGGCGTGCAGGCGCTGCTCCAGGCCGCTCACCTGGATGTTGTAGGCCTCGTAGCAGTCGAGGGCGAGGCGCTCCGGGTCGTCCGGGACGAAGGGGAAGCGGTCCACCTTGCGGCGCAGGCCGACGTCGCCCGCGGGCGGGCGCACCGCGAACGGCACCTCGCGGAACGGGCGCGCGCCCAGGCCCCGCCGGTTGTCGTCGAAGCTGCCCTGCCGCAGGCGCTCCTGCCGGATCTTGTCCAGGTCGACGTCGACGACGGTGCGCCGCGGGCCGTCCGGGAACCGCTCGGTCTCGCCGAGCAGGTCACCGGTCTCGTAGACCATGGTCTGGCCGTCCCAGCTGAGGTCGGTGCTGGACTCACCCTGCCCGGCCGCCGCGAAGACGTAGGCGGCCAGGCAGCGGAAGCTCTGGCTACGGACCAGCAGACGGCGGTCCTCCGCGCGCGCCACGGTGATGGGGCTGCCGCTGAGGTTGAGCAGCACGCTGGCACCCGCGAGCGCCGCCTCGCTCGACGGCGGCACGGGTACCCACATGTCCTCACAGACCTCGGCGTGCACGGCGAGCCCGGGCACGTCCGTGGCGCGGAAGATCAGGTCGGGGCCGAGCGGCACCTCCGCGCCGAGGAGCGTCATGGTGTCGCCGTGCCGGTCGTCGCCCGGCGCGAACCAGCGCTTCTCGTAGAACTCGCGGTAGTTCGGCAGGTAGGACTTGGGCGCCACGCCCAGGATCCGCCCCTGGTGGACGACGACGGCCGCGTTGACCAGCCGGGTGCCGACGCTCAGCGGAGCGCCGACCACCAGCATCGGCAGGAGGTCGGCGCTCGCCCGCACGATCTCCTCGAGCGCTGCGAGCACGGCCTCGAGGAGCGTGTCCTGGAGGTGCAGGTCGTCGATCGCGTAGCCGCTGAGGCAGAGCTCTGGGAACACCGCCACGGCCACGCCGTCGTCGTGGCACTCGCGTGCCTGCTGGAGCACCGCCGCGGCGTTGGCGGCGGGGTCGGCCACCGCGACGGGGAGGGTGCAGGCCGCGACGCGGGCGAACCCGTGGGCGTAGGCCGAGTAGAAGTCCACACGCTGAGTCTAGGGAGACACCTCCGGGGTCGCCGTCAGCTGCCGTCCGGCCCCAGGGGGAGCGGCGTGGTGTCGCCGTCGGGCCGGGGGCCGAAGATCCGGCGCTCCGACGCGGCGATGGGCACGTCGTTGATGCTGGCCTCGCGCCGGCGCATGAGCCCGGACGGGTCGAACTCCCACAGCTCGTTGCCGTGGCTGCGCCACCACCGGCCGTCGTGGTCGTGCCACTCGTACTGGAACCGCACGGCGATGCGGTCGTCGGTCCAGGCCCAGAGCTCCTTGCGGAGCGCGTAGCCGAGCTCGCGCTCCCACTTGCGGGTGAGGAACTCGACGATCGCGTCGCGGCCGGTCAGGAACTCCGACCGGTTCCGCCAGCGGGAGCCGGGCGTGTAGGCCTGGGCGACGCGGTGCGGGTCGCGGGTGTTCCACGCGTCCTCGGCGGCCTGCACCTTGCGGCGGGCGCCGGCCTCGTCGAACGGGGGCAGGGGCGGTCGGGTCATGTCGTCTCCTCCAGGAGCTGTCGGCGGTAGCGGACGAGCCGGTGGGCCCGCCCGTTGGTGAGGGCGCCCACCAGCCGGGCGCCGTCCCGGAACTCGGCGACGAACCGGCCGTCCGGGTGGTCCTCCACGACCCGGGCGTCCAGGCCCGCGCCGGTGCGGCCGACCGCCTGGACCCGCCAGTCGTACAGATGGGTCCAGAAGCTCGGCAGGAGCGGCGGGTCGCCGGTCGCCGTCAGGCCGAGGAGGGTGCGAGCGGCACGCGCGCCCTGCTCGGTCGCGGCGGCGTAGTGCGGCCGGCGGGCGGAGTGCGGCCGGCGGGCGGAGGCCCCGGTCCCGGGCCGGGACACCGCCGTGACGTCGCCGGCGGCCGTGATGCCTGGTGCCACCAGGCCCGAGGGGCCCACCTCGAACCCGCCGTCCGCCAGCCAGCCGGTGGCAGGCCGACCACCGAGGGCGAGCAGGACCAGGTCGGCACGGACCACGCTGCCGTCGTCGAGGACCGCGCCCCGCACCCGGCCGCTGCCCTGCAGGGCGACCACCTGCCGGCCGGGGCGGAGGTCGGCGCCGTGGGAGCGGTGCAGCGCGGCGACCCGCTCCGCCAGGCCGGCGCCGAGGACGCGCTCGAGCGGGAGCGTTCCCCGGTCCACGAGCGTCACCGGCAGGCCGAGCGTGCGGAGCGTCGCCGTGAGCTCGTTGCCGAGGAGGCCGCCGCCCACCACCAGTGCGGCCGACGCCGACCCGAGCTCCTCCCGGATCCGGTCGGCGTCGTCGAGGGTCCGGAGGGTGTGCACGCCGCCGAGCCCGCGCAGGGCCCGCGGCACCGGCCGCGGGACCTCGCCGGTCGCCACCACGAGCCCGTCGAAGGCGACGCGCCCGCCGTCCGCCGTGAGCACCTGCCGACCCGCCCGGTCGAGGCCGGTAGCGGCGTGCCCGAGCAGCCACTCGGCCTCGACCTCCGCGGCGGACGGCAGGGTGAGCGCGGTGGCCGCACCCCCGAGGAGGAACTCCTTCGAGAGCGGAGGGCGCCGGTACGGCAGGTGGCGCTCAGCCCCCACGATCGTGAGCCGGCCGCCCCAGCCCTGCCGTCGCAGCTCGACGGCGGCGCTGAGCCCGGCGACCCCCGCACCGACCACCACGACCGAGCGCAGCCTCATGCGGCGGTCACGCGGATCGCCTGGACGGGGCAGGCCCGGACCGCCTCGGCGACGGCCGCCGCCTGGTCCGGGCCGGGCGACTCCACGTACTCGAGCTCGTCGTCCTCTGTCAGGGAGAAGACGTCCGGGGCGGCGAACACGCACTGGGCGTGGATCTCGCAGGCGGCTCGGTCGACCTCGACACGCATGGTCACACTCCTCTCACCGGGGGGTTGAACGTCGAGTACTTCTCCAGGTGCCAGCGGAACGGCAGCCGGTGCTCCAGCTCGACGACGCGGGTCACGTCGAGCTCGACGAGGCGCTGGGCCCCCGGGCGGCGGGCCGTCCGGTCCGCGTCCCAGTCGACACGCATCCGGCCGGCGACGTGGAGCGTGCGGCCCGCCGCCCAGTCCACGACGAGGAGCCCGGCCCTCGGGTCGAGCAGCGTGTTGCCCAGCGTCATGTACATGGAGTTGCCGACGTAGTCGGGCCACCCGAGGTGCGTGGCGGTGGCCTCGACGAAGCCGGGGCTGCCCCCGCGGTGCGAGACGTCGAGCCCGTGGCCCGGCGCGCCCGTCCCGACGAAGAACGTGTCGGCGCCCGCCAGCCAGGCCTGCTGGGCGTCGGTCAGCGTGGTGCTGTCCGACCGGACGGGGGCCACCGGCAGGTCGTCGCCGACGATCCGGCGGGTCTGGATGTACTTCGGGCAGTTGGAGTAGACCTGCTCCGTCGTGACCTGCAGGCCCGCGCCGGTGGTGCGAGCCCGGCCGTTGACCCGCATCCGGCGGCGGGTCGCCGGGTCGATGGCGAGCATGCCGACCTCCTCCTCCGACGCGAAGCTGCCGCTCAGTGGGTCCGCCGCCGGCAGGGAGGCCCCGACCACCAGCGTCGAGGGGTCCTCGACGACGGCGAAGCCGGGGTCTCCCGTCAGGACGGTCGACCAGATCTCGCCGTCGGCCCGGCCGGCCACGACCACCATCCGCTGGGCCGCGAGGAAGTCCGCCGCGACGTCCGGGACCGTGCCGCCGACCGAGGCGCTCCCCCAGTCGTCGGCGTCGACGCCGGCACGCCGCCGGACCGCCACCTCGCCGGGGTGCCTCATCAGAAGAACCCGCACGTGGGGGCGCCGGCCACCGGGGCGGTCGTGCCGTCCACGCCCGTCGTGGCGTAGATCTCGAGCCGGATGCCGTCCGGGTCGCTGAAGAACACGCCGCCCGACCCGGCCCCCTCCCCGTGGGCAACCACGCCGTCGTAGGCGAAGTCCACGTCGAGCTCCTTCAGCACCCGCTCGGCGGCCCGGACCTCGTCGACCGAGCCGACCTCGAACGAGAGGTGGTGGAGTCCGGGCAGCCCGGTCGGGAACTCTCCGGTGCTCTGCTGCCACAGGGCGAGCGCGAGCACGCCGTCCTTGCCGAGCAGGGCGAAGGCGCGCTCGCCGTCGGAGCGGGCCAGCACCTCGATGTCGAAGACCTGGCGGTAGAAGTCGACCGAGCGATCGAGCTGGGTCACGTTCATCGCCACGTGACCCGTCTTGAGCACGGTGGTACCCACGGTGTTCTCCTCACCGGCGCACGGCCGACGACCCCTCGATCGTCTAATGGATGTGATCCGTGCAACCGTTAGGTGAACCGTAGTGCAGGTCACTAACGACTAGCAAGGGGTGATCCGTTAGAGATCCGGTAGGCTGGGACACGGACGACCGGAGGGAGGCGACACCGCATGACAGACGCGCCGGTGCTCTACGCCTCCGAGCCCCGCAGCGTGCGGCTCATGAACACCGTCTGGGCCGACCGGTCGGGCGTCCATGACTCGCTCGAGTCGCTCGAGACGTTCCGCGAGTGGCTGGCCGCCGGCGGTCTGGGCGAGCCCGCCCCGGCCGGCGAGCCCGCCCCGGCCGGTGAGCCCGCCCCGATAGGGAACCCCGACCTCGCCGCGGCCCGGAGGCTCCGCGACGCGCTCCGGCGGCTCGCCGCGTCAGCGACGGACGACGACCGGGAGGGCGCCGTCGACCCGGCGCTCGCCGTCACGGCCGCCCTGGCCGAGGTGAACCGGCACCTGGCGACGCAGCGGGTGGTGGCTCGCTACGACGAGGCGCTGTCGGTCGACCGCGCATCGACGGCGACCGGGTTCGCCCGCCTCCTTGCCGACCTCGCCCTGGAGGGGACCGAGCTCGCCGCCCGCAGCGCGACGGGGGAGCTCCGCGCCTGCCACGGACCGGGGTGCGTCCTGTACTTCGTCAAGGACGGCGCCCGCAGGGAGTGGTGCTCGGCCGGCTGCGGCAACCGGGCGCGCGTGGCGCGGCACTACCGTCGCCATCGGCAAGGCTGAGAGCGCCGACGATTGCCGTAGGTAATTGCTTTCGGTAATGATTGCCCCCATGACTTCCCGCTCCAGCATCGCGATCGTCAACGCCTACGTCGTGCCGGTCGCCGCCGCCCCGATCGAGAACGGCACGGTCCTCGTCGAGGACGGCGTGATCACCGCCGTCGGCCCGGACGTGACAGTCCCCGACGGCGTCCCCACCCTGGACGCCCGCGGCCGCCACGTGCTCCCCGGCTTCGTCGAGGCCCACGGGCACATCGGCACCCACGAGGAGGGCGAGGGCTGGGCCGGCAACGACACCAACGAGATGACCCACCCCGACGGCTCGGCCCTGCGGGCCCTCGACGGCATCAACATCGAGGACGAGGGCTTCCGTGACGCGCTGCTCGGCGGCGTGACGAGCGCGGTCATCAAGCCCGGCTCGGGCAACCCGATCGGCGGCCAGACCGTCGCGATCAAGACGTGGGGCGGCCGCACCGTCGACGAGCAGATCATCAGCGAGTCGGTGTCCGTGAAGAGCGCCCTCGGCGAGAACCCGAAGCGGGTCTACGGCGACAAGAAGCAGCTGCCGTCCACGCGCCTGGGCGTCGCGAACGTCATCCGCAAGGCGTTCGTGGACGCGCAGAACTACGTCGCCAAGCGCGACGCCGCCGCAGCCGAGGGCAAGCCGTTCGACCGCGACCTCGGCAAGGAGACCCTCGCCCGCGTCCTGGCCGGCGAGCTCGTGTGGGACCAGCACGTCCACCGGGCCGACGACATCGCCACCGCCCTGCGCCTCCAGGCCGAGTTCGGCTACCGGCTGGTGATCAACCACGGAACCGAGGGCGCCTTCCTCGCCGACGTCCTGGCCGAGAAGGACGTCCCGGTCATCTTCGGCCCCCTGTTCACGTCCCGCTCCAAGGTGGAGCTGCGCCACCGCGCCATCGTGAACCTGGGCATCCTGGCCGCGGCGGGCGTGCGCGTCGCCATCACCACCGACCACCCCGTGGTGCCGATCAACTTCCTGGTGCACCAGGCGTCCCTCGCCGTCAAGGAGGGTCTTGACCCGCAGGTCGCCCTCGAGGCGCTCACCACCAACCCCGCCGCGTTCCTGGGCCTCGACGACCGCGTGGGCGCCCTCGCACCGGGCCTCGACGGCGACGTCGTGGTCTGGTCGGGCGACCCGCTGGACGTGAACTCCCGCGCCGAGCACGTCTTCATCACCGGCACCGAGGTCTTCACCTGGGACGCCTCCGCCGACAACGGCCGCGGCAAGGGCGTCGTCAGGGAGCGCATGGAGCGCTTCGCCTGACCCTCTGTCGCGTTGTGGGTATGGCTGTGGCGGGAATCCGGGCCGGGATTCCCGCCACAGCCATACCCACGACGAACCGGGGTCGGGCACGATGGGGCCGTGCCCGTCGTCGAATCCTCGCTCGTCGTCCCCGTCGACGTCGACACCGCCTACGCGGTGTCGCAGACCACGGGCGAGGTGCGGCTCCTCTGGGACCCGTTCATCCGGCGGCAGCGGCTGCTCGACGGCGCCGCCCGCCCGGCCAAGGGGGTCCGCGTCGCCACCACGCACCGTTCGGGGCTGCGGATGACGAGCGAGTACGTGTCGTACAACCCGCCCCGGAACGTCGGCATGAAGATGCTCACGGGCAGCTGGTTCTTCCAGCACTTCGCCGCGGGCTGGCGGTTCACCCCCGAGCCCGACGGCCGCACGCGCGCCGTCTGGCGGTACTCCTTCAGCTGCCGTCCGCGCTGGCTCGCGCCGCTCGCCGAGCGGGTCGGCGTCGTCCTGCTGCGCAAGGACATCGACCGGCGGATCGCGGGCTTCGCGCGCGGTTGCCAGGACCCGCGGGTGCTGGACGCGGTCCGGGAGGGGTGACCGCGCCCGCCGCCCCGCCGGCCCGCGGCGCCCGCCGCCCCGCCGCCCCGCTGCCCCGCAGAGACAGTCACCTCGTCCGACGAGCGCACTGTCTCGGCGACCAACCGACCGGCACCACGGGACCACCCCGCCCGGCACCGCAGGACGACGCGTCGCACCGGCCGGCGGCGTAGCGTGCTGGCATGATGCCCGGCCCGGCCGGTCCCTCGGACCGCCTCACCGGTCCGCTGGACCGCCGTCGTCCGCGGATCTTCCTCGCCGTCCTCGCCCTCGTGGTCACCGTGCTGGGCTCGTTCGGCGCGGCGCACGGCCCGTGGGCCGGACCAGGCCGAGGCAGCGGACCGGGTCGTGGCCGGTGGAACCCCGGGACGTGGGAGTCCCTCGGGGCGCCCCCCGACGGCCTCGGGCTCGCCCTGCTGCTCGTCCCGCCGCTGGCCCTGGTGCTCCTGCTGCCGCGTCGCCCCGTCGTCGCGGTGGCTGCGTCGACCGCCGCGGCGGGCCTCTTCCTCACCCTGGGGTACGCGTGGGGGCCTGTGCTGGTCGGTCCGGTGACGGTGCTGGTCGGGGCGCTCCTCAGCGGTCCGTCGGCCCGCGGCCGGTGGGTGGCGTGGTCGGGAGCCGCGCTGCTCGGCGTCACGGTCGCTGTCGCCGGCCTGCTGCGCACCGCGCCCGGCAACCCCAGCCCCGCGTCCCTCGTCGCCGGTGGCGCCTGGGTCGCGGTGGTGCTGCTCGTGGCGGGCACGGTCCGCGACCGCGCCGGGCGCCTGGCCGCGGCCCGGGAGGCGGAGCTCCGCAGCGCGGCGGAACGGGAGCGCACCGCGGTGACCGCCGAACGCCTCCGGATCGCCCGCGAGCTGCACGACGTCCTCGCGCACTCCCTCTCCGCGATCACCGTCCAGGCGGGGGTCGGGCTGCACCTGCTCGACCGCGACCCCGGCCAGGCCCGGACAGCCCTCACCAACATCCGCGACACGAGCCGCGACGCCCTCGACGAGGTCCGTGAGGTGCTGGGCATCGTCCGGGACGACGCTCCCCTCGCCCCCACGTGGGACCTCGCGAGCCTGGAGCGGCTCGCCGCCCAGGCCCGCGCCGACGTCGCCGTCGCGCTCGACGTGGACCCCGCCGCCCACGACCTGCCCGACCGTCTCGCCGGCGTGGTCCATCGCGTGGTCCAGGAGTCGCTCACCAACGTGCGCCGCCACGCGGCGGGCGCCACCCGCGTCGACGTCGTGGTTCGCCGCCAGGGCGGCACGGTGGAGGTCACGGTGTCCGACGACGGCCGCGCACCCCGGGCGGAACCCTCGCCCGGGTACGGGCTGCTCGGCATGCGGGAGCGCGTCGAGGGGGCTGGCGGCACGCTGGAGGCCGGGCCGCGCGACCCCGGCCCGGGCTGGGAGGTCCGGGCCGTCCTGCCCGTCCACGCGCGCACCACGACCGAGGGAGACACGTGATCGACGTCCTGCTGGCCGACGACCAGGCGCTCGTCCGGGGAGGCTTCCGGGCCCTCGTGGACTCCGAGGACGACATGCGGGTCGTGGCCGAGGCCGCCACCGGCGACGACGCCGTGCGACTCACGCTCGAGCACCTGCCCCAGGTGGTCCTCATGGACATCCGCATGCCGGGGCTCGACGGCCTGGAGGCGACCCGCCGGATCGTGGCGTCGCCACGGGCCTCGGGCGTGCACGTGGTCGTCGTGACCACGTTCGAGCTCGACGAGTACGTGACCGAGGCGATCCGGGCCGGGGCGTCGGGCTTCCTCGTCAAGGACACGGAGCCGGCCGACCTGGTGCGCGCGGTGCGGGTCGCCGCGGCGGGCGACGCGCTGCTCTCGCCCACGGTGACCCGGAGGCTGCTGGCGCGGGTCGCCGAGGCCACCCGCGCCGTCGCGCCGGTGCCGGGCCTCGACGAGCTCACGCCGCGCGAGCGGGAGGTGCTGGTCGAGGTGGCGGGCGGGCTCGCCAACGACGAGATCGCCGCCAGGCTGTACCTCTCCGAGTCCACGGTGAAGACGCACGTGTCCCGGGTGCTCACCAAGCTCGGTGCGCGCGACCGGGCACAGCTCGTGGTGCTGGCATACGAGGCGGGCCTGGTTCGGCCGGGCTGGGCGGGGTGAGCAGGCCTCAGACCTCGCGCACAGGCGGTACCAGGGCGGTACGCGGGACGGTACGGCAGGCCGACGCGCCGCCCGGCGTCGGACGGGAGCCTTGAGGGGTTCCCGCCGGACCGTCCGGCGCGACCGACACTGGAGGTCGAGATGCTCACCACCCTCGCGGACGCCGTCGCGTCCGGGCCGCACGGTCACTGGGGCCCGGGCCCCTGGTGGTTCGTCTTCCCCCTGCTCTGGTTCCTGCTGTTCGCCACGCTGATCGTGCTGTTCGCGCGCCGGGCGCGGAACGGTCTCGGCCGGGGCCACGCCGGCCCGCCGCCGTGGGCGGGCCACCAGGGCTACCCGGGCTATCCGCCCATGGCCGGCAGCGACCCGGTCGCGATCCTCGCCGAGCGGTTCGCCCGCGGTGAGATCGACGAGCCGGAGTTCCGGTCACGGCTGGCAGCGCTGAGGTCGCCAGGCACGCCACCCACCGACGCCTGACCCCAGCCCGCGGGCCGGGGGCCCGGGCCCCGGGGCCCGGGCTCCGACCGTGTGATCGGTAGTTCGGTGGGGGGGGGGGGGGTGGCCCCCCCCCCCCCCCCCCACCGAACTGCCGATCACACGGTCCAGGGCGCGGACGCGCAGCCACCGGTGTGACCCGCAGACGTGAACCTGACCACACCAGACCCGGACCACCCGCAAGAAGCCGGGCATCTCGCTCGGATCGTTTCGATATCGACTTGCGAACGAGCCCCGCCACGGGATCAAATCGTTAGCATGCGTAAGTACCTTGCCGCTACCGCGGTCCTGACCTCTGCTCTGCTCCTCGCCGCCTGTTCGGACGAGGGTGCCACCACGGACGACGCCACCACCGCGAGCCCGTCCGCCACCGCGAGCGAGACCTCCTCGGCCGTCTACGACACCGTCGGTGCCTGCCGCACCTTCTTCTACGGTGAGGGGTCGCTCAACTCGTACATCCAGACGGCGGCCCCGCTCGTCGCCGCCCCGCTCGACGAGACCAGCACGGGTCCGGTCACCAGCGCGAGCCAGCGCCTCGCCGCCCTCATCCCGCTGGTGGACGACGAGACCGCCGCCTACCTCGAGCCCATCAAGCTGCCCTTCGACCAGGCGATCGAGGGCACCGTGGCAGACCCGGCCGCCGTCACCACCGCGGTGGACGAGTACTCCGCCGCCTGCGAGACCGCCGGCTACACGGGCTGACCCGGCACCACCGGGCACCACCGCCGCCCGGGCGTGCCGCAGGACCGACGAGGCCGCCGGACCCCCACGAAGGGTCCGGCGGCCTCGTCGTCTGCGGCGCCCGGCCGGGCACCTGGTCCCCCACCAGCAGGGTGAGGGGGCTTCGCCCGCGCTCAGCCGCCCAGGAACGCCTGCATGATCGGCCCGGCCGTGGTGGACCCGAACTCGCCCTCCGCGACGAACACGGCCACGGCCAGATCACCGGCGATCGCCACCATCCAGACGTGCGGCGGGCCGGAGTTGTCGCCGTGCTCGGCGGTGCCGGTCTTGGCCCCCACGATGCCCGGCACGTTCTGCAGCACCTGCGCGGAGCCCTCGCGCACCACCCCGGCCATCAGCTCGCGGAGCGAGGCCGCCTCCTCGGCGGTCACGCCGTCCGACGCCGGAGCGGCCGGCTCCTCCGACGGCACCAGCACCGGCGCCACCCGGTGTCCTGCCGCGACGCTGGCGGCCACGTTCGCCATCGCGAGCGGCGACGCCAGGATCTCGCCCTGGCCGATCATCGAGGCCGCGTGCGTGGTCGCACCTGCCTCCGTGGGGACGCTCCCGAAGAAGCCGCCCGTCCCCAGAGCCGACTCGACGCCCAGACCGAGAGCGGCCGCGGAGTCATGGAGCGCCTGCTGGCTCACCGTCTCACGCTGCCCGATCATCGCCGTGTTGCAGGAATGGGCGAACGCCGTGGCCAGGGGGATCTCGCCGAGCGCACTCGTGGGGTATCCGGGCACGTTCTGGAACGTCCGCCCGTCCACGCTGATCTCCGTGGGGCACGAGACGGTCGACGACGGCGTCAGGCCGGATCGCAGCATCCCGAGCGTGGTCGCGATCTTGAACGTCGAGCCGGGCGGGTACTGGCCGAGCAGCGCGAAGTTCTGCTGGTCGTTGCCCGGCCCGTTCGCGGCGGCGACGACCTCACCGGTGGAGGGCCGGATGGCGACGATCGCACTGGCCGGGGCCACACCCGCGAGAACAGCCTCGGCACGCGCCTGGATGTCGACGTCGAGGGTGGTCTGCAGGGGCGTCCCGCCGACCGGCTCGACGGCGAACACCTGCCGCGGCTCGGCACCCTCGGCCGCCTCCTCGGCGGGCTGGACCGTGACCGCGACGCCGGGGACGCCGCGCAGCTGCTCGTCGTACTGGAGCTGCAGCCCCGACAGGCCCACCTGGTCGCCCTGCTGGATCTTGCCCTCGGACTTCTCGATGAGCTCGGCGGTCGCCTCGCCGGACCGGCCCAGGACCGGTCGCGCGAAGTCGGAGCTGGGGGCCAGGTGCTGGATGTCCTCGCGCACCAGGACGCCGGGCACCGACCGGATCGCCCCCAGGTCGTGACTGGTGTCGCCCTCCCGGACCGGGTACGCCTCGACGTAGGCCTTCTCGCCCGCGTCCCGGACGGCCGCGGCGAACCTGTCCGCGTCGAGCTCCGGCATGAGGGCGGCGAGTGCCCGGGCCGACCTGTCCCACTGGTCCGCCGTGAGGTTGAACTTGTCGATGCCCACGCGGTAGACCGTGCGGGCCGTGACGATCTTGGCACCGCCGGCGCCGAGGATCTCACCGCGCTGCGGCATGGTGCGGTCGACCGCCAGCCGCTCCCCGGCCTGCAGCTCGGGGACCAGGACGGTGGGGTCCCAGGTGGCTACCCACTCACCGGTCTCCTCGCCGTCCGCCGGCTCCGCGTAGGCCAGGTCGACCCGGGTGGTGTAGTCCCAGGCGGCCTCGGTCGTGACCGGCCAGGACCACTGGAGGGTCGCGGTGGCCCGCTTGCCGGCGTCGTCGCCCTCGGTGACCTCCTCGAGGTCGGCGACGGAGACGCTGTGGCCGCGGTCGCCGACGGCGGCGGTGAGCTGCTCGAAGACGGCCGTGTACTGCTCCTGGGGCACCACGGAGGTGGTGGTGTGGACGGGGACGCCGGACACGTCGCCCGACTCGAGCGCGGCCGCCAGCGCGTCGGCGGCGTCCTGCGGCTCAGGGACCGACGGGCCGCGGAAGAAGAGGAACCAGACGAGGACGGCGGCCGCCACGAGAACGACGGCGGAGACCACCGCGGCCACGACCTTGCCGCGTGATCGCGCCGGACGGGCAGGGCTCGCCGGCTGCTCCGGCCCGCCCTGGGGACCGAAGACGTCGGGCCCACCCGGATAACCAGGCCCGCCGGGGTGGCCAGGCCCGCCGGGGTAACCCGGCCCGCCCGGCTGCCCCTGGCCCGGGTACCCGCCGCCGGGGTGGCCCGGGCCCGGGTACCCCTGGCCCGGCACGCCCGGCGGGTACGCCCCGCCTGGGTGCGCGCCGGGCTGCCCGGCGCCGGACGGCGGTCCGGGCACACCGGCGTACCCCGGCGTGCCGGGTCCGGACTGATTCACGGGATAGCTCGACTCTGGGCCCACGCGGGTGAGAGTAACGGAGGCCGACAGACCACGCCGCCGCCACGCGCCGGCCATGACCGGCCCGCACCGGCCCGCACCGGCCCGCACCGGCCGAGAACAACCTTGTGCAGGCAACGCAACCCCGTTGCCTGCACAAGGTTGTCCTCGGCCGCGCCGGCACACCGCAACGCGCCGCGTCGCCTCAGCGACGCTCGTCGAGCGCCCGCCCCAGCCGCTGGACGGCCTCGGTGAGGATCTCCGCGCTCGTCGCAAGGTTCACCCGCACGTGCCCCTGGCCACCGCCGCCGAACGTCGCGCCGTCACCCAGGGCGACCCGCGCCCGGTCGACGAAGAACCGGTACGGCGACACGTCAGGCAGGGCGGTGGTGGCGTCCACCCAGGCGAGGTACGTCGCCCCGCCCGCACGATGCCGAAGCTCCGGCGCGTGCTCGGCGATCAGGGTGTCGAGCAGCGTGCGGTTGCGGGCGATCCCTGCCAGCACGCGGTCCAGCCAGTCGGACGTGTCGCGGTAGGCGGCGGCGTGGACGAGGACCGCGAGGTGGTTGACCGCGTGGTCCGCCTCCTCGGGCACCCGCCGGAGGTCGGCCACCGCATCGGGCCCCGCGACCGCGACGGCAGCCCGCATCCCGGCGAGGTTGTACGCCTTGGAGGCGGAGTGCAGCGCGATCGCCGGCTCCGACCCGGGCACGGCGAGCACCGGCACGAAGTCGTCCCACGCGGCGGCCGGCGCGGGCCCCGCAGCCCCGACGGCCCCGGCGGCCGGCGCGCCACGGCCGCCACCACCCCCGCTGCCGCCTGGCAGCGCGAGCCCAGCCGCGCCGCCGTCGGGCATCCCGGCGTAGCCCGCGATCGGCGCGTGGATCTCGTCGCTGACGACCCGCACGCCGTAGCGCGCGGCGAGCGCGAGCGTCGCGGCCAGCTCCTCGCGCGTGTGCGCGGTGCCGGTCGGGTTGTGCGGGTTGCAGAGCAGGAGGACGGCGCGACGCCCCGCCCCAGGTCCGGGTCCGTGGGGGTTCACCGCGCGGTCGAAAGCGGTCTCGAGCGCGGCGAGGTCGAGCCGGCCGTCGCGCAGCGGCGCCTCGACCACCTGGCGGCCCTCGTTGCGCACGAACCCGTAGAACGGTGCGTACACGGGCGGGGTCACCACGACGGCGTCGCCCGGTCCGGTCAGCACCCGCAGGAGCTCCATGGCGCCGACCATGACGTCGGCGACGGTCCGCGTCCGGGCGGGGTCCACCGTCCAGCCCCAGCGCCGCTCGGCGAGCTCGGCGAGCGCCTCACCATAGGTGCGGCCGTGGTCGTAGCCGAGGTCGCCGGCCGCGAGCGCCCGTCCGACCGCTTCCGCGACGACCGGAGCCACAGGCGTGTCCATCTCCGCGACGAACATCGGCAGCACGTCGGGCGCGAAGGCGCGCCACTTGACAGAGGTCCGACGCCGGAGCTCGTCCAGGCCGAGCGCGTCCAGCGGGGTGGTGGTGAGGTCAGGCGTCCGCACGCCGCCACGATACGCGCCGCACCACGGGGAGCGGGGTGTACCGGGCGCGGGAGGCGGCGAGCGCGAGGAGGCGCTGCTGCTGCCGACGGTTCAGGATCTCCATCCGGCGGAGGTCACGCTCGTCCTGCGTCAGCGTCGCGGTCATGGTCCACTCCTGGTTCGACGTGCCGTCCATCACTGACCAAGACGCACGAGCACCCTGATCCGTTGGTGAGGGAGCGAAACGTCACCCGTTCGTGACATCGCAGGTCAAGCAGCGTCAGGGCAGCAGGTCGCCGAACACCGAGTGCACCAGCGGCTGCAGGCGACCGTGCGTGTGGAAGAGCGCCGCCAGGTCGTGCTGCGCGCCTCCGGTCCACGCGAGCCCGGAGTCGTGGAGGAGCGCCACGGGCTTGCCGTGCTGCTCCAGGACCCAGAACCGGTAGGCCTCGGCGGGTGCCCCCGCGGGAGCGAGCGCGGCGATGACGCCCTGGAACTCCGGGGGCGCGTCGAGGCGGCCGGTCCCGGCCTCGTCGACCACGACGGAGCGGCCCACGATGCGGTCCGGCGTCATCACCGTCACCGCCTGGAGGTGGCAGATCACCTGGTAGGTCAGGGTCCGGGCGGACGGCGGGCGCACGTCGACGGTGACCGGGAACCCGGCCGCCTCCTCGAGCACGTCCACGAGGGCTGTGGGCTCGTCGCGGACGATCTCGAACCACGGTTCGGTGACGACGAGCCGCATCTCGCGGCCGACGTGCAGGGTGCTGCCCAGGCGGTCGAGAGCCCACCGCTGGACGAACACGGGGGACGACGCGGCGCCCGTCCAGCCTCCGATCCAGATGCGGTCGGACAGGCCGTCGGCAGAGCGCACGTGCACGACGGAGCACGCGGGATGTCGGCGGACGAGCTCAGTCGCGAGAAACCAGGATGCGTGCTCGACCCACCAGCGGGCAGCAGGGGTCACGCCCGGACCGTACAGGTAACTCCCTGGAAGGACCATGCCGGCCCTGCCTTTCACCCGCCGCGGGGCTCGCCGTCCGGGGTCGCGCCGAGTGCGGCGGCACGCCGTCGTTCCAGGTGCCGCCGCAGGTGCGGGTCGGTGGTGAGGCCGATCGCGCGGGCGTACGCCTCGTCCGCCGCCGGGTCTCCCGCTTCGGCGAGCAGGTGGGCGCGCACGGCCCAGCCCGGCTGGAACGTCGCCGGTACGGGGCCGTCGGCCCGGTCGAGCTCGGCGAGGCCCGCGGCGGGACCGTCCGTCCGGCCGAGGACCGCCGCGAGCGCCACCCGTGCACCGAGGCTGGGCGCCACGCGGACCAGCGCCCGGTGCAGCACCAGCAGGGCGGCCCAGTCGGTCCTCCCGGTCCGGGCGCGGTCGGCGTGGGCCGACTGGACGGCGGCCTCCAGCTGGAACCGGCCGACCCGGCGGAGGCCACCGACCCGGCGCGCCCGCTCCAGGAGGACGTCGCCCCTCCGGACAAGGCCGCCGTCCCAGCGGCGGGGGTCCTGCTCGTCGAGCGGCACCAGCTCGCCGTCCACCACGCGTGCGGGCGCCCGCGCCACGGAGTGGCAGAGGAGCGAGGCCAGGCCGAGCACCTCGGGCTCGCGGGGCAGCAGGTCCGTGAGCAGCAGCGCGAGATGCAGCGCCTCGCCGCCGAGCGACGTCCGGACCTCGGGCGCGTCACCGCGCCAGTCCACGGCGTACGCGCCGTAGACGGCCTCGAGCACCGGTCCCAGCCGGTCGGGAAGCTCCTCGGTCCCCGGCACGCGGAACGGGATGCCGGTGTCGCGGATGCGCCGCTTCGCGCGGACCAGCCGCTGCGCCATGGCGGCCGGCGGTACGGCAAACGCAGCAGCGACGTCGCGCGCCTCGACGCCCAGCACCGTCTGCAGCATCAGCGGCGTCCGGATGCCGGGCTCCACCGCCGGGTGGGCGCACACGAACAGCAGGGCGAGCCTCCGGTCGGGCAGCTCGCCGAGCGCCGCGTCGGCCGGGGCGCCCGGGTCCGCACCGTCCGCGGGGACGCGCAGGACCGAGGCGAGCGCGGCGTCGTCGGGCAGCGGGCCGCTGCGGAAGGTGGCCGACCGGTACAGGTCGCGGAGCCGGTTGCGCGCCACCGTGAGGAGCCAGCCCTCCGGGTTGGCGGGCACGCCGTCGGCCGGCCAGGTCCGCAGGGCGCGCTCGAACGCGTCGGCGAGGGCGTCCTCGGCGCGCCCGATGTCGCCGTCGCGGGCCGCGAGGAGCGCCAGGAGGCGCCCGTACGACGTGCGGGCCACCAGCTCCGCCCGGGCGAGCACCGTGCCCGACGGCGGACCCTCACCCCCGGCGGTCGGCCCGCCGGGAGCAGGGGTCACGACGCCGTGCACTCAGCGCGTCCAGGCGCCGTCGGCGTAGTGGGTGGCCGAGGGACGCACCTCGACCGTGCCCCACTGGGCGCTGGGCGCCTTCCGGGCCCAGGCGAGCGCGGAGTCCAGGTCGGGCACGTCGATCACGAAGGTGCCGCCGAGCTGCTCCTTCGTGTCCGCGAAGGGGCCGTCCTGGACGCGGAGCTCGCCGTCGCGCAGGGTGACCGTCGTGCTGGCGCTCGAGGGCTGCAGCACCTCGGCCGAGATCAGCGCGCCCGCCTCGTCGAGGGCCGCCGCATAGGCCTGGAAGGCGCGCTCGCCGTCGGCCTGGACGTCGGGGCCCAGGTCGGCCGCCGTCATCTCGGGGTAGTGCAGGAGCAGGGTGTATCGCATGGGTCGGTCCTCCGGGTCGTCGGTGGTGCTCGGACACCACCATGACGATCCGGAAGGGTCCCGGTCGACAGGCGCCCGGGCGGGTCAGACGCCCGCGGGCGCCGGCTTGACCACCGGCTCCCAGACCTGCGGCTCCAGCGTCACCGGCTCCTCCTCCACGATGCCCGCCCAGCGACGCGCCTCGGAGATCGTCTCGCTGAGGAGCGTCCGGAGCCGGTCGTCCACGTCCGGGACGAAGGCCTCCGAGATGCCCTGCACCGCCGTCGAGACCACGCTCGGCGCCGCGTCCCGCACGAACCGCTTGGGTCGCACGGTGGTGCCCGCGCAGAAGCGCTCCGCCCAGGCCGCGGTGCGCGGCACGGTGGCCAGGGCGTCCCGGCTCGCGGGCGCCAGCGTGCCCTCCGGACGGCCGTCGAGGGCGTCGAGCATGCGCTCGCTGCCCAGGATGGCCACGGCGAGGGTCTGCTGGCGGTCCGCGGGGGCCACCGGCAGCGCCGCCTGCGCCGCGTGGAGGGCGATCTGGACGTCCCACCGCGGGTCGTCGCTGGTCAGACCGATCACGGACGGGATCAGCGGGGCCAGCTGGGGCCGGGCCTGGTCCGAGGTGAGGTCGTTCACCGCGCGCGCGAGCATCGCGATCAGCGGGTGCGTGCACTGCGGGTGATCGCTCCACCGCTCGCCGGCGAGATAAGACGCCAGCTCCATGAAGCACGCGCCCTTCTTCGGGTTCCTGTGCTTGCCACGGCCGAGCATCGGCAAGATGTCGTACGGTCCTGCTTCGGTTCCAGTCACGAGTCCACCCCCGTCGAGGTTGGTGCCTCTTCCAGTGTGCGACCGCTGTGACGCGGATCGCAACGGCTGGCAGGCCCTGGATGTGCAGAAGGTCGGAGCGTGCCCGACTCGTCCGATGCTGCCTCAGACCTCGCGGTCCCGCACCCCGGGCGCCGTCTGAGGTACCTCAGACCACCTGAGCACGCCCCTGACCGGCCACGACTGCGCGACCTCCCGATCCGCGGGCCCCCGACTCAGGACGAGAGTCGTGGTCATCGGGAGGCATACGGCCTGCCGAGGACGCAGGAGGAATCATGAGCACGCTGTTCGGACCGGCGCTCGACGCCGAGGTGGCATACCGCCAGGAGCAGGCTCGGTCCGCCTACGGCCGGGGCTCCGGCCGGTGGGGCGGGGTCGTGCGCGCAGGCCGGCGGGTCGCGGCGAAGGTCGCCGGGGCGGGACGGGAAGCCGCGAGCGAGTCCGGGGGGGCGCACGGCGGCGTCCGGAAGACGCACGGGCGCCGGTTCGCGTGACGGCCGCACCTGTGACCACCCCACCTGTGACCATCGCACCTGTGGAAAAGCCCGCCCTCGATGTGGGCGACCGGTGGCACGATGACGGCATGCGCAGGTCTGCCGGAGTACCGCTGGTCGCCCGCCGCGAGGAGGCTGCCGCCCTTCTCGCGGCGGTCGAGCGCGCCGCCGTGGGAAAGCCGGGGGTGCTGCTGCTGGGTGGCGACGCCGGGGTGGGCAAGTCCCGGCTGCTCGCCCACGTCACGGAGCAGGCCCGTCGCGCCGGGGCGGTCGTGGTCACCGCGCACTGCGTCGACCTCGGCGAGGTCGGCATCCCCTATCTCCCTTTCACCGAGGCCCTGACGCAGCTCCAGGGCGGCGGGGCGGGGCCCGAGGTCGCCGCACGGGTGCAGAGCCTCGTGGCTGAACGGCCCGCGCTGTGGCGCCTGCTCGAGCCGGGCGGCGGCGGCGAGGCCGACCACGGTGAGCGCCTGCAGCTCTTCGACGGGATCGTGCGCAGCCTGGAGGCCGCCGGCGAGGCCGGGCGCCCCCTGCTGCTGGTCCTGGAGGACATGCACTGGGCCGACGCGTCGTCCCGTGACGCCCTCCGCTTCATCGTGTCGCGGCTGCGGTCCCAGCACGTCGCGTGCGTCGTCTCGTACCGCACGGACGACGTGGACCGCCGGCACCCCTTGCGCCGCCTCCTGGCCGAGCTGCACCGGGACCCGAGCACCGAGCGGGTCGACCTCGCGCCGTTCACCACCGACGAGCTGCGGGAGTTCACCACCGCCCTGGCAGGCGAGCCCCTCACCGTCGGTGCGTTCGAAGAGGTGCGCGTCCGGTCCGAGGGCAACGCGTTCTTCGCCGAGGAGCTGCTGGAGGCGGGCCCCGAGGGTGGCCTGCCCTGGTCCCTGGCAGACGTGCTGCACGCGCGCCTCGAACGCCTCGACGCCGCGGTGCAGCAGGTCGTGCGGCTCGCGTCCGTCGCCGGGCGCCGGGTCCGCGAGGACGTCCTGCGGGCCGCCGCCCTCCGCCTGCGCCCGCCCGGGACGCCCGACGGGGTGGCGCTCGCCCCGAGCGCGCCCGCCCCGAGCGCGCTCGCCCCGGGCACGCCCGGCCCCGGCGGGGCGGTGGCCGGGTCCCCCTCGGCCGGTGCCGCGGCACCTGGTGCCACGGAGCGGATCGACGCCGCCCTGCGCGAGGCGGTCGCCCACCAGGTGCTCGGCGTGGAGGACGGATACCTGGCGTTCCGGCACGCCCTGCTCGCCGAGGCCCTGTACCTGGACCTGCTGCCGGGCGAGTGCGCGGCCGCACATCGCGCATACCTGGCGGCACTCGCCGAGGACGGCCCGTCGGGGCAGCCGCTCGGCTCGCCGGCAGAGCGCGCGCACCACGCGCTCCAGGCGCACGACCTGCCGACGGCGCTCGTCGCGTCGCGGGACGCCGCCCGCCGTGCCGCCCGCATCCTCGCGCCCGAGGAGCAGCTCCGGCACCTCGAGCAGGTGCTGAACCTGTGGGACTCGGTTCCTGGCGCCGCCGGCCTGCTCGGCGAGGACCAGGTCGACGTGGCTCTGGCCGCCAGCGACGCCGCCGCGCGGGCGGGCCACAGCAACCGGTCCGTCCGGCTCGCTCGGCGCGCGGTGGACGCCCTGGCCCACGACCCGGTGCGGCAGGCCACGGCCCGCCACGTCCTGGCCCGCCGTCTGCTCGACCTCGACACCGCGGGGGCGGTCGAGGAGTCCATGGAGCAGACGGCCGCGGCGCTGGCCGCACTCCCGGAGGAGTCGTCGTCGGCGAGAGCCTGGACGCTCGCGATCCGGGCCCGTGCCGCCATGTACCTCGCCCGGGAGGGCAGCGAGCAGGACGACGAGTCCCGGCGGGTCGCGGAGCAGGCGATCGAGGTGGCGCGCGCGGTCCCGGACCCGGGGGCCGAGGCCGACGCGCTGACCACGCTCGCCGTGCTCCTCGTGGACGACGCCGACGAGTCCGTCCGGCTGCTCGAGTCCGCCCGGCAGCGTGCGGCCGACGCCGGCGAGGTCTTCACCGAGCTGCGCTGCTGGTACAACATCTCGGCCAACCGCTTCTACGCGGGCCACCTCGACACGGCCCAGGAGGTCCTGGACAAGGCGCTGTCCCGGGCCGAGGAGCTGGGCCTCGGGTGGAGCGGGGCGGCGATGGAGCTGCGGGTGGTGGGCGAGGTGTGCCGGTACTTCCTGGGCGACCTCACGGACCGGCCGGTGGGGGACGTGACCCCCGAGGCGGCTCCGTGGCTGGCGGGCTCCGGCATGTACGCGGCCGTCGCGCGTGGCGACGCCGACGTGGTGGAGCGCGGGTTCGCCCTGCGGTCCGGGTGGGACCACGACGGCATGATCGCCCTCGTGGCGGGCGGGTGCCTCGTGGACGCGCTCACCTGGGCCGGCCGCTACGACGAGGCCGTGACCATCGGCGAGGAGCTCACCGCGCACCTGGGCGCCGTGTGGTCGGAGTTCTTCCTGGGGCGGGTGTGGCTGTCGGCGCTCGCCATCGCCGCCCTGGCCGACGCCGCCGACTCCGACCCCGGTCCGGGGCGCGCCGACCCGGACCGCGTGGCGCGCGGGGACGCCCTCCTCGCCGTGGCGCGAGAGACCGCCCAGCGAGGGCGACCGCGCGGGGGCGTCCTGGGCCCCGAAGGGCGGGCGTGGCTCCAGCGAGCCGCCGCGGAGAACGCCCGTCTCCGGGCGATCGCGGGCCTGCCGCCCCTCGACGAGACCGGCGGCGTCCCCGACGAGACCGGCGGCGTCCCCGACGAGCCCTCGGCGTGGCGCGCGGCGGCGCGCCAGTGGCAGGAGACGGTGACGGCCTTCGGCTTCGGCTACCGGTACGAGGTGGCCCGCTCGCGGTACCGGTGGGCCGAGGCCCTCCTCGGCGCGGGCGAGCGCGAGCTCGCCGGGGTGGAGGCCACCGAGGCCCTCACCGAGGCGGAGGCCATGGGCGCCGTTCCCCTGGCTCAGGCCGTCCGTGCCCTGGCCCGCCGGGGCCGGCTGGACCTGCCGGGAGTGCGCCACGCGACGACGTCGGCCCTCACGGACCGCGAGGAGGAGGTGCTGACCCTCGTGGCGCAGGGACTGTCCAACCGGCAGATCGGCGAGCGCCTCTTCATCTCGACCAAGACGGTCAGCGTCCACGTGTCCAACGTGCTCGCGAAGCTCGGGGCGTCCGGGCGGGCGGAGGCCGTGAGCCTGGCGCACCAGCGCGGCCTGCTCCAGGTCTGAGCGCGCTCCCGGACGGCACTGCGCTGACCTGGGTGCATCTCTCGCGCAGTGGGGCCTTTCCATCAATACTGGGCAGGTGCCGACGGATCTCCAGGCTGTGCGCGAGCTCGTGCACGTCGGCCTGGGCAACGCCGTGGCGGACGAGGCTTTCGACCGGTTCGCGCGGCTGGTCCGCCGTCAGCTGCGGGTGCCGATGGCGATGGTCGCCTTCGCCGTCCCGGGCGGCTACGTGTACCCGGGCGCCGAGGGCCTGCTCGAACCGTTCCAGACGGAACGCCGCTTCCTGAGCCCCGCCCCGTTCAGCCAGCAGGTGATCCGCACGGGGGCGCCCGTCGTCGTCCACGACACGCGTGCGGACCCCGAGCACGGCGACAGCTACGTGGTCCGCGAGATGAGCCTGGGTGCCTACGCCGGCTACCCCGTCTTCGACCTGAGGGGCCGGGCCGTGGGCGCCCTCTGCGCCATGGACACCCGGCCACGGCGCTGGCGGGAGGAAGACCTGGAGGGCCTCGCCGACCTCGCCGCCGCGTGCACCGCGGAGCTGCGGATGCGGGCCGAGCGTGAGCGGTCGCGCCGCATCCAGCAGGCCGCCGTGCGCGCGAACCGGCGCAGCCGCTTCCTCCTGTCGCTCAGCGAGGCGTTCGCCGACGCCACCACGGTCGACGAGATCGAGGAGGTCATCGCCGACGTCGCCACCACGGGCATCGGGGCGCGCTACTGCGCGCTGGCTCTCACGGACAACGACCGGCGAGGCCTCACCTACGTGTCCCTGCTGCACACCGAGCCCGGCCTCCCGGCGGGGTACCGGCACGCGCGGATCGAGGACCCGCGGCCGTGCGCCCAGGTGGTGCGCACCGGGGAGTCGCTGTTCTTCCGCACCACCGAGGAGATGATGCACGCCTTCCCCCGCTCCCGGGGGAACGTGGACGCGAGCATGGGAGCGCGCTCCTACCTGCCCGTGACCGCGGGCGGGTCGGTCATCGCGGTGATCTCGTTCGTGTGGGAGCAGGACCGCGAGCCGGACGAGGACACGTTCGCGCTGGAATCCGCGCTGGCGCACTACACGGCCCACGCGCTCGAGCGGGCCCGGCTGCTCGACGAGCGGCGCGAGGCCGCCAAGACGCTGCAGCTCTCCATGCTCTCCAAGCTGCCCGACGTCTCACGGCTCGACCTGGCGTGCACCTACTCGCCGGCAGCACGCGGCGACCAGGTGGGCGGCGACTGGTACGACGCGGTGCAGGTGGACGACGACGCGGTGCTGCTCATGATCGGCGACGTCACCGGCCACGACATGCGCGCGGCGGCCAAGATGGGGCAGCTCCGGTCGCTGCTGCGGGCGCTCGCGTGGAGCCACGACGAGTCGCCGTCGGCCCTCCTCACCCTGCTCGACCGCGCGAACGCGGGGCTCGGGCTCGGTGCGACCGGCACGGCCGTGGTGGCACGGCTCGACCGCCACACCGGGCCCGACTCGGGGGCGTACGAGCTGACCTGGTCCAACGCGGGCCATCCGCCGCCGCTGGTCCTGCGGGCCGACGGCCGGATCGAGCGGCTCAGCTCGATGCCCGACCTCATGCTCGGCGTGAAGCCGTCGGTCGCGCGCACTGACCACGTCACGGTGCTGCGGCCCGGCGAGACGCTGCTGCTCTACACGGACGGCCTCGTGGAGCAGCGCGGCGGGAACGCGGACGAGTGGCTGTCCGACCTCGAGGCCATGTTCGCCCGCCTGAGCACCACGGCCACGGCCGCGCTCCCGGTCACCCTGGTGCGCCGGCTCGTGGGCGACCGGCAGCGCGACGACGTGGCGGTCCTCGCCGTCCGCGTGCGCGTGCAGGCGCCGACGGGCCCGCCGTCGCCGTCCGGCCCGGCGCTCGCCGAGCGCAAGGTCGCCGCTCGGCTGAGCGAGCTCGCGCCCGCCCGGCTGTGGGTCGACGACGTGCTGGAGGCGTGCGGCGTGCCGCTGACCCAGCGCCGCACCATCATGCTCCTGACCAGCGAGGTCCTGACCAACGCGCTGGACCACGGCGAGGCCCCGTTCGTCGCCACGGTCGAGGTCGACGAGGAGCGCGTCCGGATCGGCGTGCGCGACTCGTCCCCCGCCCAGCCGCAGCTGCGGGAGCCCAAGATCCGGGACTTCGGCGGGCGTGGCGTCCAGTTCCTCGAACGGCTCGCGTCGCGGTGGGGCGTGGACCGCCACCAGGAGCCCGCGACCCGCGCGAGCAGGCGGTCGAGGCGCAAGGGAAAGACCGTCTGGTTCGAGCTGGACCGCCAGCCCGGGACCGTGTCAGTACCCCGGCGTACGGTGTGAGTCATGACACAGACAGCGAGCACCACGACCGAGAGCACGGTGTCCACCGGCCTCCGGGACGGCGAGCTGTCGTCGGCCCTCGAGGGGCACCGTCGTGAGCTGACCGGATACTGCTACCGGCTGCTCGGCGGCGCGTTCGAGGCGGACGACGCCGTGCAGGAGACCATGCTTCGTGCGTGGAAGTCGTACGACCGGTTCGAGGGCCGGTCGTCGCTCCGCACGTGGCTCTACCGGATCGCCACCAACGTCTGCTTCGACCAGCTGGGCTCGAGCCGGTCCAAGCGTGAGCGTCCGATGGGCCTGGGCCCGGCGTCCACGCCCGTGCTGGAGAACTTCGGCGACGTGCTGCCCGAGGAGTCGTGGGTGGAGCCCGTCCCGGACAACCACGTGCTGCCCGGCCCCGGCGACCCCGCCGACACCGCGGTGGCACGCGAGTCCGTCCGGCTCGCGTTCGTCGCGGCGCTGCAGCACCTGCCCTCGCGCCAGCGGGCCGTGCTCATCCTCCGTGAGGTGCTGCGCTGGCCGGCCACGGAGGTGGCCACGCTGCTCGACACGTCCGTCGCGTCGGTGAACAGCGCCCTGCAGCGGGCGCGCGCCACCCTCGCCGACCGCGACCTGAGCCGGTCGGAGGCACGGGCCGAGCGGGTGGCCGGCCCCGACGCCGCGGAGGACAACGCCCTCCTCGAGCGGTATGTCGAGGCGTTCGAGCGGTACGACATGGACGCGCTGGTGGGGCTCCTGCGGCAGGACGCGGTGCTCAACATGCCGCCGTACACGATGTGGGTGCAGGGACCGGAGGCGATCACGCGCTGGATGCTGGGGCCGGGGATGAAGTGCGCGGGCTCGCGCTGCCTTCCGGTACGGGCCAACGGGTCGCTCGCGTTCGGCCAGTACCGCCCCGACCCCGCGGGCGGGCACGCGCCGTGGGCGCTGGTGGTGCTGGACGACGACGGGGAGAAGGTCACCGGGATCACCTCGTTTCTCGACACGGCGACGTGGTTCGCGCGGTTCGGCCTGCCGGAGCACCTCGACTGAGCGTCGCACCCGTACCCTCGGGGTGTGAGTGTGCGATCCGTGGTGGTCGGCGTGGACCACAAGCAGCCGGAGCTCCCCCGGCGCGCGGCGGGGCTCGTCCAGTCCCTGGGCGGCAGCCTCGTCGAGCTCGTGTGCGTGTGGGTCGACGAGTCGGCGGTCACGAGCTCTGGTGGCTTCACCGTCTCGGTGGATCCTGACATCGCCGTGACGGGCGACGCGTACGGCGCCGACCCGCTCGACGGCCTGGGCCGGGCCATGGCAGACGTCGGGCTGCCGTGGAGCTGCGTACGCACTGCTGGCGACCCCGCACGGGAGCTTGCCCGCGTGGCCGACGAGGTGGGCGCCGTCATGATCGTGGTAGGCGCCCGGCGCGCGGGCCTGCGGAGCTGGACGACCCACCTGGTGGGCGGAACGGTCGCGGGCCGGCTCGTGCACGACCAGCGTCGGCCGGTCGTGGTGCTGCCGCCGGGCGCGCCGTCCCCCGACCTGTCGTGAGGCGGCGCGCGCCCGGTGGCGCCGGTGGGCACGGCGGCGAGCCGGGCGCCGGTCTGCGAGCGCCGGCCGGCCGCCGGCCGCCGCACCGGGAACCCGCGCTGATCGGGCTCGTCGCTGCCGGGGGTGCGGTCGGGTCCGTGCTCCGGTACCTGGTGGCCCTCGCGCTGCCCGCAGCGGGGTGGCCGGTGTCCGGCTGGCCCGTCGCGACCCTGCTGGTCAACGTCGTGGGCGCGTTCGCCCTCGGCTGGCTCCTGGAACGGCTCGGCCGCGCGGGCGCGGAGACGCCGCGGCGGCGCGGGCTGCGGCTCGCCCTGGGCACCGGGCTGCTCGGCGGCTTCACCACGTACTCGGCGTTCGCGCTGGAGATCTGGTCCCTGCTCGACGGCGGGCGGGGTCTGAGCGCCGTCGGCTACGTCGCCACGACGATCATCGTGGGCACCGCGGCGTGCGTCGCGGGGATCGCCGTCGGGGCGCGGCCCTCCGGCCGGGGCGGGCGGCGCAAGGACCTGCGAACGGACGCGGGAGGAGGCCGGTGAGCCCGTTGCTGATCGCTCTCGTCGCGGCCGGCGGCGCGCTGGGTGCCGCGGCGCGCTTCGTGCTGGACGGCGAGGTCCGGACCCGTGCGCGCGCAGGCTTCCCGTGGGGCACCTTCACGGTGAACGTGCTGGGCTCGCTCGTCATCGGGGTGGTGACGGGTGTCCTCCTGGGCCCGGAGGCCATGGACGGAACGGTGGAACCCTGGCGGGCCGCGCTCGCCACCGGCCTGTGCGGCGGGTTCACCACGTTCTCCACAGCCACTGTGGAAGCCGTGCGCCTCGCGCAGTCGGGACGGCTGCGGCTCGCGGTCGCGTCCGTGCTCGGCACGCTGCTGGTGACGGTCGCCGCGGTCGCCGTCGGGATTGCCGTGGGAACGCTGTTCTGACGTCGCGACCAGGCGATCGTGCAGCGTTTCCGGCCGGATTCGCTGCACGATCGCCTGATCACGGAGTGTGCGGCGGACGCCGGCGGGCACGCCGCGTCCAGCAGCCGCGCGGACGTGCCCGTGTCGGTGGCGGGTGGCAGGCTGACGGGCATGAGCCTCATGCTCCTCGACACCGCCAGCCTGTACTTCCGCGCCTACTTCGGCGTGCCCGACTCGCTGCGCTCGCCGGACGGCCAGCCCGTCAACGCCGTGCGCGGCCTCCTGGACACGATCGCGTGGCTCGTCACGGAGCACGGGCCGGAGCGCATGGTCGCGTGCTGGGACGACGACTGGCGGCCTGCCTTCCGGGTGGCGGCGATCCCCTCGTACAAGGCGCACCGCGTCGCCGTCCCGGGCGACGGCACCAGCCCCGACGTCGAGGAGGTCCCCGACGCGCTGACGGCACAGATCCCGGTGATCGTCGACGTCCTGGGGGCGATCGGCATCGCCCGCGTGGGCGTCCCCGGCTACGAGGCGGACGACGTGATCGGCACGCTCACCGCCCACGAGGTCGCGGCCGCGGGCGACGTGGACATCGTGACGGGCGACCGCGACCTCTTCCAGCTGGTCGACGACGAGGCGGGCGTGCGGGTCCTCTACCCCGCACGGGGCGTCCGGGACCCCGATGTGGTGGACCTCGCGTTCCTCCAGTCGAAGTACGGCATCCGCTCCGGCGCGGCGTACGCCGACCTGGCGCTGCTCCGTGGCGACCCGAGCGACGGCCTGCCCGGGGTGCCCGGTATCGGCGAGAAGACGGCGGCCAAGCTGCTCGCGCAGTACGGCGACCTCACCGGCATCCTTGCCGCGCGGGACTCGGGCGACGCGGGGCTCACCGCCACCCAGCGCCGGCGTCTCCAGGAGGCCGACGACTACCTGCGGGTCGCGCCGGCGGTGGTCCACGTCGCCCGGAACGCCCCCGTCGGAGAGGTCGACGCGACGCTGCCGGCCGCACCCCACGACCCAGCGGCGCTCGACACCCTCGCGGAGCGCTGGGGTCTTCGGTCCAGCGTCGACCGCGTCCTCACAGCCTTTGCCGCGCGCGCGGCCGGCTGAGCGCGCCGTCCACGACCCGCCCCACCCAGGAGGAACCCCCATGCCGACCACTCCCGAGCTGCCCAAGGGCGCACCCGTCTGGATCGAGCTCTGCACCACGGACCCGGACGCCGCCGTGCCGTTCTACACGGCCCTGTTCGGCTGGGAGCACCAGGGCTCCGGGCCGGAGCTCGGTGGTTACGGCACCTTCGCCAAGGACGGCCGGCCCGTCGCCGGCTCCACCCCGGTGCAGAGCCCGGAGCAGGCGGGGTGGTCCGTCTACCTGCAGACGGCGGACGCCGACGCGGCCACCGCGCGCGCCAGGTCGGCGGGCGCCACGGTGGTCACCGAGCCTGCGGACGTGGCCGCGCGGGGCCGCTACGCCTGGCTGTCCGATCCCAGCGGCGCGCAGGTCGGATTCTGGCAGCCCGGTACCCACCGCGGCAGCGAGCTCGTCGTGGAGCACGGCGCGCCCGCCTGGTACGAGCTCATGACGACCGGCTACGCCGCAGCCCTGGACTTCTACGCGAGGGCTGCGCTGTGGGACGTCCACACCATGAGCGACACGGCGGAGTTCCGGTACTCCACGCTCGGCGAGGGCGAGTCGGCCCGGGCCGGGATCATGGACGCGTCCGGCTTCCTGCCCGACGGCGTGCCCTCGTTCTGGGTGGTCTACCTCGGCGCCGACGACCCCGACGCCACGGCGAAGCACGCTGAGGAGCTCGGCGGCCGGGTGCTGGAGCCGCCGGCGGACACGCCGTTCGGCCGGCTGGCCACCGTGGCCGACCCGCAGGGCACCCAGTTCAAGATCATCGGCGTCTGACGAGCCGTCAGCGCAGCGCCGCCACCGCGGCGTCGTAGCGGTCCAGCACGAGCTCGACCAGCCGCGCGTCAGCCTTCTCGGCGTACGGCGCGCCGGCCACCGGCTCGCTCACCACGTCGGCCCCGGCCTCCAGCACCCGGTCGAGGAAGTAGCCGGGGGCCAGGAGGTACGACACGACGACGACCCGCGCCCCGGCGCCGCTCGACGCCCGGGCGGCCGCGACGGCGTCGGGCACCCGGGGGGTGGCGCCCGCGCCGTACGACGCGACGACCGGGCGGCCGACGCGCTCGGCGAGGCCGCGCGCGACCTCCTCGACCGCGTCGGCGGCGGCCGCCACGGACGACCCCGCGGCCGCGAGGACCAGGACGTCGTCGGGCCGGGGAGCCACGTCCGCGAGGCGGTCGGCGAGGATGTCGACGAGCCGCGCGTCGGGGCCGAGCGGCTGGGCCGCCGCGGCCGTGGTGCCCTCCGACGCCGCGTTCACCCCGGCCACCGCCTCCGCGATGTCGACCCGGACGTGATACCCGGTCGAGAGCAGCAGCGGCACCACGACCGCCGAGCCCGCGTCCGCGACGGCCTGGGCCAGCACGTCGGCGACCTCGGGCTGCTGCACGTCCACGAACGCCTCACGCACGTCCAGACCCGGCCGGGCGGCGCGGACGCCGTCGAGCAGGGCACGGACGGCGTGCTGCCCCGCTGGGTCGTCGGTGCCGTGCGAGGTGCCGACAAGCACTGGTTCCATGTGAAGTCCTTTCGGGTCCCGAGGTGTCAGAAGCTCCCCGGTGGATACGCCGGAGAGCTCCTGACAACTCGCCGAGGGGCAGCGTCAGCCGGTGTTCTGCAGGCCCGCCGACACGCCGTTCACGGTCAGCAGCAGCAGATGCTGCAGCCGGCCGGCGTAGTCGCCGTCCACGGTGGCGGAGCCGTCCACGCCCGTGCGCAGCCCGCGCAGCGCCCGCACCTGCAGCAGGGACAGCGCGTCGACGTACGGCGACCGGAGCTGGACCGCGCGGCCCAGCACCCGGCGGCCGGCCAGCGGCCAGGCGTTGCCGGAGATCTTGAGCACCATCTCGCGGGTGAGGCGCAGTTCGTCGAGCACCATCTGGGCGAGGTCGTCCCGCGTGCCGAGCGCCAGGTACTTGGCGGCGATGCGCTCGTCGGTCTTGGCGAGCGACATCTCGACGTTGTCGAGCAGCGTGGCGAACAGCGGCCACTCCGCACGGGCGGCCCGCAGCGCGTCGAGGTCGCCGAAGTCGCGCAGGGCCGTGCCCAGGCCGTACCACCCGGCGAGGTTGATGCGCGCCTGCGACCAGGAGAACACCCACGGGATCGCGCGGAGGTCGTCGAGCGACGACACGGACAGGCCTCGGCGGGCGGGGCGCGAGCCGATGGGCAGCAGGCCCACCTCCTCGAGCGGCGTCACCTGGGCGAACCACTGCGGGAAGCCCTCGGCGCGGACCAGCTCGTGGAACCGGGCGCGGGACGACGCGTCGAGCGCCGTCGCCAGGCCCGCCCACCTGGCTGCGGTCTCCGCGTTCCGCTTCTCCGTGGAGGGCGCGGACGCGAGCAGCGTCGCGGCCGCGACCTGCTCGATGTGGCGCGCGGCGATGGTGGGGTCGCCGTAGCGGGCCAGGATGACCTCGCCCTGCTCGGTGAGCTTGAACCGGCCGTCCACCGAGTGCGGCGGCTGGGCCAGCACCGCGCGGTTCGCGGGGCCGCCACCACGGCCGAGCGCCCCGCCGCGGCCGTGGAACAGGGTGAGGGTGATGTCGTGGCGGCGGGCCCAGTCCGCGATGCGCGACTGCGCGTCGTGCAGCGCGAGCGTCGCGGACACGGGGCCCACGTCCTTGGACGAGTCCGAGTAGCCGAGCATGACCTCGACCCGCCGGCCGTTGGCCGCGAGCCGCGTCTGAACCTGCGGCAGCTCCAGCATGGCCTCGAGGATGTCCACGCTGTTCTCGAGGTCGGCGAACGTCTCGAACAGGGGGATCGCGTCGAGCACCGGCGCGGCGGCCGGGTCCTCGAACGCGGCCTCGGCCAGCTGGTAGACGGCTGCGAGATGCTCGGGCGCCTGCGTGAACGACACGATGTACCGGCGGGCGGCCCGCTCACCGAAGCGGCGCTGCACGGCACCCAGCGCCCGGAAGGTGTCGAGGACCTCCGCAGTGCGCTCGGAGAGGTCCCCGTGCGTGCCCTTCTCGGCGATCTCCTCGAGCGCCGCGGCGTGGACCTGGGAGTGCTGCCGCACCTCGAGCTCCGCGAGGTGGAAGCCGAACGTCTCGACCTGCCACACGAGACGCTGCAGGTCGCCGTAGGCGGCGCGCGGCGCCCCGGCCTCGACGAGCGACTCCTGGACCACGCGCAGGTCGGCCTCGAGGTCCTCGGCCGACGCGTAGGCGAGGTCGGCGTTGCGCGTCCGGGTGGCGGCGATCCGCTCGGCGATCGCGAGCAGCACCGCCCGGTGCGGCTCGCGCGGCGACGCGGCGGACGCCCGCTGCGTCACCTCCTCCGACAGCTGCCGCAGCCGCTGCCAGAGCGCGTTCAGCCCGGCGGAGGCCGGCGTGCCGTCCTGGTCGAGCGTCAGCTTGCGGCCCACCTCGCGGGCCACGCCCTCCAGCGCGGACAGCGCGTGCTCCGACGCCAGCGTGGCGGCCTGCCGGGTCACCTCGGCGGTGACGTTGGGGTTTCCGTCCCGGTCACCGCCGATCCACGATCCCAGCCGCACGAACGGGCGTGCCACGGGAGCGGTCCGGCCCGCGTCCTCCGCCAGCAGCCAGTCGTCGAGGCGGCGGTACACGTCGGGGAAGACGTCGAACAGGGTGGCCTCGAACACCCCCATGACGGTCTTGACCTCGTCGATCACCGTCGGCTTGGACACCCGGATCGGCGACGTGCGCCACATGGTGTCGATCTCCGCGAGCAGCAGCCGCTCGTTCTCGACGAGGGACACACCACCCGGGCTGCGCAGGTCCCGCTCGGCGAGCAGGCTGTGGATCCGGCGGATCGCCCCGCTCACGGCACGACGGCGCGCCTCGGTGGGGTGCGCAGTCAGGACCGGGCGGAACTCGAGCTCGCCGAGACGACGCAGCGCCTCCTCACGGCCCACCTCCTCCGTGAGCTGCGCGAACGCCTCGGGGAGGGTGTCCTCGAGCACGGCCGGTCCGGTCCGGGTCTCCGCCTCGCGGGCCCGCAGGACGCGCACGCGGTGGTACTCCTCCGCCAGGTTGGCCAGGTGGAAATAGCACGTGAACGCGCGCGCCACCTGCTCGGCCCGGTCGAGGGCGAAGCCGTCCACGAGCGCGGCGGCCTCGTCGAGGGCAGCGGCGTCGCCGTCGCCGTACGCACGGATGGTCAGCTCGCGCAGCCGCTCGACGTCGTCGAGCAGGTCCTGCCCGCCGGCCTCGCGCAGGATCGTCCCGAGCAGCCCGCCGAGCAGGCGTACATCGTCACGCAGCAGGTCCGGCACCTCGTGCCGAGCCACGCCACGGGCGGTCTGGAGTTCGGTGTCGCTCACAGCACTAGACCTTATGCCGATCCGGGGTTGAAGATCTCATGGCGTCCGGGTGATGGGCAGCACATCTCCTCACCCCAGTCTGATCTGCTCCCTCGTCCGCAGGTGGGCCCACCGTCGCGCCCGCGGCAGTCGCTGGATCGTCACCTCAGGCGCCCGCTCGCTGCCCGACGGCGGCAGCTCGCCCCGGGAGAGCACGTCCGCCTCGCGCAGCGGCCCGAGGTCCAGGCCGGTGAGCGCCGGGACGTCGGCCACCGGTACCTGGTACGTGCGGTACGGGCCCAGCGGCGGGATCCTGTCGGCGGCGAGCGCCTGGGCAGTCACCATCTCGAGCTCCGCGTCCTCAAGCTGCGGCGTCTGGTCCAGCACGAAGGCGGTGGCGGCCAGACCCTCCGGCCCGGGCGCCCAGACCACCACCTTCCAGAAGAGCCGGGGGATGCCCACGCCGCGGTAGACGGGGTCGTCGCCGGCCAGGACGGGGCCCGTGTGGACCACGATGCGGTGGTCGTGGGCTCCGGCGTACTCCAGGACGTGGTCCTCGAGCCCGTTCCACAGCTCCTTCGACTGGTTGAAGCGCGCCACCTGGGGAGCAGCGTTGGTGTACGAGAACGTGTCGCCGTTGGCACGGCGGGCCGTCTCGGGGTCACCCCAGACGGGATCGAGCCGGCGGACGAGGTGCCCGCGGTCGAGCGGGTTGCTGCGGTACAGCTCGGGCCCGGCCTGCTCGTGGACGGGGACCCGCTCGTCGAGGTGCCACCTGCCCGAGCGCGGGAGCGCGCGCAGGCCGGCGCCGTCGATCACGCAGGAGGTCACCGCCGCGAGGCGGCGCGCCGGGTCGAGGAGGACCGTGAAGTGCGTGTAGTCGAGGCGGCGGACAGCCTGCCCGGGAACGGGGAGCGGGACGGTGGTCCCGAGGAATGCGGGATCGTAGCCGGTCACGGCGCCCAGCCAACCAGGTTCAGGCGTTGTGGGTATGGCTGGGGCGTGAATTCTGGACAGGATTCACGCCCCAGCCATACCCACAGCGGAGGGGCGGGTCAGGCGACCCGCTCGCGCAGCCAGGCGATGTCGGGCCCCATGTCGCCGTGGGTCTCGCAGATGACCGGCGCCCCTGCCGCCACGACCACCCCGGCCAGCAGCTCCCCGGGGATCTGCCCCTCGCCGAAGTGGGCGTGCCGGTCGGCACCCGACCCGGCCGTCTCACGGGAGTCGTTCGCGTGCACCAGGTCGATGCGGCCGGTGATGGCGCGCACCTGCTCCACGGCGGTGGCGAGGTCGATGCCGCCGGCCCAGGCGTGGCAGGTGTCGAGGCAGAAGCCCACGTTCTCGGCCCCGTCGGCCGACGACACTGCCGCCCACAGCTGCTCGATCCGCTCCAGCCGGCGGGCCATCGAGAACTCGCCGCCCGCGGTGTTCTCGATGAGCACCGGGACGTCCGTCTCGAGCGCGTCGATCGCCTTGCGCCAGTTGTCGAAGCCGACCGCCGGGTCGTCCTTGGCGGTCACGTGCCCGCCGTGCACCACGACGCCCTTCGCGCCGATCAGCGCCGCGCCGTCGACCGTCTGCTGCAGCAGCTTGCGGCTGGGGATCCGGATGCGGTTGTTCGTGGACGCCACGTTGATCAGGTACGGCGCATGCACGTACAGGTCGAGGCCCGCCGCCTCGGCGTCGGCCCGGAGCGCCTCCGCACCGCCCGGGTAGATGAACTCCGGGCCCTTCCAGCCCTGCGGGTCGCCCAGGAACACCTGCACCTGCTCGGCCCCGATGGCCTTCGCCTGGGCGATCGCGTCCTGCTGGTCCACGTGCGCGCCGATCTTCATGCGTCCACCCTAGGACGGCCCACCCACAGCGGCGCCCGGTCGACGCGGCCCGGTCGACGCGGCACGTCACCCGAGCCCCGCGATCCCGTCCTCGCTCACCACGACGAGGTGCCCGTCCACCGCCACGAGCGTGTCCCAGCCTTCCCGGGAGTCCTGCCACACCACCTCCCCGGTCCGCAGGTCCACGGCCACGGAGAAGACGAGGACGGAGGTCTCGTCCGGCACGCCGCGCATCGTGACGAGCGCGTGCCGCCCGTCGGTGAACGCCTGCTCGATGGTGGGCGCCCAGGCGGTGAGGTCCAGCCCGGCGACCGCCTCGAGCCGGGTGCTGGCCCACAGCTCCTCCCCGGTGCCGACGTCGAGCGCGGTGACGTTGCCGGCGCCGTCGTCCACGAGCACGACGCCGCCCGCGAGCGCCGGGACCCGGTCCACGACCATCTCGGTGCTCCAGAGCTCCTCGCCGTCGTCGTCCTCGGCGCGCACCTCGCTCCCGAGGTCCAGGAACCGCACGCCCGTCACGGAGCCGTCGGACGCCAGCGGCACCATGAGACGGCCCGGCAGCTCCCGTCGCGACCCGTCCGGCCCCACGACGACGTCGCGCAGGACGCCGCGCACCAGGTACCCCTCGCCCAGCGGCTCCACGCCGCGCCACTCGTCGGTGTCGAGGCGTTCTCCGTCGGCGGTGAACGCGGCGCGGACGCCGCACCCGACGATCGTCAGGGCAGCCCCCTCCGCCCACGCGGACACGATCCCCGGATCGGCTTCCATCCCGGTCTCCGTGAGCTCGAGACAGGCGCCCAGGTCGGTCTCGGCCGGGTCGAACGGGACCACCTCCGTCCAGCGCGGCTCGCCGGTCACCGAGTCCTCCGCACGGACCTCGAGGTCGCGGCCCCTGACGACCAGGTCGGCGTCCACGCACCCGTCCTCGGCGCAGCCCGGCCCGGCAGGCACGGAGCCGACGCGGGCGAGCCGCACGACAGTGCCCTCCGGGCCGACGGCGACCCGCTCGTCCGCGGCCACCTCGGACGTCCCGAGCACCTCGCCGTGGGACGTCACGGTCGAGAGAGCCGCCGGGCCCACCCCGCCGCCGAACCCACCCTCCGCCGCGTCCCGCTCCGGCGTGAGGCAGACGAGCACCTCCACGGCCGCGGACTGCTCGTACGCGGACGGCCCGCACCATGAGCCGGCCCCCAGGGGCACCGACCACACGGACGCGCCCGTCAGGGGATCGACCGCGACCAGGTCGCCGTCGTCCACCACCGCGACGGTCTGCGCCAGGCGCACCACCTCGCCCGGCGCCACGTCGCGCGACCAGGTCTCGGCCAGAGGCGCGGCGAGGCTCAGGACGCCACCGGCGGCGGCCCGGAGCCGGGCCTCGTGGGCCCGGTCGCGCAGGGCGTCGACACCGAGTGCCGCCGCGACGACGAGGACCAGCCCACCGGCCGCGACAGCCAGCCGGCGCGGCGACAGCCAGGCTCGGGTGCCCGACGCCGGGCCCTCGCCCGGGCGCACCGGCCCTCCCTCACCTGGGGCCGGGCCGGGCAGGGGAGGGGTCCCGTCACCGGGGTCGGCGTCGAGATCGATCCGGAGCGGCTCGTCGCCGGGTGCCGGTCTCATCCCAACCCGACAAGTCCCAGCGTCTCGACCCCGACGAGCCGCCCGGCCACCGCCCGGAGCTCGCGCAGGTCCGGGTAGACCTGGGACCAGAGGAGGTCGCCGGTGCGGAGGTCGAGACCGTGGGCCACCACGCCGAGCCCGCCCGTCCCGCCCGCGTCCAGGCTGTTGACCACCATCAGGACCCGGCCGTCGGTGAACACCGACGAGACGTACGGTTCGCCGAGGTAGCGCGTGGACCCGTCGGGGTGGTCCACCTCCCGGGGCGCCACCCAGCGCCACAGGTCTTCGCCCGTCTCGAGGTCCAGCGCGGTGAGGGCCTCCTGCTGCCCGTGGACCACCGCCACGCCGCCTGCTTGGGCGAGCACCTGCCAGACCTGGACCGGCGACGACCACAGCTCCTCCCAGCCCGGCCCGAACGCCCGCACGTCCGACCCGTCACCGCCGCCGGTCAGGGTGACCTCCGGCGCGGCGCTGTCGGACGCGGCCGGGACCAGGGGGAAGCCGTCCACCTCGGCGAGGACCGTCCCGTCGGGCGACCGGACCGTGCTCGTCACGGACACCGGGCCGTCCACGTCTGTCTGGTCCACCGCGACGTCGGCCATCTCCCCGCCGGGCAGAGGGACGACGTGTGAGCTCAGCCCTGGAGCGGCCTGCTGGAGCGCGCCGTCGGCCGTGATCAGCCCGTTGACGCCGCAGCCCTGGACCTGCACGGACTCGGCGATGGGAGAGACCCAGAACCCGTCGGGGCTGTACTCCGCCTCGTCGGACGAGAAGTAGGAGAAGCAGCTCGAGTCAGCGATGCCGGGGTCGTCGCTCAGCTCGAAGGGGATGGTGACCTCCCACACCTGCTCGCCCGTCGGGCCGGTCAGGCCGACTACGAGGTCTCGGCCCTCCAGCGCCGTCCCCGGCTGCACCGTGCAGGCCCCGGTCCCGGTCGTGTCGCAGTCGAGCTCGACGTCGACAGGCTCGAGGTCGGGCCCCACCCGCTGCGCCCGGACCACACCGTGCTCCTGCCACAGCTGCGGCTCGGGCCCGCCGCCCGGGCCGAACCGGGAGTCCGACTCGGTATCTGGATCGACGGCGCCGAGCGGTGCCCGGGAGGTGATGTCACCGTCAGGACCCACGACCACGAGCTCGCGCTCGTCGGACCTGCCGGCCAGGCACAGCAGCTCGTCCACCTCGGGGAGGAGGACCTCACCGAACACGCCCCAGGCCTGCGAGCTGCCACACTCCGCATACTGGAGCTCCGTACGCCACCGCACCTCGCCGGTACCCGGCTCGACCGCCACGAGCTCGTCGTAGCCCTGCAGCACGAGGGCGCCGTCCAGGACCGCCGCGGCGGTACGCGTCTCGTCCAGCTCCCAGACCTGCTCGGGCGCCTCGAGCAGCGACACCACCCCACCGGCCGCGGCAGCCAGCCGCTCGACCCGTGAACGCTCCTGAGCTGCGCCGATGCCGCCGCCCACCAGTGCGGCCACGGCCACGGCGGCGGCGACGGGAACCACGACACGACGGTTCCGGCCGGCCCAGGAACCGAGGTCACGGGCCGCGAGGCGCACCGGCTCGGTCAGGGTGCCCCACCGGGTCGCCCGCGCGCTGCCTGGTCCCTCCGGTGCCGGCGCTCCCGCGACGACCTCGCCCTCGCCGTCCGCGTCGAAGACCAGATCGAAGGTGAGCACGCCGCCGTCACGGCCAGGCTCGGCCTGCCCCGCCCGCTCCACCGGCGGAGCGGCCGGCGTGGTGCTCGCGGGCGGGTCGACGTCGTCGGGCGCTGCGCCCTCCGGGAGGGCGTCACGGACCGCCGCCGGCGCGAGGGCCTGCGGGGCCGCGACGGAGTCCGCGTCGTCGTCGACCAGCTCGAACGTGTACGCGGCGTCGTCGCTCCGCTTGCGGCCCATGCGGGGAGCCTAACCACGGGAACCCGCGGGGAGAACAGGGAGACGCGAAGCGGGTCAGCGTAGGCCGACGAGGTCGAGGCCGAGCCGGTCGAACGAGGAGCCGGCGTCGTCCACCAGCCGCAGCCCGGCCGGGCACACCCGGCCGGGCGCACTCCGCCCGGCTCACTCCGCCGGCGGCGCGAGCCCGGCGACGCCCTGCTGCGTGACCTGCACCAGGTTTCCGTCCACCGCCAGCAGCTGGGTGTACGGCGTCTCCTGCTCCAGCTCCCAGCGGACGTCGCCCGAGTCGAGGTCGAGAGCGATCAGGCGCAGACCCGAGTCCCCCGCGGCGGGCGGCGTGGCCAGGAGGAGGGTGCCGCCGTCCGTGAACGCCTCCGTGACGACCTGCTCCACGGCCGTCCACTCGCCCTTGGCGAGCAGCTCGGGCTCGGTGGCCCAGAGCTCTTCACCGGATCTCAGGTCCACGCCGACGAGCCGCCCGTGGAAGTCAACGACGACCGCGAGGTCCTCGGTCCGCGCGAGGAGGTGGTTCCCGGGGAGCTCGGTGGACCAGCGCACGGCGCCGTCGTCGTCCACCGCCACGAGACCGCTGGGCCGGTCGAGCAGCCTGACCCGCGGCTCGGAACCGTCTGTGGTGAAGGGGTCGAGGAGCATGCCGTCCGGCGTGCTGACCACGCCGTCCTCGTCGACGACGGTGCCGTCGACCCGCAGGAAGCCGCCGTCCACGAGCGGCATGCGCGTCCCCGCAAGGCTCGCCCCGGCGGCCGACAGGTACGGGAGACCCCCCTCCGAGTAGAGGCTCCAGCCCGCTGGCAGCCGGGTCCCGGAGGCGGCGTGGTCCGGGACAGGCTCGCCCTCGGGCGTGAAGACCCCCACGGTGCCGCACCCGGCGACGGCCACGACGGTGGGCGACGAGAAGGTCGCGAGCGGAGCGTCGGGGGCGTAGGCGGGCGCGCCTGTCGTGCCGTCGTACTGGACGCACGCTCCACCGGCGCCGAGACTGACCGGCGAGAACGGCACGTCATGCTCCCAGCGGACCTCTCCGCTCGCCGCGTCCTCCAGGCGCACGGACAGGTCCCAGCCGTCCTCGACGGTGCCGGCCAGGCTCACAACCTTGCCCTCGGCGTCCGTCACGCTCTCGACGGTCGCCGCGTCCGGGTCGGGCGGCGAGCCGGTGCGCTCGGCCACGAGCAGCCCGCCGTCGGCCGACGGGACGACGGCGGTGGCCGCCGCGACCTCTCGCGTGTCCTCGACGCCGTCCGGGCCGATCACGGTGACGGTCCGAGGGCCGCCCGCGTCTTCCGTGCTCACGCAGACCAGGCGCTCCGCCTCCGCCGCGCGCTCGGCCCGAGCGACCGGCAGGGGGCCACACTCGCCGGACGCGCGGTCCACGGTCCACAGCGTGGTGCCGGTGGCGGCGTCCAGCCCCAGCACCACGTCCCGGCCGACGGCGGCCACGACGCCCCCCGGCATCCGGACGAGCCGGGTCTCGATCGCGCCCTCGACGGGCACCGACCACGTCTCCCGCAGCTCACGGTCCAGAGCCGCCACCCCGCCTGGGGCGGCGGCCAGGTGCTGCCGGTCGATCGCGGCCTCCAGAGCCACGCCGCCCGCGACGGCCGCGGCAACCACCACCGCGGTCCCGCCCGCGAGCAGCGCGCGGCCCCTGCGCGACGTCGGGATCCGGGACCGGACGGCGGCGACGCCGGTGCGCGCGGCGCCTGCTGTGGCTCGGGCCGCGGCTCGGGCCGTCCGCGACGTGGCGGCGGCCGTGGCTGAACCGGCACGGCGGAACGGGGTGGTGGCCTTGCCGATCGAGCCTGCGACCTTGCGGCGCATCGCGGCAGCACGGCCGACTGGTTCCGGCGCCGCGTCAGCCGTCCGGGCTCGTTCGAGCGTGTCCGGGTCGGTCAGCGACGTCGGTACGCCGGTGATCATCTCCGGGCTCGCGGGGGCCTTCGCCGGGGACGGGGCGTCATCCTGCGGAGGCGCCGCAGGGGGGTCCGGCACCAGGTCGAAGGTGTGGGATTCGTCGTCACCGCGCCGCGAGCTCACGAGGAGAGGCTAGCGGCGACCCTCCGTCCGGTGTCGTATCGACGGTGGTGTGAGGGTGGGAGGCCGACCACAGGTCGTGGTTTCGGGGTTCTGTGCACAGATTGGCTGGTCAGCGGGCCGTCAGAACGCGTGTTCGATAGGATGGGGAGGGTCAGGAACGGCCGGATCATGCGGGTTTCGAGGAGGTGCGGGGATGGTGATCGAAGCGATCGATACGCGTGTCTCTGTGCCCGGGACAGGCCTGGCAGGGACTGACGCTGGGTCCGGCACGGACGCCACGGTGCCCCGTGCGACGCCCGCACCCGCGGGACTGTCCTCTGCCGGGCCTGCCGCCCGCCGCCCGTTGGAGGTCGTGCTCGCGGACCTGGAAGCGGTCGCGGATGAGCTGGTCGCGGTGGCCGGGCCGGGGGCGCTGGACGCCCTGGAGGTGGCGGGCGGGTTGGTGGTCGCGCGGCTGGTCGAGGCCGGGACCCGGGTCCGGACCCTGACGAGCCGGTTGGACGCGTTGCGCCTGTCGTTCCTGCCCCGGGTCGAGGCCGACGGCCGGTGGGGCACCGGGTCGGGGGCCGGGGCGAGGTCGTTCGCGACCTGGCACGCCGCGACGAGCAACATCTCCGTGCCCAGCGCCCGGCGTGAGGTCCGTGCCGCCCGGGTCCTGGACCAGGACCTGCCCGCGACCAGGGCCGCGGCCCTGGCCGGGACCCTCGGCCCCGACCACCTGACCATCCTGGTCAACACCGCCCCCACCAGCCCGGCCCGCAAGGCGGCACTGGCAGCCCCCCTGCCCGGCACCGGGCCCGTGCCCGGCCCCGACGGCCCCTTCGGCCCGGACGGTCCGGCGGACGGCCCCGACGGCCCGGCGGGCGGTCCGGCGGGCGGTCCGGGCGCGGACGGTGTGGAGGCGGTCTCGGGTGAGGTGTTCCTCCTGGCCCAGGCCCGCGCGCACCGCCCGGCAGCGTTCCGGCGGCTGGTGGCCCGGTTCGCGACCGTGGCCGACCCGGACGCGGACGAACGCGGTCACACCCACGCGCGCGACCGTGAGCACCTGGAGCTGTCCAAGACGTTCGGCGGGTACCACCTGAACGGGTTCCTGACCGACGAGCACGGCCTGACCCTGACAACAGCCCTGAACTCCGTCATCCGACCCCCGACCCCCGACACCGCACGCACCACGACCCAGCGACGCGCCCAAGCCCTGGCCGACCTGGCCCGCATCGTCCTGGACAACGGCCACACCGGCACCGGCGCCGCAGTCCGCCCCCACCTGACCGTCACCGTCTCCTGGACCGAGCTGCAGACCCTGGCCGCCCGCACCGGCGTCACCCTCACCACAACCACACCCACCACAACCGGGACCACAGCAACCGGGACCCCCGCCACCACAGCGACCGGGACCACAGCGACCGGGACCGCCGCCACCCCGGGCGGGCTCACCCCCACGGGCGGGGCGGTGTTCACCGAGACCGGCACCCCCGTCCCCCCAGCCCTGCTCGCCAAGATCGCCTGCGACAGTCAGGTCACCCGGGTCGTGTTCGGCCCCGAGTCACAGGTCCTGGACGTGGGCCGCACCCGCAGAACCATCACCGGCGAGCTCCGCCGCGCCGTCATCGCCCGCGACCGGCACTGCACCTGGCCCGGCTGTGACGAACCACCCTCCCGCTGCGAAGTCCACCACGCCACCCACCACTGGGCCGCCGGCGGCCACACCAGCGTCCCCAACAGCGCCCTGCTCTGCTGGCACCACCACAACCACGTCGACACCAACCACATCACCATGACCCACACCAACGGCACCTGGACCTTCACCGACCATCACGGCAAACCCATCACCGAGCCCCGACCCTCGCAGTAGCGGTGGCACGCCCGCCCACGCAGTCGCGCGCGCTTCCCGGGCTCCCACCCGGCGCTCCCACCCACGTGGCCGCCGCGAGCGCCGTCCGTCGGGGGCCGTCCGTCGGGGACCGTCCGTCGGGGGACGAGGGTTCCGCAGTGCCGTGGGGCCGGAGCTTGTGTCAGCCGGCGCCCGTGTCAGTGCACGTGCTTGCTCGCCAGGTCGCGCAGCGTGGCGATCTCGGCGGGGATGTCTTCTGCCCCGTACACGGCGGAGCCGGCGACGAAGACGTTGGCGCCCGCGTCGGCGGCGCGCTCGATCGTGTCGCGGGATACTCCCCCGTCCACCTGGATCCAGACGTCCAGCCCGGACTCGCTGACCGCCTCGCGCGCGCGGCGGATCTTGGGCAGCGTGCCCTCGATGAAGGACTGGCCGCCGAACCCGGGCTCGACCGTCATGACGAGGATCATGTCCACCTCGGTCAGGAGGTCGAGGAACGGCTCGACGGGGGTGGCGGGCCGCAGTGCGACGCCCGCCCGCGACCCGAGGCGGCGCAGCTCGCGAGCCAGGCGGACGGGTGCGGTGGCGGCCTCGGCGTGGAAGGTGACCGACGCCGCCCCGGCCTCCGCGTAGGCGGGCGCCCACCGGTCGGGGTCGGCGATCATGAGGTGCGCGTCGAGCGGGATCGGGGACACCTTGGCAAGTCGCTCGAACACCGGCAGGCCGAGCGTCAGGTTCGGGACGAAGTGATAGTCCATGACGTCGACGTGCGCGTAGTCCGCGTCGGAGATCGCGTTGAGGTCGCGCTCGAGGTTCGCGAAGTCTGCCGACAGGATGCTCGGGGCGATGAGGGCTGCCATGCTGCCAGCGTAGAGCCACCTTCCGCCGTCCCGACGCTCGAGGAGCACTGATGGTCCCCGACATCAACTACTGGGCAGTGATCGTCGCGACCCTCTCCACGATGGTGGTGGGGTCGGTCTGGTACACGCCGAAGGTGTTCGGCGGCCGCTGGATGCGGCTCGCGAAGGTCGACCCGGACAAGGCTGCCGCGGCGGGCCCGTGGCCCATCGTGGTCACGGTGCTCGTCAGCTTCGTCTCGGCCTGGGTGCTCGCCGGTGCCACCTACATCGCCTGGACGTTCTACGACGACGGCTTCCTGACCGCCGCCGTCGTGACCGGCCTCCTCCTGTGGGCAGGTTTCACCGCCGCGCGGATGATCACCCACGACGCGTTCGAGGGACGCCCGGCGGAGCTGACCACCCTGAACCTCGCCCACGAGCTCGTGACCGTGCTTGTCATGGCGGTGATCCTGGGCGTCTGGCCCCCGGCCGGGGTCTGAGCCCCCGGGCTCCAGCCCGAGCGCAGCCACAGCCGAGCCGTCAGCCCCGCTTGCGCAGCAGGGTCAGGTGCATCGCGTCGGTGCCGTGGACGTGCGGCCAGAGCTGGACGTCGTCGCGGTCGGCGAGGGGGAGGTCGGCGCCGGGGCGCAGCACGGAGCGCAGGACGGCGGCCGCGTCGACCCGCTCGACGTCGTCCCGCTTGCGCAGCACGTCCGTGACCACGAGCTGCGTCTCGGCGAGGTGCGGCGAGCAGGTCACGTAGCCCACCACTCCCCCGGGGCGCACGGCGTCGAGCGCCGAGCCGAGCAGGTCCCGCTGCAGCGACGTGAGCACCGCGAGGTCGGCGGGCGTGCGGCGCCAGCGTGACTCCGGCCGACGGCGGAGCGCCCCCAGGCCGGTGCACGGCGCGTCGACCAGCACCCTGTCGTACGCCCCGGGCTCCTGCCGCCCCACGTCTCGGCCGTCACCGGTGCGGACGTCCTCCACCGCGTCGTAGGGCACGGCGCGGAGGGCCTTCTCGACCAGGCGGGTGCGGTGCGGCTGCACCTCGTTGGCGACGATCCGCGCGCCACGGGTGCCCGCGAGGGCCGCGAGGAGGGCGGCCTTGCCGCCCGGGCCGGCGCACAGGTCCAGCCAGCGCTCGTCCGGGCCCTCGATCGGGGCCGCCACGAGGGCGAGGGTGACGAGCTGGGAACCCTCGTCCTGGACGCCTGCCAGGCCCTCCCGGACGGCGGGCACGCCGGTGGGGTCGCTGCCCGCGAGGACGAGCGCCGTGGGCGACCAGCGCCCCGGTAGCAGGTCGGCGTCGCCCCACGCCTCGTCGTCGCCGGCGTCGACCAGGCCGGGGCGCGCCACGAGGGTGACGCGGGGCGCGGTGTTGTCGGCCTCGAGCAGGTCGCCGATCTCGTCGACCGCGCGGCCGTTGCCCGCGAGCGCCTCGCGGAGGGCCCGGGTGATCCAGGCGGGGTGGGATCCGGTGTCGGCGAGGGCGGTGACGGGGTCGGGGGCTTCGTCGGTGAGGCGCTGGAGCCAGTCGTCGAGGGGCGTGCGGGCGACGGCTCGGAGGACGGCGTTGACGAGCTGGGCGGAGCCGGCGCCGGCGCGTGCGCGGGCGAGGCCGACGGTCTCGGACACGGCGGCGTGCTGGGGGACGCGCATGCCGAGGAGCTGGTGGGCGCCGAGGCGGAGGATGTCGAGGACCTCGGGGTCGAGGCGGTCGAGGGGGCGGTCGACGCAGCGGGTGAGGATGGCGTCGTAGCGGCCGCGGAGGCGCAGGGTGCCGTAGGCCAGCTCGGTGGCGAAGCCGGCGTCGCGTCCGTGGAGGCGGCGTTCGCGGAGCAGGGGCGGGAGGACGAGGTTCGCGTACGCGTCGGAGCCGTCGACGGCGCGGAGGACGTCGAACGCGGCGGTGCGGGCTGGGTCGGTGCCCTTGCGGCGCTCGGACGGGGCGAGGGAGGTCTGGGAGCGTTCGCCGCGGGAGCGGGCGGCGGAGCGCTGGCGGCCCTGGGCGTCGCGTCGGTCGTCGGGACGGGGGCGGCTGCCGCGGGGGTCGCGTGCGCTGCGGTCGTGGTCGGCGGTCACGCCGTCACCGAGGTCTGGGGGGTCTTCGCGCTGGGCACCGCCTGAGTCTACCGAGCGGTGGTGCTGCGCCTCCCCGTGAGGCCGGCGGGCGCCGGCGGCCTCACGCGGGGGCGGGGTTCAGCCCAGGACGACGTCGCCGGCGTCGAAGAGGGAGCGGGCGCCTCGGGCCCAGTCGGCGGCGGGCATGGCGCGCTTGCCCACGGGGGTGACGTCGCCGAGCCGGACGGCGTGCGTGGCGGTCCCGACGAGGACCTCCTTCTTGAGGGGCCGCACCGTCCCGGGAGCGAGGTCGGTCACGTCGGGGGCCAGGGTGACGGGGCCGAGGCCGAGGCGCGTCTCGTCGGGCAGGACGGTCCAGGCCCCGGGCGCGGGCGTGCAGCCGCGGACCAGCCGGTCGACGGCGAGGGCGGGGACGTCCCACCGCACGCGGGCGTCCTGGGGCGTGAGCTTGGGTGCGACGGAGACGCCGTCGGCGGGCTGGGGCTGGGGGCGCAGGGTGCCGTCCTCGAGGGCGTCGAGCGTGGCCACGAGGAGGTCGGCGCCCGAGACGGCGAGGCGGGAGAGGAGGTCGCCTGCGGTGTCGCGGGGTCGGATGGTCTCGGTGGCGGTGCCGAGCACCGGTCCGGTGTCCATCCCTTCGTCGAGGAGGAAGGTGGTGGCGCCGGTGACCTCGTCGCCCGCGATGACGGCGCGCTGGACGGGTGCGGCGCCGCGCCAGGCGGGCAGCACCGAGAAGTGGAGGTTGACCCAGCCGAGGCGGGGGACGGCGAGCACGTCGGGGCGCAGCAGGTGGCCGTAGGCGACCACGGGGGCGGCGTCGACGTCGAGCTCCCGGAGCCGGGCGAGGAACTCCTCGCCGCGGGGCACGTCGGTGAGGACGGGGATCCCCGCCTCCTCGGCCCGGGCCCGGACGGGGCTGGGGGTGAGGCGGCGTCCGCGGCCCGACGGCGCGTCGGCCCGGGTGAGCACCGCGACGACCTCGTGACGGGACGCGAGGAGCGCCTCCAGGGACGGGACGGCGGGCTCGGGGGTTCCGGCGAAGAGGAGGCGCACCGGGACAGTCTAGGAGCGGTCGCCGGACGGTGCGGCGGCGCGGACGGGCACCCCGAGGGCGGCCAGGTCTCGGCGGAGCGCGGCGGTGCTGGTGAAGCGCACGGCGTGGAAGCCGGCCTCTCGCCCGGCGACGACGTTGGGCTCGGTGTCGTCCGTGAACACGGCGTGCGCGGGGTCCACGCCGTAGTCGTCGGCGAGGAGGCGGAAGATCCGGGGGTCGGGCTTGGCGATGCCGACCCGGCCGGACACCAGGATGTCGTCGAGGAGCTGTACCGCCGGGTTGTCGTCGGCCAGGTGGAAGGTCTCCGCCGACCAGTTGGTCAGCCCCACGAGGCGCAGGCCCAGGTCCTTGAGCTCCCGCACGAGCTCCTCAGACCCCTCGACCGGCCCCGGGAGCGCGAGCGCGTACCCGTCGACGTACCGGCGCAGGTCCTCGACGCGGTGCGGGTGGGTACGGGCCACCTCCTCGAGCAGCACCGGCCACGGTTCGCCCGCGTCCTGGCGGTGGTTGAGCGCGTAGAAGCCGATCTCGTCGAACAGCCGGTCCACCTCCTGCCGCGTGAGGTGTCCCTCGAACGGCAGGTACGGGTCCCAGCGGATCAGGACGTTGCCGAGGTCGTAGACGACCGTGTCGATCGTCGGGGTGGTCTCGCGAGAGGTCACAGCATCTCCTTGGGGTCGAGCTGAACGCGGACAGTGCCGCCCTCACGCCGCGCGGAGCGCACGGCGAGGGAGTCGCGCAGGCGCCGGGCGAGCTCGACGCCCTCGGTGAGGGGCACGCGGAGCAGAGCGCGCACCGGCGGGTCCAGCGTGGCGGGCCGTCCGGGAGCGCCCGGCCGTGGCGGCTGCGGCACCTCCACCGGTCCCAGGACCGTGCCGAGGCCGACGCGCGCGACGAGGGCGTCGACGGCGTCCCGGTCACCCGTCACGGCCGCCACCCGCACGGCGGGCGGGAGGTCGAGCTCCACCCGCTCGGCGAGCTCGCGGTCCGCGAAGCCTGCCGGGTCCCAGCGGACGAGGGCCTGCGTGGGCGCGGGCGCGGCGTCACCGACGAGGAGCACCTGACCGTCAGGGGCCGAGCGGACCAGGGACGCCGCGGCGAGCCACCGGTGGACGGCCTCCGTGCCCGTCGCGAGGCCGGTTCCTCCCGTCAGGACCGCGGCGTCGAGCAGGAGGGCGGCCGCGTACCCGCCGTCGGCCACGGGTTCCGCGCCGGGGGTGGCCACGACGAGGGCGGGCCTTCCGGGCACCTCGTCCACCACCCCGCCCGGCGCGGACGCCGCCGAGAGGCGGACCGGCACGCCCGGGAAGGCGCGCCCGAGCTCCTCCGCGGTGCGGTCGGACCCGACCCGGACGGAGCGGAGGCCGGTGAACCCGCACTCGTCGCACGACCAGCCGCCCGCCAGACGACCGCACCATGTGCACTGGGGAGCGCCGCCGGCGCTCGGGAGGCCCAGCGGCCCGTGGCACGTGGCACACCGGGCCGCCGTCCGGCACCGGGCGCACGCGACGACCGGCAGGTAGCCCGCACGCGGCACCTGGACCAGGACGGGGCCGTGCGCCAGGGCCTCGCGGGCCGCCCGCCAGGCCGCGGACGGGAGCCGGGCCGCAGCCGCTGCGCCCTCGCGCGCGAGCTCCACGGACGTGAGGGCACGCACCCGGGGCGCCAGGGCCCGCAGTACGTCGCGCGGTACGCCCAGTTCCCGGGCCCAGCCCGACGCCAGCAGCGCCTGCGCCTGGACCGTGCGGCCCGGCGAGCCCAGCAGGTACGCCGCGCCCTCCTGCTCCGCCCGCAGCGCGAGCACGTCACGCGGGTGGGCGTACGGGGCGTGCGGCTCGGCCAGGGTGTCCTCGCCGTCGCCCCAGAGCACCACGAGCCCCAGGTCGGCGACCGGCGCGAACATCGCCGCCCGCGTGCCGACCACCACCCGGGCCCGGCCGTGCAGGGCCGCGAGGAAGGACCGGTAGCGGGGCGCGGGGCCGTCGTCGGCCAGGAGCCGGACGTGGTCCTCCACCCCCGCGGCCTGCAGCGCGGCCTGCAGCCGGGCGACGTCCCGGGCGTCGGGCGCGACGACGAGCGCGCCCCTCCCGCCGGCGACGCAGGAGCGGACCGCCTCCGCGACGGCGAGGGCCCAGTGCGGGTGCGGCCCTTCCACCCCGGGGAGTGCGGACCACACAGCTCGGGGAGCCTCCCCCGCGCCGACGCGCCGGAGGAAGGCCTCCCCGCCGCGGTACGGCGTCCAGGCGGACGACGACGGCGCGGCGGGCGGCGGGACGTCCGCCGTGCGCGGCGCGCCCTGCGCCGGCTCGGGCCCGGCCGCATCGCCGCCCGCGGGCTCACCGGCCCCGGACTCGGCGTCCCCGTCGCCGGCCGCGTCACCGGCGGCGTCGCCGCCCAGGGCCGCCTCCGCCTTCTCCACGCGCGCATGGCGCGGCGGGACCGCGAGGCGCAGCACGTCGGCGAGGGTGCCCGCGAACCGGTCGGCCACGGCCCGGCACAACGCCAGGACCTGGGGCGTCAGCACCTGCTCGGGAGACACGACCCGGCGCAACGGCACCAGCCGACCGTCGTGGTCGGACGTCTCCTGCCGCGCCACGACGAACCCGTCCACGTCCTGCCGGCCGAACCGCGCCTTGATGCGCACGCCCGGCTGGGCGTGGGCCGACAGCGCCGCGGGCACGAGGTAGTCGTACGGCTGGTCCAGGTGCGCCGGCTGCAGGTCCAGGACCACCCGGGCGACGGGCAGCTCCGTCGCGATGGGCACGCCGGAGGTCTCCACGACCGCTCGGGCCCGGGGCGCCCGCCCGCGGGCGGCGCGGGACGACGCGCCCACGTCGTCGAGCCCGAGCAGCGCGGGCTGCTCGGGCTCGGCGGGGTCACGAGTCACGGTCACGGCCCCATCCCATCACGAGCCGCCGACACCGCCGGCGCGGACCGGGGCCGGCCGCCTCACCGTGGCGGCACGGCGTCCAGGGATCAGAACAGCGACGTCAGCGCCTCGACGCGGTCGGTCCGCTCCCAGGTGAACTCCGGCAGCTCGCGCCCGAAGTGCCCGTACGCGGCGGTGCGGCGGTAGATCGGGCGCAGGAGGTCCAGGTCGCGCACGATCGCGGCGGGGCGCAGGTCGAAGACCTCCTTGATCGCCGCAGTGATGCGCTCGACGGGCACCTGCTCCGTGCCGAACGTCTCGACGTACAGGCCCACGGGCTGCGCCTTGCCGATCGCGTAGGCCACCTGGACCTCGCACCGGCGCGCCAGCCCCGCCGCGACCACGTTCTTGGCCACCCAGCGCATCGCGTACGCGGCCGACCGGTCCACCTTCGACGGGTCCTTGCCCGAGAACGCGCCACCGCCGTGGCGGGCCATGCCGCCGTACGTGTCGACGATGATCTTGCGGCCCGTGAGGCCGGCGTCACCCTGCGGGCCACCGACGACGAACTTGCCGGTCGGGTTCACGATCATGCGGAAGCCTGCCACGTCCAGGCCCGCCGCCTCGCCCAGCCCCTGCACCACCGGGGTGATGACCTGTTCCGCGACCTGCCGGTGCAGCTTCTCCTGGACCACGTCGGCGTCGTGCTGGGTGGAGAGCACCACCGTGTCGAGGCGGACCGCGCGATCGCCGTCGTACCCGATGGTCACCTGCGTCTTGCCGTCCGGGCGCAGCCCCGGCACGTCGCCCGTGCGGCGCACCTCGGCCAGCCGCTCCGCGAGGCGGTGCGCGAGCCAGATGGGCAGCGGCATGAGGCTGGGTGTCTCGTCCGACGCGTAGCCGAACATCAGGCCCTGGTCACCGGCACCCTGGGCGTCGAGCGGGTCGTGGTCGGACGAGTCCTCACGCTGCTCGAGCGCCTTGTCGACGCCCTGCGCGATGTCGGGCGACTGCTGCCCGATCGACACGGAGACACCGCACGAGTCGCCGTCGAACCCGATCGCCGAGGACGTGTAGCCGATGCCCCGGACCACCTCACGGACGATCTGCGGGATCTCGACGTACGCGTTGGTCGTCACCTCTCCGGCCACATGGACCAGGCCGGTCGTGACCATCGTCTCGACGGCGACCCTCGACGTGGGGTCCTGCTCGAGGAGCGCGTCGAGGATCGAGTCGGAGATCTGGTCGCACACCTTGTCGGGATGTCCCTCGGTCACCGACTCGGAGGTGAACAGCCGCAGCGCATCTGTCATGCCGGACATGCTACGTGCCGAAGTGCCGCCAAGCGCTACCGAAACGGGGTTCCCCGTCTCACATGATGGGAGAATCTCACATCATGGACGCGCGGACGTTCCGACGTGCGAGACGTCAGGGAAGCAGCTTGGCGACAGCGTCCCAGATCGCGTCCGCCACCTCGCGCTTGGTGCCGGCGGCTCGCGACACGACCTCGCCCGTCGCGTCCAGCAGGGTGACGTCGTTCACTGCCTCGCCGAACCCCCGGCCCGACCCGACCTCGTTCACCGCGAGAAGGTCGGCGCCCTTGCGCCGCGCCTTGGCCTGCCCGTGCTCCAGCACGCCGGCCGACGCGTCCCCCGTCTCGGCCGCGAAACCGACCACGAGCTGGCCCGCCCGCAGCCGGTCCCGCGCCAGCTCCGCGAGCACGTCCGGGTTCTCGACGAGCTGGATGGGCGCGGGCGGCTCGCCCGGCACCTTCTTGATCTTGGCGTCCGGGGCGCTCGCCGGCCGGAAGTCGGCGACTGCCGCGGCCATCACCACCACGTCGGCCTCGGCGGCGGCGGCACGCACGGCGTCGCGGAGCTCGGCGGTGGACTCCACCGCCACGACCTGGACATCCGCACCGGCACCTGACCCGACGCCGGAGCGCCCCTCGGGCGGCGGCGTCACCTCGGAGAGCACCTCCCGGGCGACGTTCGCCGCGACGAGCGTCACGCGCGCCCCGCGGGCGGCGGCCGCGGCGGCCAGCGCCACGCCCTGCAGGCCGCTGGACCGGTTGCCGATGAACCGCACGGGGTCGATGCGCTCACGCGTGCCGCCCGCGGAGACGACCACGCGGCGCCCGGCGAGGTCGCCACGGCCCGCCGGCGCCACGCCGGCACCGGGCGTGCCCACGACGGCCAGCGCGTGCGCAGCGATGTCCTCGGGCTCCGGCAGCCGGCCGGGTCCGGTGTCGGTCCCGGTCAGGCGGCCCGACGCCGGCTCGATCACGTGCACCCCCCGCTCGCGCAGGGTCGCCACGTTGGCGCGGGTGGCGGGGTGGTCCCACATCTCCGTGTGCATGGCCGGGGCCATCACCACAGGGCACCGCGCCGCGAGCAGGGTGGTGGTCAGCAGGTCGTCGGCCCGGCCGGTCGCGGCGCGCGACAGCAGGTCGGCCGTGGCGGGCGCGACGATCACGAGGTCGGCGCCCTGGCCGAGCGCCACGTGCTGGACGTGCTCGACGTCGTCGAAGACCTCCGTGCTGACGGGCTCGCCGGACAGCGCCTCGAAGGTGGGCGCCCCGACGAAGCGGAGGGCCGCGGCCGTGGGGATCACGCGCACGGCGTGCCCCTGCTCACGGAGGAGACGCAGCAGGAGCACCGCCTTGTACGCGGCGATGCCCCCGCTGACGCCCAGCAGGATCCTCATGCTCGGTCCCGGACCGTCTCGGTACCGGACCGGGTCAGGCGGGGTACTCCGGCGTGGACTGGCCCTTGACGGGCTCGGTCGGCTCGACGTGCTCGATGGTCAGGAGGCCCTGGTTGATCTCGCGCATGGCGATCGACAGCGGCTTCTCCTGGTTGCGCGTCTCGACGAGCGGGCCCACGTTCTCGAGGAGGCCCTCGTTGAGCTGCGAGTAGTACGCGTTGATCTGACGCGCGCGCTGGGCCGCGTACAGGACGAGGCCGTACTTCGAGTCGGTGCGCTCGAGCAGCTCGTCGATCGGCGGGTCGGTGATGCCCTCGGGCTGGGCGACGGTTCCGGCCATGGTGATGCTCCAGAGGCTAGAGAGGGGAAAGGGAAGTCCGAGGAGCAAGTCTACCCGGCGACGGGCGCGGACCTGCCGACACCCATCACCGAGACCAGCTCGTCGGTGGCCCGGCGCACGTCGTCGTTCACGATCGTGACGTCGAACTCGCCCTCGCAGGCGAGCTCCACCCGCGCTGTCTCCAGGCGGCGGGTGCGCTCCTCCTCGTCCTCCGTGCCGCGCCCCACGAGGCGCCGGACGAGCTCGTCGAAGCTCGGAGGGGCGAGGAACACGAACAGGGCCTCCAGGCCGGCAGCCCGCGTCGCCTCACGCACCTGGCGAGCGCCCTGGAGGTCGATCTCCAGGAGCACCGGCACCCCGGCGGCGAGCTTCTCCTCGACGGGCCGGCGCGGGGTGCCGTAGCGGTTGCGGCCGTGCACCACGGCCCACTCGAGCATCTCCCCCGCCTCGACCATGCGGTCGAACTCCTCGGGGGTGACGAACAGGTAGTGCACGCCGTCGACCTCGCCGGGGCGAGGCGCCCTCGTGGTCGCGGACACCGAGAGCCACACCTGCGGGTAGCGCGTGCGGACGTCGGCGGAGACCGTGCCCTTGCCGACCGCCGTGGGGCCGGCGAGGACGGTCAGACGTGCGGGAGCCGTGGAACTGGAAATGTCAGCCGAACCTCTCGATGAGTGCCGCGGTCTGGTGCGGCCCGAGGCCACGGACGCGACGCGTCTCGGCGATCCCGATCTCCTCCATGATCGCCCTGGCCTTCACCTTACCTACGCCAGGGAGCGACTCCAGCAACGAGACCACCTTGAGGTTGCCGACGACCTTGTCGGTGCGGCCCTGCTCGATGACCTCCTTGATGGAGCCCTGGGAGTACTTCAGCCGATTCTTGATCTCTGCCCGGGCGCGCCGGGCCTCGGCCGCCTTCTCGAGCGCCGCTGCACGCTGCTCGGGAGTGAGGGGAGGAAGTGCCACGCAAGTCACCTACTCGGGTCTCGACCGACGTCACCGCCGGTCTGGGTGTGGACTGCTGCATCGAAAGTAGCCATCCCCCACCTCCTCGGCAATCGCTGGGCGCGCGTTTCTTCCAACACTCTGGTCGCGCTAAACAGCGCTTTCAGGACATTGACAGATAAACCCGAACGCGTGAATGGCCTTCGCGAACCTCACGGGCAAAAATGTCGTCAGCCGCGGAGCGCCGACGCGGCCTCCGCAGCGGCCGCCCGCGCAGCGCTCACCAGCGCACCTGCGTCCGGCCCGGCGGCCAGGACCCCGCGCGACGACGACGCGAGAACCGTCCGCCGGGCGTCGCCGAAGACGTCCGCGAGCTCACGCGCACCCGCCCCCTGGGCACCCACTCCTGGGGCCAGCAGAGGCCCGTTGACGGCCACGAGGTCGGTACCCGTCTCCCGGGCCGCCGCGCCCACGGTGGCGCCCACCACGAGGCCCACCGAGCCGAACGGCTCGGCCCCCGCGTTGAGCACCGCCGCCTGGGCGGCCATGACGGAGGCGACGGACCCGCCCGGGCGACCCGAGCCGTCGTCCTGCAGCGTCCTCGCGTGCTGCACCTCGAAGCCCTCCTTGTTGGAGGTGAGGCACAGCACGAACAGGCCCCGGCCCGTGGCCGCGGCGGCCTCGACCGCCGGGGCCAGCGAGCCGAACCCGAGGTACGGCGACACGGTGAGGGCGTCGCCCGCGAGGGGTGAGCCGTCGCGCAGGAACGCGTCGGCGTACGCGGCCATCGTGGAGCCGATGTCGCCACGCTTGGCGTCCACGACCGTCAGGGTGCCCGCGGCCCGCGAGGCGGCGATCACGTCCTCGAGGGCCGCCACGCCGGCGGAGCCGTGGCGCTCGAAGAACGCGGCCTGCGGCTTGAACGCCGCCACCTTGCCACCCAGGGCGTCGACCACGCGGAGGCTGAACTCACGGACGCCGTCCGCCGTGTCGGGCAGGCCCCAGTCCGCGAGGAGCGAGGCGTGGGGGTCGATGCCGACGCACAGCGGGCCGTGCTCGTCCATCGCCGCCGCGAGGCGCGCGCCGAACGGCGCCACGCGCGCGCCCGACGGCGCCGCCGTCACGCGGGCACCCCTTCGGCGCCCGCGGCGACGGCCGCCAGGGCCGCGTCGTCGACCGCCAGGCGGGCGCGCATCGCCGTGTTGTGCTCCTGCAGGCTGGCGACCTGGAACGGGCCGGCCAGGACCGCCTCGATGCCCTGCACCGCGGCGGCGAGCTGGTCCACCGTGGTGACGATCGGCTTGTCGGCGGCCGTCGTGGCGGCACGGATCTCGTAGCCGTCCGCGCGGGCGCCCTGGCCCGACGGCGAGTTGACCACCAGGTCCACCTTGCCCTCGGTGATGAGGTCCACGATCGTGGGCTCCCTGGCCTCGCCCCGGCCCGCCGAGTACTTCCGGACGACGCTCGCCGCGATGCCGTTGCGGCGCAGCACCGTGGCGGTGCCGGTGGTCGCGAGGATCTCGAACCCCAGCTCGGCCAGGCGCTTCACCGGGAACACGATCGAGCGCTTGTCCCGGTCGGCGACCGAGACGAACACGGTGCCCGACGTCGGCAGGCCGCCGAACGCCGCCGCCTGGGACTTGGCGAACGCGTGCGGGAAGTCCTTGTCGAAGCCCATGACCTCACCCGTGGACCGCATCTCCGGGCCGAGCACCGAGTCCACGACCAGACCCTCGCGGGTGCGGAACCGCTTGAAGGGCAGCACCGCCTCCTTCACCGCGATCGGGGCGCCGAGGTCCAGCGTGCCGCCGTCGCCCTCGGCGGGCAGGATGCCCGCCGCACGCAGGTCGGCGATGCTGTCGCCCACCATCACGAGGGCCGCCGCCTTGGCCAGCGACGTGCCCGTCGCCTTCGAGACGAACGGGACCGTGCGCGAGGCGCGCGGGTTGGCCTCCAGGACGTAGAGCACGTCGCTCACGAGCGCGTACTGCACGTTCAGCAGGCCCCGCACCCCGACCCCGCGGGCGATCGCCTCCGTCGAGCGGCGGATGCGCTCGATCTCGGCCTCGCTCAGCGACACGGGCGGCAGCACGCACGCCGAGTCACCGGAGTGGATGCCGGCCTCCTCGATGTGCTCCATGACGCCGCCCAGGAAGAGCTCCGTGCCGTCGTACAGCGCGTCGACGTCGATCTCCATCGCGTCGTCGAGGAACCGGTCGATCAGGAGGGGCGCCGGCAGGGTGGTGCCGCCCGCCGAGGCGGCGTCAGCGGCGCTCGCGGTGAGCGCGCGCTCCACGTAGCCCGTGAGCTGCTCCTCGCTGTAGACGATCTCCATGCCGCGGCCGCCCAGCACGTACGACGGGCGCACCAGCACCGGGTAGCCGATGCCCGCCGCGATCTCGCGTGCCTGGGCGAGCGAGCGGGCGGTACCGAACGCCGGGGCCGGGAGGCCCGCGTCCATGAGGACCTGGCCGAACTGGCCGCGGTCCTCCGCGGCGTCGATGGCCGCGGGGCTGGTGCCCAGGATCGGCAGCCCGGCGTCCGCGAGGCGCTGCGCCAGGGACAGCGGCGTCTGGCCGCCGAGCTGGACGATGATGCCCTTGACCGGTCCCGCGGCGAGCTCGGCGTGGTAGACCTCGAGGACGTCCTCGAAGGTGAGGGGCTCGAAGTACAGGCGGTCGGACGTGTCGTAGTCCGTCGACACCGTCTCCGGGTTGCAGTTGACCATGACCGTCTCGTACCGGTCCCGCAGGGCGAGCGTGGCGTGGACGCACGAGTAGTCGAACTCGATGCCCTGACCGATGCGGTTGGGGCCGCTGCCCAGGATGATGACGGCCTCGCGCTCGCGCGGCCGCACCTCGGTCTCCTGGTCGTAGCTCGAGTAGTGGTACGGCGTGGTGGCCTGGAACTCGGCCGCGCAGGTGTCCACGGTCTTGTAGACCGGGCGGACGCCGAGGGCGTAGCGGACCTCACGCACCGTCGCCTCGCCACCCGGGCCCATGCCGCGCAGGCGCGCGACCTGGACGTCGGACAGGCCGTGCCGCTTGGCGTGCCGCAGCACCTCGGCGGTCAGCGTCGGGGCGGCGGCCACCTCGGCGGCGATCTCGTTGACGAGCTGGATCTGGTCGAGGAACCACGGGTCGATCTTGGTGGCCTCGAAGACCTGCTCGACCGTGGCGCCGGCCCGCAGGGCCTGCTGCACGCCCACCAGGCGGTGCTCGGTGGGCCGGGCGATGTCGGCGAGGAGCGCGTCCAGCGCGTCGCCGGCCGGGGCCTCGCCGTCCCAGTGGAACGACACGCCGCCCTTGTCGATCGAGCGGAGCGCCTTGCCGAGCGCCTCCGTGAAGTTGCGGCCCAGGGCCATGGCCTCGCCCACCGACTTCATGGTGGTGGTGAGGGTGTCGTCGGCCGCCGGGAACTTCTCGAACGCGAACCGCGGGACCTTGACCACCACATAGTCGAGTGTTGGCTCGAAGCTGGCCGGGGTGACCTTGGTGATGTCGTTCGGGATCTCGTCGAGCGTGTAGCCCACGGCGAGCTTCGCGGCGATCTTGGCGATCGGGAAGCCGGTCGCCTTCGAGGCGAGCGCGGAGGACCGCGACACGCGCGGGTTCATCTCGATCACGATGATGCGGCCGGTCGACGGCTCGACGGCGTACTGGATGTTGCAGCCACCGGTGTCGACGCCGACCTCGCGGATGACCGAGATGCCGATGTCGCGCAGGCGCTGGTACTCCCGGTCGGTGAGCGTCATCGCGGGGGCCACGGTGACGCTGTCGCCCGTGTGCACGCCCACCGGGTCCACGTTCTCGATGGAGCACACGACCACGACGTTGTCGTTCTTGTCGCGCATCAGCTCCAGCTCGTACTCCTTCCAGCCGAGGATGGACTCCTCCAGGAGCACCTCGGTCGTGGGCGAGTAGTGCAGGCCCTGGCCCACGATGCGGCGCAGGTCGTCCTCGTCGTAGGCGATGCCGGAGCCCAGGCCGCCCATGGTGAACGACGGGCGCACGACCATCGGGTAGCCCAGGTCGGCGGCGGCGCCGAGCGCCTCGTCGACCGTGTGCACGATGAGCGAGCGGGCGGACTCGCCGCCGCACTTCTCGACGACCTGCTTGAACTGCTCGCGGTCCTCGCCCTTCTGGATCGCCTCGATGTTGGCGCCGATGAGCTCCACGCCGTACTGCTCGAGGACTCCGGCCTCGTCGAGGGCGATGGCCGCGTTGAGCGCGGTCTGGCCGCCGAGGGTGGGCAGGAGCGCGTCGGGGCGCTCCTTGGCGATGATCGTGGTGAGGACGTCGGTGGTGATGGGCTCCACGTAGGTGGCGTCCGCGAACTCGGGGTCGGTCATGATCGTGGCCGGGTTCGAGTTCACGAGGATGACCCGCAGGCCCTCCTCCTTGAGCACGCGGCACGCCTGGGTGCCGGAGTAGTCGAACTCGCAGGCCTGCCCGATGACGATGGGGCCGGACCCGATGACGAGGACCGAGGAGATGTCGGTACGGCGGGGCATTGCTCAGTTCTCCTTGGTGGTGGCGTCGAAGGTCGTGGCCGCGTCGAGGATCGCGGGGGGCCAGGCAGCGGCGTCGGTCATGAGACCGACGAACCGGTCGAACAGGTAGGCGGCGTCGTGCGGGCCGGCCGCCGCCTCCGGGTGGTACTGCACGGAGAAGGCGGGCAGGTCGAGGCAGGTCAGGCCCTCGACCACGCGGTCGTTCAGCCCCACGTGGGAGACGACGACGCGGCCGTAGCCGGCGTCGTGCGGGGCCTGCGACCCGGACGGGTCGAGGGGCGCGTCCACCGCGAAGCCGTGGTTGTGCGCCGTGACCTCCACCTTGCCGGTGGTGCGGTCCAGCACGGGCTGGTTGATGCCGCGGTGGCCGTAGCCCAGCTTGTAGGTGCCGTAGCCGAGGGCCCGGCCCAGGAGCTGGTTGCCGAAGCAGATGCCGAAGAACGGGATACGGCGGTCGAGGACCTCGCGCAGCAGCGCCACCTCGTGGCTCGCCGCCCCCGGGTCGCCCGGGCCGTTCGAGAAGAAGACGCCGCCCGGGGCGCCGTCGGGCAGCAGGGCCTCGATGTCGGCGACGGTCGAGGACTGCGGGACCACGTGCACGCGCACGCCGCGCTCGGCGAGCCGCACCGGCGTCATGGTCTTGATGCCCAGGTCGACGGCGACCACGGTCGCCACCGGGTCGAGGCCCTCGAACGCGCCGCGCGGCTCCACCACGTAGGGCTCGGCCGTGGTGACCTCGCCCGCCAGGTTGGCGCCCTTCATCTGCGGCGACACCTTGACCTCAGCCACGAGCTCCTCGACCGGGCGGGGGTAGCCGCCGCGCACCAGGTCGTCGGCGGAGAAGATCCCGGCGCGCATCACGCCGGTCTCGCGCAGGTGGCGCGTCAGCGCGCGGGTGTCCAGGTCGCTGATGCCGACCACGCCCTGCTCCGCGAGCTCCTCGCCGAGCGAGCGCTCCGCGCGCCACGACGAGACCCGGCGGGCGGGGTCGCGCACGACGTACCCGCTGACCCAGATCTTGCCCGACTCCGGGTCCTCGGAGTTCACGCCGGTGTTGCCCACGTGCGGCGCCGTCATGACGACGATCTGCCGGTGGTACGACGGGTCGGTCAGGGTCTCCTGGTATCCCGTCATGCCGGTCGAGAAGACGATCTCGCCGAAGGTGGTGCCGGCCGCGCCGTACCGGCGTCCGGTGAAGGTGGTGCCGTCCTCGAGGACGAGGATCGCTTCGTGCTGTTCGGTGGTGGTGCTCATCGGGCTTCCTCGGGGTACGGGTGGTTCTGGGCGGCGACCAGGTGGCGCACGGCGTCGACGAGCGCGCCGCGGTCGGTGGCACGCCGGGTGCGCAGGCCGGTGTCGACCAGGGCGGCGGGCACGTCGGGCTCGGCCGGGTCGGCGGGGACCTCCCACGTGATCACGACGAGACCGTCGGTGCCCACGTACTTGCCGGCCATGCCGGGGGCGAGGCCGGCGGAGCGCACCGCCTCGACGGGGATGAAGATCTCGCCGGCGCCCTCACGCTCGATGAGGACCCCCGGCTCGTAGACGCTCACGCGGGCCGACGCGCGGTCACCGAGCCCGTGGGCGCCGATGCGCGCGAGCCAGTCGCCCGACAGCGTGCTCGACACGTAGACGGCGTCGATCGGCCCGACACGCACCAGGCCGAGGGTGCTCGGCACCGCGGGCGGCGCGGGGACCAGCGCGCGGGTGCGGCGCGCGAGGCGTCGTCGGCCCGTCAGCACCACGTAGACCAGGGCGATTCCGACCAGGGCGACGATCGCCATGGCGACGGGCTGGGTCATCGGGCGGCTCCTTCGAAGGTGTCGGACCCCAGGGCGGCTGGCTCGACCGGCACGCCGTCGAGGACGGTCGCACGGCCGCGCAGGAAGGTCGCGACCACACGACCCGGCAGCTCCATGCCCTGGAAGGGGGTGTTGGCGCTCGCGGTGACCTGCGCGGCGCCGTCGATCCGGCGCGTGGCGGCAGGGTCCACGAGCACGATGTTCGCGGGCTCGCCCGCCTCGAGCGGCCGGCCGTGCCGGTCCTCGATGCGGCCGATGCGGGCGGGGGCGGTGGAGAGCACGCGGGCGACGTCGGCCCACGTCATGCGGCCCGTGTCCACCATGGTGGACTGCACCACCGACAGGGCGGTCTCCAGGCCGGTCATGCCGAACGCCGCCGCGGCCCACTCGCAGTCCTTGTCCTCGACCGGGTGCGGCGCGTGGTCGGTGGCCACGATGTCGATCGTGCCGTCGGCGAGCCCCGCCCGGACCGCCTCGACGTCCTCGGCGGTGCGCAGCGGCGGGTTGACCTTGAACACCGGGTCGTAGCCGCGGGCCAGCTCGTCCGTGAGGACCAGGTGGTGCGGCGTCACCTCGGCGGTGACGTCCACGCCGCGGGACTTGGCCCAGCGGATGATCTCCACCGAGCGGGCGGTCGAGAGGTGGCAGACGTGCAGCCGGGAGCCCACGTGCTCGGCGAGCAGCACGTCGCGCGCGATGATGGCCTCCTCCGCGGCGGCCGGCCAGCCGGTCAGGCCGATCTCCGCCGAGACGACGCCCTCGTTCATCTGCGCGCCCTCGGTGAGACGCGGCTCCTGCGCGTGCTGCGCCACGACGCCGTCGAACGCCTTGACGTACTCGAGGGCGCGGCGCATCAGGACCGGGTCGTGCACGCACTTGCCGTCGTCCGAGAAGACGCGGACCCGGGCGCGGGAGTCTGCCATGGCGCCGAGCTCGGCGAGCCGCTCCCCCTCCAGGCCGATCGTCACCGCACCCACCGGGTGCACGTCGGCCCACCCGGCCTCCTGGCCGAGCCGCCACACCTGCTCGACCACGCCCGCCGTGTCCTGCGTGGGGGTCGTGTTCGCCATGGCGTGCACGGCGGTGAAGCCGCCCGCGGCGGCGGCCCGGGTACCGGACCAGACGGTCTCGGCGTCCTCGCGGCCCGGCTCGCGCAGGTGCGTGTGCAGGTCCACGAGCCCCGGCAGGGCCACCAGGCCCGCGGCCTCGATCTCCACCACGTCCGGCCCGACGGCGTCGCCGTCGCCCCCGGCGGCGGCGTCACCCGCGCGGGCATCGCCCGAGGCGACGACCGACTCGATCACGCCGCCCGCCAGGACCAGGTCGACCGGGTCGCCGCCGTAGGGGCGCACCCCTCGGAGGATGTAGGTGGTGCTCACAGCGCGTTCCTCTCGCTCGACTCGTTCCCCGCCAGCAGCAGGTACAGCGCGGCCATCCGTACAGCGACACCGTTCGCGACCTGCTCCACGATCACGGAGCGAACATGGTCGGCGGCGTCCGCGGAGATCTCCAGGCCGCGGTTCATCGGCCCGGGGTGCATCACGATCGTGTGGTCCGGCAGCAGCGCCAGGCGGCGCGCGTTCAGGCCGAACGTGCGGCTGTACTCCTGCGGGCTCGGGAAGAACGCGCCGGAACCACCGCCCATCCGCTCCCGCTGCACCCGCAGCATCATGACGGCGTCGGGCTGCCACTGCAGGAGCGTCTCGTCCAGGTGGTACGACACCCGGCACGGCCACGCCTCGACGCCCACCGGGAGCAGCGTCGGCGGGGACACCAGGGTCACCTCGGCGCCGAGCGTGTGCAGCAGGTGCACGTTCGACCGGGCCACGCGGGAGTGCAGCACGTCGCCGACGATCGCGACGCGCAGGCCGGCAAGGTCGGCGCCCACGGGGTCGCCCGCCGAGCCCGCACCCCGGCCGCCGCCCACCAGGTGGCGGCGGATCGTGTAGGCGTCGAGGAGCGCCTGCGTGGGGTGCTGGTGCGTGCCGTCGCCCGCGTTGAGCACGCCGGCGTCGAGCCAGCCCGCGTGCGCGAGCATGTGGGGGGCGCCGGACGCGTGGTGGCGCACGACGACGGCGTCGGCCCCCATCGCGTGCAGCGTCAGGGCCGTGTCCTTCAGCGACTCGCCCTTGGACACGCTCGACCCCTTGGCCGAGAAGTTGATCACGTCGGCGCTGAGCCGCTTCGCCGCGGTCTCGAACGAGATGCGGGTACGGGTCGAGTCCTCGAAGAAGAGGTTGACCACCGTGCGGCCGCGCAGCGTGGGCAGCTTCTTGATCTCGCGGGACTGGGTGGCGGCCATCTGCGCGGCCGTGTCCAGCAGCAGGATCGCGTCGTCCTTGGACAGGTCGGCGGTGGAGAGCAGGTGCTTCATGCGGACGGCCTCCCCGCGATCAGGACGGCGTCGGCCACGTCGTCGATCTCCCGCAGCCGGACGCCCACGCGCTCGGAGCGCGAGGTGGGGAGGTTCTTGCCGACGAAGTCGGCGCGGATCGGCAGCTCGCGGTGGCCCCGGTCCACGAGGGCGGCGAGCTGGACCACCCGGGGGCGGCCCAGGTCGTTCAGGGCGTCGAGGGCGGCACGGATCGTGCGGCCCGAGAAGAGCACGTCGTCCACCAGGACGACCGTCCGGTCGTCGATGCTCACCGGGACGCGCGTCACGCCGACCGAGCGGGTGGGCTGACGCTGCAGGTCGTCGCGGTACATCGTGACGTCCAGCTCGCCCACGGCGTCGGGGCTGAAGGACGGCTCGATCTCGGCGAGGAGCTTCGCGAGGCGCGCCGCGAGGGTGACGCCACGGGTCGGGATGCCGAGGAGGACGACGTCGTGCGCGCCCTTGTTGCGCTCGGTGATCTCGTGCGCGATGCGGGTCAGCGCCCGGGCGATCTCCGCCTCACCGAGGACGGTGACGGGCGCGGTGCTGCTGGTGCCGGATCCGGGCACAGCGGTGCCAGGGTTCATCTGGCGACCTCCTTCCCCGCCTCACCGGACGGGCTTTAAAGGGAGTCTGACAGCCACCACCCTAACGCGCCGGGTCCGCAGCACCGCCCGGCGCCCGGACTGCGGACGAGCGGCGTTGCTCACACCCCCGCCCCCACCCCTTCTAGCGGTCCAGGTCCTGCGCCACCCGGGACAGCCGCGACAGGCGGGCGTCCCAGGCCTTCCCGATGCCCTCGAGCCGCCGGCCCAGCGCCGCCAGCTCCGCGCCCAGCGCGCGGTACCGGCGCTCGCGGCCGACGGTGTACGAGTCCACCAGGCCCGCCCCCTCCAGCACCGCCAGGTGCTTGGCGACCGCCTGCCGCGTCACGGGGAGCCGGTCCGCCAGCGCCGACGCCGACAGGTCCTCCGTACCCAACGCCTGCAGCACGGTCCAGCGGGTCTCGTCGGCCAAGGCGGCGAAGGCCGGGACAGGGCTCGCCGTGCGGCTCGCCGTGCGGCTCACCATTCGCGCGACCCCACGTAGGCGACCAGCTCGTCCAGCTCCGAGTCCCACCCCTCGCGGTTGCCGTCGAGCGCGGCCCGGACCGCGTCGTCGTCGGCGCCGGTGAAGCCGGTCTCCAGGACCGTGACGACCGTCGCGTCGCCGTCGGGCACGAGGGTGAAGGTGGCCTCCGTGCACTGACCGGGGTCGTCGACCGACTGGCCCCAGCGGAACGCGAGCACCTCGCCCGGGTCCACGCGCGTGACCTCGAACGGGAACCAGCCGTAGCCCTCGAAGTGCAGGCGGCCGCGGCCTCCGGCCACGAAGGGGCCCCCGTCGTCGGTCTCGCAGGCGTCCCCGAACCAGCCGGCCACGTGCTCGGGCTCCGTGAGGGCGCGCCAGACAGCCTCGGGGCGCGCCGGGACGCGGACGGTGCGGGTGACGCTGCGCGCGTCGAGGTCGATCGACGCGGCGGTGGTCTGCGTGCTCATGACATCCTCCTCGCTCGCGAGACGACGCGAGCCTTGGTTGTGCAATGGAACGGTTGCACAACCAAGGCTCGCACGCGCGGGACCTCATCGCAACCCGAAGGTTGCACTCTGTTCAGGCGGCGGACTCAGGCCAGCAGACTCGGCTTGAGGTCCACGATCCGGCCGAGGAGGCCGTTGACGAACGTCGGGGAGTCGTCGGTCGACAGGTCGCCGGCGAGGCTCACCGCCTCGTCCACGGCCACCGCGTCCGGCACGTCGTCGTTGAAGAGCACCTCCCAGGTGCCCACGCGCAGCAGCGCGCGGTCCACCGCGGGCATGCGCTCGAGCGTCCACCCGTGGGAGTACGTCTCCAGCAGCTCGTCGATGCGGTCGCGGTGCGCCATGACGCCCTCCACCAGGTCGACCGTGTACTGCGGCACGGACGCCTCGGTGTGCGGCTTCACCACGCGGTCGGCGACGAGCCGGACCGGGTCGATGCCGCGCTGCTCCGCCTCGAAGAGGATGTCGACGGCGCGCTTGCGTGCCTTGGTACGAGCAGACACGTCAGTCGTTCACACGGCCGAGGTACGACCCGTCGCGCGTGTCCACCTTGACCTTGGTGCCCTGCTCGAGGAACAGCGGCACCTGGATCTGCGCGCCGGTCTCGAGGGTGGCCGGCTTGGTGCCGCCGGTGGAGCGGTCGCCCTGGAGGCCCGGCTCCGTGTACGTGATCTCGAGCACCACGGAGGCGGGGAGCTCCACGTACAGCGGCGTGCCGTCGTTCGACGCCACCATGACGTTCATGCCCTCGAGCAGGTAGTCCTTGGCGTCACCCACCGTGGCCGCGGAGACCATGATCTGGTCGTACGTGTCGTTGTCCATGAACACGTAGTCGGCGCCGTCCATGTACAGGTACTGGAAGTCGCGGCGGTCCACGTTGGCCGTCTCGATCTTGATACCCGCGTTGAACGTCTTGTCGACGACCTTGCCGGAGAGCACGTTCTTCATCTTGGTGCGGACGAACGCGCCACCCTTGCCCGGCTTGACGTGCTGGAACTCGATGATCGTCCAGAGCTGACCGTCGATGCGGAGCACGGTGCCGTTCTTGATGTCGTTGCTGGTTGCCACGTTCGTCTTCCTGTGTCGGTCGATTGCGCAGGGCCACGCCACAGGGGCGCGGCACTCACCGCGGATGTCAAGGAGCAGCGGCCCAGTCTACTCCAGCCGCTACAGGATGGCCGCGATGACGATCAGCCCGCCCAGACCGCAGCCCACGGCCCAGATGAGCGACGCGAGCGTGCCCACCACGAACCGCTCGGAGGCGACGGGGTGCTCCCGCAACTCCGCGTAGCGGCCCAGGCCCTTGATCGCCACGACGATCGCGATCCCGTACGGGTAGCCCGCCAGCAGGGCGGACGTGATGGCGAGTCGCTCGAGCACCCCGAGCCAGGCGCCGCCGCGCAGCACGTCCATGGCCTGCGGGCTCATGGTGCCCGACGGCGGCTCACCCGCCTCTCCCCCGGCCGCACCCGGCGCGGGGGTCGCGCCGGGCATCCGGCCCGCGGGATCCGTCGGGTCCGCCGTCTGCGGTGTCACGGCCGGAGGCGCGGGCGGCGCCGGGGGCGGCGCCCAGGGCATCCACGGCAGGTTGCCGGAGGACGCGTGCCGCAGCACCCAGGGCACCACCCACGAACCCACCACGACGCTCAGCCCGAGCGTCACCACCCACACGCCCGCGATCGCGAACCACTGCCCGACGTTCAGGTCCCCCGCGATGTCCCAGGTCACCGACTGCTCTCCTCAATGCTCGGTTCGTCCACGCTCAGATCGCCCAGCAGCCTGCCCACCACCGGCCGCACCGCCTCCTCCTCGTGCCACAGCGCCGCGCGCAGCCGCTGGCTCACCGCCTGCTCGCTGATCCCCAGCGTGGCGGCGACCCGCTTCTGCCGGCCGGGCTGTCCGGCGCCGGGCAGCGAGGCGAGCGTATCGACCGTCTCCCACCCTGCCGGTGACCGCCGCGCACCGACCGCGCCCAGGAGGCGCAGCAGCGCCTCCACCTCGGCGGCGCGCCCGGCGTCGGCGCTCTCCACCGCGACCGTCCCGCCGGGCGGCCGGGTCTTGGCGCGCTCGACCGCCTCGCGGGCGAGGACGAAGGCCGGGCCCCGGGCCTCGCGGGAGACGGAGGGCAGCGGCTCCTCGACCGGTCCCACACCCAGGCCGACGCTCCAGCCCTGGTCCCGGAGGAGGGCGAGCGTCAGGTCGACCGTGAGCGTCGCGTCGTCGAGCACGCCCTGGACCTCGTCGCCCACGGTGCGCTCGAAGGCGACGACGAGCCCGTCCCTCCCGTCCGCGAGGCGCGCGAGCGTCTCCAGCACCTCCGGGACGAGGTCGGGCCCCCGGGTGCTGCCGCGCTGGTCTGCGGTCAGGACGATCACCCGTTAAGCCTAGCGCCTTGATATCCGCCCATCAAGGCCAAAGCCTTAAGTTGACAGCATCAAGCCTGCAGCCTTGCCGCGATCGCGCTCAGCGCCAGCCGGTACGAGTCGAAGCCGAATCCGGCGATCGTCCCCGTCGCGATACCGGCCACCACGGACAGGTGGCGGAACGACTCCCGGCTCGCCGGGTTCGACAGGTGCACCTCCACCAGCAGCAGCCCCGCCGAGGTGACCTGGGCGGCCGCGTCACGCAGCGCGTAGCTGTAGTGGGTGAAGGCCGCGGGGTTGAGCACCACGTGGGAGCCCGTGTCGACCGCCTCGTGGAGCCAGCCCACGATCTCCGACTCGTCGTCGGTCTGCCGCACCTCGGCGACGAGGCCCAGCTCACCGTCCCACTTCGCGGCGGAGACCTGAAGGTCGGCCATGGTGGCGTGCCCGTAGATCTCCGGCTCGCGGACGCCGAGCCGGCCCAGGTTGGGGCCGTTGAGCACGAGGACGTGAGGCTGCGCGGTGGTCACACGGTGAGCCTAGGCCGGGTCGAGGTCGTCCACCAGGAGCGTCCGCGGCCCGGGACCGGCGGTGCCGAGCTCGTCGAACGGGTTGGTCAGCCGGCACTTGCGCAGCGAGAGGCAGCCGCACCCGATGCAGTCCGTCAGGTGGTCGCGCAGGCGCTGGAGCTGCTCGATCCGCGCGTCCAGGTCGGCGTGCCAGGCCTGCGAGATCCGGCGCCAGTCCTTCGCCGTGGGCGTGCGGTCGCCCGGCAGCGTGGCGAGGGCAGCGCCGATGTCGGCCAGCGGGATGCCCACCCGCTGCGACACCCGGATGAACGCGACCCGCCGCAGCGTCTCGCGCGGATAGCGCCGCTGGTTGCCCGGCGTCCGGCGGCTCAAGATCAGCCCCCGCTTCTCGTAGAAGTGCAGGGCGGACACCCGCACGCCGCTGCGCGCCGCCAGCTCGCCGACGGTGAGCTCGTCGTGGTCCCAGGGGACCTCCGGACGCTCTGCCACGGCTACCTCCGCACGCTCGACCTCCATGCGCTTGACCTTAACAAAGGTTGAGGTTCGAGGATGTCTGCATGGACGCGATCAGGATCCACGCCTTCGGGCCGCCCGAGAACCTCGTGCTCGACCACCTGCCCGACCCCGAACCAGGCCCCGGGCAGGTGCTCGTCGCCGCCGTCGCGCACGGGGTGCACCTCCTCGACACCACCCTCCGGCGCGGCGAGCAGGGCGGGCCCCTCCCCCTCCCCCACCTCCCGACGGTCCCCGGGCGAGAGGTCGCGGGCACGGTCGCCGCCGTCGGCCCGGACGTGGACCCCGCCTGGGTCGGACGGCGCGTCGCCGCACACCTGGGCGCCACGCCCGACGGCGGCGGGTACGCCCGCCTGGCGCTCGCCCCGGCCGCCAACCTCCACCCCGTGCCCGACGGGCTCGACGAGGCCCAGGCCATCGCCATGATCGGCACCGGACGCATGGCGGCCTACACGCTGGAGGTCGCCGGGCTACCGGCACCGGCCGACCCCGCCAGGCCGTGGCCGGGCGCGCCCTGGCGCGACGAGGTGGTCGTGGTGACCGCCGCCGCGGGCGGGCTTGGCACACTTTTCGTGCAGTCCGGCCTCGCGGCCGGCGCACGGGTGCTGGCGCTGGCCAGCGGCGACAAGGTGGCGGCGGTGGCCGACCTCGCCGGCCCCTCGGACCGCCTCGCCGTGGTCGACTACGCCGCACCCGGCTGGACGGCGGACGCCCGCGCCGCCCTCGCCACCCTCGGGTCCGACGGCGCCACGCTCCTCCTCGACGGCGTCGGCGGTGCGGCCGGGACCGCCGCCGCCGACCTCCTGCTCGACGGCGGACGGGTCGTCGTCAACGGCTGGTCGTCGGGCACAGCCAACCGCTACGCCACCCAGGAGGCTCCGCGACCGCTCGAGGTGCGCGCCGCCGTCGGCCCGGGCGCTCCCGCCCCCGGCGACATGCGACGCTTCCAGGAGCGGGCGCTGGCGCTCGCCGCCGCGGGGTCGTGGCGGGTCCTGACCCACCGTGTGCCCTTCGCGGAGGCCGCGCGGGCGCACCGCGAGCTCGAGGAGCGACGCACCGTCGGAAAGGTGGTCCTGGTATGACAGCCCCGGAGACCGGGACGACGGCGCCCGTCGACGCGCCCGTGGAGGCGTCTCGCGACGCGGCGTCCGAGGCCCACGGCGAGGCCGCCGGGTCGCCGCCCGTGGTACCGCTGAGCCCCGGCGTGCAGCGCACGGTACTCGTCGGCATGGTCGCGCTGTGCGCGCTCGGAGCGTTCGAGGCGATGGCGGTCGCCACCGCGATGCCGACGGTCGCCGTCGAGCTGGGCGGCCTGCGCCACTACACGCTGGCGTTCTCGGTGACGTTCGCGGCGAGCGTCGTCGGCCTGCTGACGGCGGGCTGGTGGAACGACCGGAGCGGCCCCGCCCCCGCGATGTGGACCGGGATGGCGCTGTTCTCCGGCGGGCTCGTCCTCGCCGGGACGGCGACGGGCATGGGCACCCTCATCGCGGGCCGTGCCCTGCAGGGCGTCGGCAGCGGGCTGTTCTCCGTGGCGCTGTACGTGCTCGTCGCGCGCGTCTTCGCGCCCGAGCGGCGCGCCCGCGTGTTCTCCGCGTTCGCCGCGGCGTGGGTGCTGCCGGCGATCGTGGGCCCGGCGCTGACCGGGCTCATCGTCACCCACCTCGGGTGGCGGTGGGTCTTCCTCGGCGTGCCCGCGCTGGCGGTGGTCGCCGGGATCCTGCTGGCACCGGGCCTCGCCGCGGCGCAGGGGCACGCGGGCGGGGCGCCGGCGCGGGATGGCCGTGGCGTGGGTCCGCACGACCCGGGCGAGGCGGGCCCGCAGGACCGGCGCGGGACGGGCCCGGCGGCCCGGGGCGAGGCGGGCCCGGCAGCCCCGGGCGAGGCGGGCCCGCAGGACCGGCGCCGGACGCGGGCGCTCGGCCTCGCCCTCGGGACCCTGCGGGCCGCGCGCGGGCTGCCGGCGGTCATCACCGTGCGCGCGCTGGCTTCGGCGGCCTTCACGGGTGCGGAGGTGCTCCTCCCGCTCGTGCTCGTCCACGAGCGGCGCCTCACGCTGGCGTCCGCCGGGCTGATCCTCACGGTGGGCGCGCTCGGCTGGTCCGGCGCCTCGTGGCTGCGCGGCCGCGAGGCGCTGCACCTCACCCACACGGGATACCTCCGGCTCGGGGGCGGTCTCCTCGCGGCGGGCACGCTCGCCGCCGGGGTGCTGGCGGTGCCCGGGGTCCCGGTGGCCGTCGGGATGGTCGCCTGGGTCATGTCGGGCCTGGGCATGGGGTTCGCGTTCCCCACGCTCTCCGTCCTGACGCTCGACCTCGCCGAGCCGCACGAGCAGGGCCTCGCCTCCTCCGGGCTCCAGGTGGCCGACGCCGTCGCGGGCGCAACCGCCTCCGCCGCCACCGGCGCGCTGCTCTGGACCCTGCACGACCTCGTGGGGCTCCCCGCGTACGCAGCGTGCTTCGCGCTGACGGCGGCGCTGGCGGCGGGCGTGGCGGTGCTGGCGGGCAGGACGCGGGTAGCGGGCAGGACGCGGGTAGCGGGCGGGTAGCGGGCGCAGGCAAGGCGGCCACTCCACGCGTCCCCGCGCACATTGCTTCGGCACTTTGTCGGGGGGGGGGGGGGGGGGGGTGGGCGCCCGGCCCCCCCCCCCCCCCCCCCCCCCCCCCCCGACAAAGTGCCGAAGCAATGTGCGCGCGTTATCCACAGATGTGGCGACGACCGCCTACGGGGCCCGGGAAGCAGGCAGTCTCGTCGCATGACCATTGGGACGGACGTCGTGATCGCACGCGAGACGAACCGCGACGCGCTCGTGCGCGCCCTGAACGCGGGCGAGCTCGAGCGCGTCCGGCGTGGGGTGTACCGGGCTCCGATCGGCCCAGGTGCTGATCGGTCCGCGAAGGCCCGCGACGCCTACGACCGCGCTGTCGACCGGGCGCGCGGGCTGCACCGGCAGCTCCGCGCCGATCACCGGTTCAGTCACGAGACGGCCGCCCTGCTCCTCGGGTCGCCGCTCTGGCGACCACCGGTGCGCACCCACGTGATCCAGGGCTACCGGCCTTCCTCGCGCGCGGCCCGCGATGTCGCGCGGCATGTCACAGACGTCCCGCCGGCCGACCGGGCGGAGGCGGGCGGGCTGCCCGTGACGTCGCTTGCCCGCACGGTCGTCGACTGCGCCATGACCATGCACCCGCTCGAGGCGCTCGTCGTCGCCGACTGGGCCATGTCGAACGGCCTCGACCGGGACCGCACCCGGGAACTGCTCGCCCAGCACGGCGAGGCGAACGGCATCCGCAGGGCGGCGCTGGTCCTCGACCTGACCACGTGCGGTGCTCAATCCGTCTGGGAGACGTGGCTGCGTTACATCCTTGCGCGAGCAGGCCTTCCTCGCCCGCAGACACAGGCGCCGGTCCCGACGCGTCTCGGGCTCTTCCATGTCGACGTGGGCTGGACAGAATGGCGCGTCGGTGTCGAGTTCGACGGGCAGATCAAGTACGCGGACGGCGCCTTCGGCTCGGGCTACGACGGCAGGCTGGCACTGATCGACGAGAAGCGGCGGGGCGACGCCATGCGCGAGCAGTGGACGATCGAGAGAGCCACCGCTCGTGACCGGCCCGACGACGTCGTGGAACGCGTCGCGCGTCACCTTCCCGCTGCCGTTCGCGCAGGCCTGCGAGTGAACCCGTTGCTCCCGCCGCCGAGCTGAGCACTGGAGCACCCGGTCGGTGAAGCGCTCGCCCCTGGGACGATGAGCGTGTGCCGCACCTGCTCGAGACGCTCGCCCGGGACGTACCCAGCCTTGGACGGCGGGTGCTCGTCGCCGTCGACGGGGTGGACGGGAGCGGCAAGACCCGGTTCGCGGCCGGGCTCGAGCGGCGGCTGACCGACCGTGACCGGCAGGTCGTCGTGGTGCACGCCGACGACTTCCTCAACCCACGTGCCGTGCGGTACCGGCTCGGCCGCGAGTCACCGGAAGGGTTCTACCGGGACTCCGTCGACCTTGCCTCGCTCATCCGCCTCGTCCTCGACCCGCTCGGGCCGGACGGCGACGGGCACTTTCGTCGGCGAGCGTTCGACCACGTGCGGGACGAGCCCACCGACGACGCGGAGGAGCTCGCCCCCGAGCGGGCTGTCGTGATCGTCGAAGGGATGTTCCTCCACCGTGACGAGCTCCGTGACCGCTGGGACTGGTCGGTGTTTCTCGACGTACCGTTCGCGGAGACCGCCCGCCGCATGGCCGTGCGGGACGGTTCGCCGCCCGACCCGGCCCATCCGTCGATGCGGCGCTACGTGGAGGGCCAGCGCCTGTACCTCGCGGAGTGCGCGCCCCGGCTGCGCGCGAAGCACGTGGTCGACAACACCGACGTCGACTCGCCCGCGCTCCTCCCGCCCGGCACACGCTGACGCGCACATTGCTTCGGCACTTTGTCGGGGGGGGGGGGGGGGGCGCGCCCCCCGCCCCCCCCCCCCCCCCACGACAAAGTGCCGAAGTGATGTGCGCGGAAGGGCGCGGGCGGGGCGCCGGGCCGCAGCGGTAAGCGCAGTCCAACGTCTCCGTCGAACCCCTTGTGCGGGAACCCTCCTCTGTGCTTGGGTGTGAGAAACCGGTTTCCCAGCCGGTGGTTCAACGGTGAGCCGACCCGGAGGTCGCAATGCACGTTCCACGCTCCACCCCTTCGTCCCCCTCCGTCCCACCCCCTGGGGCCGAGCCGGGCGCCCGCTCCACGGCCAAGCTGCGGACCGGCCGCTGGACCAGCCGGCGCGCCGTGCACGGAGCGGCCGTCGCCGCGGCCGCCGCGGGCCTGACGATCGCCGCCCTCGCCGTCCCCCCGGCTGCCGCCGGAGACGCCCACGACGGCCACGGCCACGCCGAGAACGACCACCACGGCCGTGCCCTCGAACGCCTCGCACGGCAGACCCTCCCCACCGGCGACGGCTGGGCCTCCGCAGGCGCCGGCACCACCGGCGGCTCGGCCGCGAGCGCCGTCGTGACGGTGCGGACGTGGCCGGAGCTGAAGGCTGCGGTGGCTGGGAACGACCCGAAGATCGTGGTGGTGGACGGGCAGATCGACGCGAACACGGACGCGGAGGGCAACCCGGTGGGGTGCGAGGCGTTCGCGCAGCCGGGGTACTCGCTGGAGCAGTACCTGGCGACGTACGACACGGCGGTGTGGGGTATGGACGTGGTGCCGACCGGTCCGGTGGAGGATGCGCGGAAGGCGTCGCAGCGGGCGCACGCGGCGCACGTGACGGCGAAGCTGGGGTCGAACACGACGCTGATCGGTGCGCCGGGGGCGGAGATCAACGGTGCCGCGCTGCAGATCATCGGTGTGCAGAACGTGATCGTGCGTGGTCTGACGCTGGTGGACGCGCACGACTGCTTCCCGGCGTGGGACCCGACGGACGGTGACGCGGGGGCGTGGAACTCGGAGTACGACCTGGTGACGGTCCGGGAGAGCACGAACCTGTGGATCGATCACAACGACCTGGGTGACGGGGACAACCTGGACTCGGCGCAGCCGCTGTACTTCGGGCGTCCGTACCAGGTGCACGACGGCCTGCTGGACATCACGAACGCGTCGGACCTGGTGACGGTGTCGTACAACCGGCTGCACGACCACGACAAGTCGATGCTGGTGGGGTCGAGCGACTCGCGGACCACGGACCGGGGGAAGCTGCGGATCACGATGCACCACAACCTGTTCCAGAACCTGGGGCAGCGGGTGCCGCGGGTGCGGTTCGGTCAGGTGGACGTCTACAACAACCACTACGTGCAGGATGCGGGGACGGGTATCCCGTACGCGTACTCGTGGGGGGTGGGCAAGGAGTCGCACCTGCTGGCGGAGGCGAACGCGTTCACGCTGCCGGAGGGCTTCGAGGTGGGCGGCGTGATCGGCCGGTACAACGGCACGTCGATGACGGAGGGTGGCAACACGGTCAACGGTGAGCCCGTCGACCTGCTGGCGGCGCACAACGCGACGCACGACCCGGACATCACGGAGGTGCCGGCGTGGGAGGGCGTGCTGCGGCGGACGGTGCACCCGGTGCAGTCGGTCCCGCGGGTGGTGGGGCAGCTCGCGGGCCCGGAGAACCTGGGCGGGCACGAGCACATCGTGGTCGCGGCGGACGGCTCGGGTGACGCGACGACGGCGCAGGGTGCTGTGGACCTGGCGCCGACGGGCACCGTGGAGCGGGTGGAGATCATGTTCCGGCCGGGGACGTACCAGGGGCGGGTCGTGGTGGACCGGGCACGGACGGACCTGTCGTTCCTGGGGGTCACAGGTGACCCCGCGGACGTGGTCATCACGGACGACCGGGCGGCGGGTACCCCGCGTCCGGAGGGCGGCACGTGGGGCACCACGGGTAGTGCGAGCGTGACGGTGGCGGGTGCGGGCTTCGAGGCGCGGGCCGTGACGTTCGAGAACGCGTTCGACGAGGCGGCCCACCCGGAGATCACGAGCAGGCAGGCGGTGGCGGTGAAGACGACGGCGGACCGGGTCGTGTTCGACAAGGTCCGGTTCCTCGGCAACCAGGACACGCTGTACCTGGACTCGGCGTCGGCGACCACCCCGGCGCGGGTGTACGTGCACGACAGCTGGATCGAGGGTGACGTGGACTTCGTCTTCGGCCGGGCGACGGCGGTGATCGAGGGCTCGACGATCAAGGCGCTGCGCCGGGGAAGCGACCCGTCGGGCTACGTGTTCGCGCCGAGCACGTCGCGGGAGTTCTCGCGCGGGTTCCTGGTCACGGGCTCGCGCCTGATCTCGAACGCGGGCCGGGGCAGCTACTACCTGGGGCGGCCGTGGCACCCGAGCAGCGCGCCGGACAACGACCCGCGCGTGGTGGTGCGGGACTCGTGGCTGGGGAACCACCTCAAGGCGGACCCGTGGACGACGATGTCGGGCTACGACTGGTCCGAGGGCAGCAACGCGGAGTACCGGAACTGGGGTCCGGGGGCGTTCGTGAACGAGCACCGGCCGCAGCTGACGCGGGCCCAGGCCGCTGACCACGAGGTGGCGGACTACCTGGCCGGCGACGACGGCTGGTCTCCGCAGGATCACGGCTGAGACGTCCCGGGCGTCAGCGCCCGACGGCGAGCCCCCGTCGCACGTCTCTGACGAGCACGGGGGTCCGCCGTCGGGCGACCCGTCTGGCCCACTCCCGGGCAGGGTACGAGAGCCGGACCACGAAGTAGTTGACGTGCTCGACCACGCCGAACGCCCACACGAACAGGACGAACACGGCAACGGACACGTCGTCGGGCCACCACCGGACCACGCCGGCGAGCCCGGCGGCGAGCAGGAGCGGGTTGGCGAGGCGGAGGGCGTCGAAGAACCTCGCGAGCGACCACGGCATCGCCGCGCGGCCGACCCAGCGCCGCGCCGCGAGCCAGTACGCGCCGCCCTCGACGAGGACGACGAGGAGCGGGACGAGGGCGCACCACAGCGCTGCCGCCGCCCGTGCGCCGAGCTGCTGGGACAGCAGGAGACCGGCGGCCGCGAAGACGACGGCGCTCGCCAGCTCGCCGGTGCCGAGGGACAGGTAGCGCCGGCGCACCGGCTCGAAGCGGTCGGTCATCCCCCGGACGGTACCGGAGGGCCGGGACCCGGCCCCGTCGCGCCGTCGGCCCGGGCGGCGCACCATGGCCCCATGGGTGACTTCACCGACTACATCGCGACGCTCGACGGCCCGGTGCGCGACGCCGTGGACCACGTCCGCGCCCGCGCCGTCGAGCTGGTGCCGGAGGCGGAGGAGGGCATGAGCTACGGCATGGCGGCGCTGCGCTACCGGGGCAGCCCGCTGGTGTCGGCGCGCGCGACCGCGAAGCACATCGGGCTCTACCCCTTCAGCCCGCCGGCCGTCGAGGCGGTGGCCCCGGACCTGGAGGGCTGGTCGCTGGCCAAGGGAACGGTCCGTTTCACCCCCGACCGTCCGCTGCCCGACGACGTCCTGGACCGCCTGATCCTCCTGCGCCGTGACGAGATCGACGCGATGAGGTCGCGGTAGCCCGCCGGTTCCCCTGCCGGGGCGGTGAGCAGGGGCGATATCGTCCAGGCATGTCGACGCCCTCCCGCCCCGGCTCCCCGGTCCACGTCCGCTTCACCAAGTGGGACGGGTCACCGCACTGGGAGAGCGAGTCCGTCTACCTCGGCACGGACGAGCACGGCATCTGGCTGGGCCAGCCGGCGGGCACCCGCTCGACGCGGCCGGGGGCGTCGTTCACCGGCGTGTGGGACAGCGTCGCCCTGTTCCCGGAGGCGGGCTGGACCGCGACGTTCAACGCGTGGCACCCCACCGGCACCCACATCTACGTGGACCTCTCGGGCACACCCCGCTGGTCGGCCACGGAGGCCGGGCACGAGGTCACCATGCCCGACCTCGACCTGGACGTGATCGGCAAGACCACCCTGCCCGCGTTCATCGACGACGAGGACGAGTTCGCCGAGCACCAGGTCCGGTACGGGTACCCGCCCGAGGTGGTGGCCCAGGTGCGGCACGACGCCGACGCCCTCCTCGAGCAGGTGCGCGACGGCAAGGCCCCGTTCGACGGCGCGACCGCCCGCGGCTGGCTCGACCGGCTCGCGGCCCTCGGCCATCCCGTCCCCGGCCTGGACGAGGCGCAGCGCCGCGCCGGCGGCCTCGTGCTGCGCGAGCTCACCGTCACCGACGAGGACGCCGCCCGGGCGGCGCACGCCGAGCTCGGCGGCTGGCCGTTCCTGTTCCTGCGCGACGACGAGACGTGGGCCGGGCACGTGGCACGCCTCGCCCGCGAGCGCCGTGGCGCCGAGCTCCCCCGGGTGCCGCACGCGTTCCTCGTCGCGGAGGCCGACGGCGAGCTCGTGGGACGTCTGTCGGTGCGGTTCGCGCTGACCGGGGAGCTGGCCGTGGTGGGCGGGCACGTCGGGTACGGGGTGCGCCCGGGCTTCCGTGGCCGCGGGTACGGGACGGCGCTGCTGCGGGCGGGTCTGGCGGTGCTCGCGGCGCTGCGGGTCGACCGGGCGCTGGTGACGTGCGACGACGACAACCTCGCCTCGGCGACGGTGATCGAGCGGTGCGGCGGCGAGCTGGAGTCGGTGGTCACCCACGGTGGGAAGAGCAAGCGTCGCTACTGGGTCCCGACGGCGTAGTCACGACGCGAGGTTCTGCCGCCCGATCTCCGCGACGGTCCGCACGCCCGCGAGCGCCATGGTGACGTCGAGCTCTGCGAGGACGTGCTCGGTGACCTCGCGGACGCCGTCCGCCCCAGCGAGGGTGAGGCCGTAGACCCAGGGGCGGCCGAGGAGGACGGCGTCGGCGCCGAGGGCGAGGGCGGTGAAGACGTCGGCGCCGGACCGGACGCCGGAGTCGAAGAGGACGGGGCCCCGCCCGCCGACGGCGTCGGCCACGGGTGCGAGGGCGTCGAGGGAGGCGATGGCGTTGTCGATCTGGCGTCCCCCGTGGTTGGAGACGATGACTCCGGTGGCGCCGTGGTCGAGGGCGGCACGGGCGTCGTCGGCGGTCTGGACGCCCTTGACGAGGATGGGGAGCGTGGTGCGCTCGCGCAGCCACGCGAGGTTCGCCCAGGTGAGGGTCGACCGGGAGAACACGTCGAGGAACGTCTCGACGGCGGCGCGCGGCAGCGGGGAGCGCAGGTTCGCCCAGGTGGAGCCGGGGTGGTGGCGGGCCATGGAGATCAGCGCACGGACGGCAGCCAGGGTGGGCCTGCTGCCCGACGACGTCACGGCCGGGCCCGAGGGGGGCGTCGCGACCCGCTCCTCCACCAGGGTGCGGAACGCCGGGTCGGCCAGGTACTGGGCGAGGCCCTCCGCCCTGGCGAACGGCAGGTAGCCGAGGTCGAGGTCGCCGGTGCGCCAGCCGAGCACGTGGGTGTCGACCGTGACGACGATCGCCTCGCAGCCGGACGCCTCGGCGCGAGCCACGAACGACGCGACCACGGCGTCGGACGACGACCAGTAGAGCTGGAACCAGCGGGGCGACTCGCCGAGCGCGGTGGCGGTGTCCTCCATGGGGGTGGAGGCCTGCGACGAGATGATGACGGGCAGGCCGAGCGCCCGGGCCGCGCGGGCCAGCTCCGGCTCGGCGGCGCGCGGGCCGCCGCGGACCGCGAGCTCGAGGGCACCGACCGGCGCGAACAGCAGGGGGGCGGGCAGCTCCCGCCCGAGGAGGGTCGTCGACAGGGACCGCTGTCCCACGTCGACGAGCTGGCGGGGCACGATCCGGTACCGGCCGAACGCCTCCGTGTTGGCCCGGACGGTGCGCTGCTGCCCGGCGCCCCCGGCCACGTACGACCAGGCGACGTCGGACATGCGCCGCTGGGCGGCGGCCTCGAGGCGGGCGGGCGTCGTGGGCACCACGGGACGGCGCCCGTACACGCCGCGGGAGTAGATCCGGGACTGCACCGCCCTGCCGAAGTTGCGCATGGCGCGCATCCTGCCACGCGGCCCTCAGGTCACAGTTCATCTTCTGTTCGTCCGTGGTCCGTCGTGGGACGCTCCGCCGGGTCTACTATCCCGACGTGCCTGCACCGACACCGACCGGCCCCGACGACGCGACCGCTCCGAGGAACGACCCGTCCGCCCTGCCGTCCACACCCACGCCCGAGCCCGCGCTGAACGCCGCCCTGGGGGTCGCCGCCGCCGCACCGAGCCAGGCGAGCGGCCCGGGGACACCCCGCCAGGTCGTGGCCTGGTCGCTGTGGGACTGGGGGTCGGCGTCGTTCAACGCCGTGGTCACCACGTTCGTCTTCACCACCTGGCTGACCAGCGGCGTCTTCGTCGAGGAGGGGCAGGACGCGACCGAGATCGTGGCGCGCAACTCCACCTGGATCGCCGCAGGCCTCGCCGTCGCCGGCCTCGCCGTCGCGCTCCTCGCCCCGGCGCTGGGGGCGCTCGCCGACTCGCAGGGCCGCCGCAAGCCGTGGCTCGCCGTCAACACCATGGCGGTCATCGCGGCCATGGTCGCCATGTTCTGGGTCCAGCCGACGCCCGGCTCCAAGGCCGACGCCGTCATCCTCGGCGTGGTGCTGCTCTCCGTGGGCAACGTGTTCTTCGAGCTCGCGGGCGTGGCGTACAACGCGCTCCTGCTGCAGATCTCGACGCCCGGCACGATCGGGCGGGTCTCCGGCTGGGGCTGGGGCGCCGGGTACGTGGGCGGCATCGTCCTGCTCCTGATCCTGTTCGTGGGCTTCATCAACCCCGACGTGGGCTGGTTCGGCGTCACGAGCGAGATGGGCATGAACATCCGGGTGTCGGTGCTCCTGTCGGCCATCTGGTACCTGGTGTTCGCGCTTCCCGTCCTGCTCTGGGTCCCGGACGCACCGCGCAAGCCCGCGGGCAGCGGCGTGAGCCTCGTCGGCGCGTACGCCAAGCTCGGCCGCGACATCGCGGGCCTGTGGCGGGGCCGACGCTCGACCCTCTGGTACCTGCTGGCGAGCGCCGTGTATCGCGACGGCCTCGCGGGCGTCTTCACGTTCGGCGGCATCCTCGCTGTCGGCACGTTCGGCTTCGACGACAGCCAGGTCATCGTGTTCGCCATCGTCGCGAACGTGGTGGCCGGGGCCGCGACGATCGCCGCCGGCTTCCTGGACGACATCATCGGCCCGCGCCTCGTGGTCATCGGCTCGCTCGTGGGCCTCGTCGTCGCCGGCGTGGTCCTGTTCTTCCAGCACGACGGCGGCCAGCAGATCTTCTGGGTCTGGGGCCTGGCGCTGTGCATCTTCGTGGGCCCGGCCCAGTCGGCCAGCCGCGCCCTGCTCGCGCGACTGACCGACGCCGGGCACGAGGCCGAGGCCTTCGGCCTCTACGCCACCACCGGCCGCGCGGCGAGCTTCCTCGCCCAGTCGGCCTTCGCCGTGTTCATCGCGATCTTCGGCGCCCAGTACTGGGGCATCCTCGGCATCATCCTGGTGGTGCTCCTCGGCCTGGGCCTCATGCTGCTCGTGCGGTTCCCGCACGGCAGCGGCGTCGACGGGCGCCGCGACCTCGAGGCCGCCACCGCCTGACCCGCCCCGCGCTCGCCCGGCGCCGGGCCACCTCGGCGCCGGGCCGCGGGCTACGATCCGGTCGTGGCCACCACCCTGCCGTCCGCCGCCGTCCCGCTCGCCGTGTCCGACGACGTCGCGGGCTGGCTCGACGTGGTCGGCCCGGTCGCGTTCTACCTCATCGTGTGGGGGCTCGTGTTCGCCGGCACGGCGCTGTTCGTCGGCGTGGTGGTCCCGTTCCTGACGGGCGACTCGCTCCTCTTCGGCGCCGGGCTCGTGGCCGGTTCCACCGACTCGGTCAACATCTGGGTGCTGGCGATCGGCGTGGGGGTCGCCGCGGTTGCCGGCGACCAGGTGGGCTTCCTGCTCGGCCGCCGGTACGGCCGGCCCTACCTCACCCGGCGCGGGGGCCGGTGGGTGCAGGGCGCCGTCGTCCGGACCGAGCGCTTCTACGAGCTGTTCGGCTGGTGGTCCGTGGTCATCGGCCGGTACGTGCCCTGGGCTCGGGTCTTCGTGCCGCCGATCGCCGGCGTCGCGGGCATGGAGTACCTCCGCTTCCTCACGGCGAACGTGTTCGGTGCCCTGAGCTGGGGCGTGCTCATCACCGTCATCGGCTACCTCGCGGCCTCCGACCCCGCGATCCGGCCCGTCGCCTACGCGGTCGCGCTGGTCGTCGTCGCCGCGTCCGTGGTGGCGGGGGTCCGCGCCTGGCGGCAGGACCGCGCGAGCACCGCGTAGGCCGTCGCGCGGGTGGTCCCGCCGGTGGTCCGGAGACCCCGGCGGGCGGCCGTATATTGACACGGCGCTCGCCCCGGGCAACCAGCCTGGCACGGTGGGCCCGGGCGACGTCGCGCCCACCACCTGCGAGAGGACCCCCTGTGACCGTTCCGCCCCCGGCCCTGGTGCGCCGTGCCGCGCTGCTGGCCGCGACCGTCTTCCTCGTCACCCTGTGCCTGAGGCCGGCGATCACCGCGGTGGGTCCCGTGCTCCCCCGCATCGGCGCCGACGAGGGCCTCGGTGAGGGAGCGCTCGGGCTCCTCGGGGCGCTGCCGCTCCTGGCTTTCGCCGTCATGTCGCCTCTGGTGCACCGGCTCTCGTCCCGGGTCGGCGCCGAGCGTGCGGTGCTGGGGGCGCTCGTGGTGCTGGCCGCCGCCACGCTGGCCCGCTCGTACACCGGGCCGGCGGGGCTCTGGATCGGCACCGCCGTGATCGGCTGCGCCATCGCCGTCGGGAACGTGCTCGTGCCCGCGATCGTCAAGCGCGACTACGCCGCCGACGTCTCCCGCGCCACCGGCGTGTACTCGGCGTTCCTCGCGGGTGCCGCGGGCATCGCCAGCGCCGTGTCGGTCCCGATCGCCGACCAGTCCGGCTGGCGCCCGGCGCTGGCCGTCTGGGCGGTCCTCGCGGTCGTGGTCGCCGCGGCGTGGCTCCCCCGCACCCTCGCCGCCGGGCCTGCGCCCACCGCCGTCGCCGCCGACTCCGGGCCGACCGTCTGGCGCCGCCCCATGGCGTGGTGGCTCACTGCCTTCATGGGCCTGCAGTCCACGACGTTCTACTTCATGGTGACGTGGCTGCCCTCGATCGAGGCCTCCGTGGGCGTGGACGACCGCGACGCCGGGCTCCACATGCTCCTCTACCAGGTGGTCAGCATCGGGTCGGGCTTGCTGGTCCCGCTCCTCATGCGAGGCCGCCACCAGATCGCCGCCGGTGTCGTCGCGAGCGTGCCCATGCTCGCCGCCGCCCTGGGCCTCCTGCTCGCCCCGGGGCCGGTGCTCGTCTGGGTCACGCTCGCGGGCCTCGGGTCGGGCGCGTCGCTCGTGGTGGCGCTGTCGCTCCTCAGCCTGCGCGGACGCTCCCAGGCGGAGACCACCCGTCTCTCCGGGATGGCGCAGTCCGTGGGGTACCTGGCCGCCGCCGTCGGGCCCGTCGTCGCCGGTCACCTCGTCGAGCGCACGGGAACCTGGTCGGCTGCCCTCGTCCTCCTCGCCGCGATCGCCGGGACGCAGGTGCTCGTCGCCGTCGTGGCCGGCCGCACGCCGGGTCAGCGCCCGGTCACCGGCCGGACTCCGGAGCCCGCCGCCCCATGAAGCCCTCGTTCAGCGGGGCGTCGTCGGGCAGCGAGGGGTCCACGGCCTCGGCCTTGACGCCCAGCTTGACCATCATCGTCCGAGCCCGCCGCAGGTGCCGCACGCGCACGTGAGTGATCACCGCCATGAGCGCCCACACCAGCACCGCCGCGTCGTCGACGAACCCGCCCGGCAGCGCGTCCGGGATCACGTCGATGGGCAGGCCCAGGTACGCGAGCGCACCGAGCAGCTTCAGCCGCACGCCCTGCGGCGTCTGCGGGTCGATGGCGAGGTAGTACGCCAGCAGGGCCTTCTCGAGCAGCTCCCGGCCGATCTTCCGCGACAGCGTCTTGATGACGCCCATCGCCCGCGTGGGCTCGATCGGCGGCGGAAGCGGGTGGGGTGAGGGAGAGGTGGGCACGTGGTGCTCCTTCGTCGCAGGTACGGGCCTCACCGTAGCGAGGATGACTGACACGACGGCGCGTCCGCGCCGCCTCACGCCGCCTTCAACGCATGGATCCGCTCGACGGTGCCCAGCTTGAGCCGCACCGACTCCACGACCTGGAGCCCGGCCTCCTCCACGAGCGGCAGCTGGCGACGCGTGAAGTACTCCCCCGCCGTCCGGACCGTGAACCGCTCGAACCACCGCTGCGCCGCGAGGAACCACCACCGGTCGCTGCCCACGTGGTCCAGGAGCAGCAGCCGCCCGCCGGGCACGAGCACACGCACCATCTCCCCGACGGCCACGTCCGGACGCGGGATGCTGCACAACGACAGCGCACAGACCACCGTGTCGAAGGTGGCGTCCGGGAACGGCAGCGCCTCGGCGTCAGCCACCCGCAGGTCCACCGGCCGGCCGAGGCCCGCCACCCGGCGCCGGGCCACCGCGAGCATCGCCGGGCTGAGGTCGATCCCCGTCACCTCCGCCACTGCCGGGTAGAAGGGCACGTTGCGGCCCGTGCCCACGGCCACCTCCAGGACCCGGCCCCGGGCCCGGGAACCGAGCCACTCCCGCCCGCCGGCGAACGCGACGCGCTCCAGCAGGCCCATCTGGCGGTCGTAGCTCTCGGCCACCGTGTCCCACACCTGGCGCTGCCGGGCTGTCGGGTCGCTCACGGGCGGTCCTCCTGGGTGTCGCGGATCCTCCGGACGAACATGGCTGCTGGCTGCGAAGAGCCCGGACCATGATCGCCTACCGTGTCCGGCATGACCACGATCGCCCGCACCGACCCGCCCCACGTCGCCGACGAGCTCACCATGCTCCGCTCCTTCGTGGACCACTACCGCGCGACGCTGCGCCGCCAGTGCGAGGGCCTCACGGGCGAGCAGCTCACCACCCCGCTGGCGCCGTCGTCCATGACGCTCGGCGGCCTCCTCACGCACCTCGCCTGGGTGGAGCAGTTCTGGTTCGGCGAGATCCTCCTCGGCAGGACCGCCGGGGAGCCCTGGGCGGACGCCCCGTGGTCCGACGACGCCGACTGGGACTGGCACCTCGCCCGCTCACTCACGCCCCAGGAGGCCGACGACCTGTTCGTCGCCGCGGTCGAGCAGTCGGACCGCGACCTCGAGACGGCGCTCGCGGGCGGCGGCGGGCTCGACACGACCTCGGTCCGGGAGCGGCACGGCTCGGTGGTGAGCCTCCGGTGGATCCTGGTGCACCTCGTCGAGGAGTACGCGCGGCACGCCGGCCACGCGGACCTCCTGCGCGAGGCGCTGGACGGCGCCACCGACCTCTGACGAGCGCCCGTGGTTCTCTAGCCGTGGAAAACGTTGCACGTCAAACGTTTTAGGCCGTGTCTCAAAGAGTGTCGCGTCAGTACGGTGGCGTGCGTCCCGCCCGATCAAAGGAGATCCCGTATGCGCACCCGACGTCGAACACGCTGGGCGGCCCTCGCCGCCGTCGCGTCCCTCGTCACGACCGCCACGGCGGCCGCCACCGTCATCGCTCCCTCCGCCACCGCCGCCACGGGCTGCGAGGTCACGTACCGCGTCGTGAACTCGTGGCAGGGCGGTTTCCAGGGCGACGTGAGCATCAAGAACCTCGGGGATCCCGTGTCCTCCTGGACCCTCGGCTGGCAGTTCACGAACGGGCAGACCGTCTCGCAGGCCTGGAACGCCCAGGTCACGCAGAGCGGGAGCCAGGTCTCGGCGACCAACGTGGCCTGGAACGCCGCCCTCGGCACCGGCGCCAGCGCCTCGTTCGGCTTCATCGGCAGCGGCTCCACGGCGACGCCGACGGGCTTCACGCTCAACGGCGTGGCCTGCACCGGGGCGATCGGCGGAAATCCGACACCCACCCCCACACCTACGCCCACGCCCACGCCCACCCCCACGCCGACCCCGACCCCGACCCCGACTCCCCCGCCGTCCGGCGGCGAGTTCGACGGGTCGCACTGCACCGTGTCCGGCACCGCCCCGGGGTCGAACTCCCGGCTGCCCGACCCGTTCCTGCGCCTGAACGGCACGCGGATCACGGCCAAGTCGGACTGGACCTGCCGTCGCGCCGAGATCAAGGAGCTCGCCGAGAACACCATCTACGGCGACAAGCCCGGCAAGCCGTCGAGCGTCACAGGGACGGTCAGCCGGACCGGCATCACCGTGAACGTCTCGCACAACGGCCGCAGCTCGAGCTTCTCGGCGAGCGTCGAGCTGCCGAGCACCGGCAGCGCCCCCTACCCGGCCGTCATCGTCCTGGGCGGTCTCGGCGCCGACACCACGACGATCAAGAACGCCGGGGTCGCCGTGATCAACCTCGACCCGATCGCCGTCGGTCGTGAGGGCACGGCCCGCAACAACAAGCAGGGCGCCTTCTACTCGATCTACGGCGCCACGAGCAGCACGGGCATCCTCACGGCCTGGTCGTGGGGCGTGAGCCGGGTCATCGACGTGGTCGAGGCCTCGGGCGGCAGCATCCTGCGGACCGACTCGTTCGGCGTCACCGGCTGCTCCCGCTACGGCAAGGGCGCGTTCGCGGCCGGTGCGTTCGACCAGCGGATCGACCTGACGATGCCCATCGAGTCGGGCGCCGGCGGCGTGCCGATCATGCGCGGCCTCGCCACGGAGTCGGGCGCTCAGTCGCCCGGCAGCGCCTACGGCGAGCAGCCGTGGCTCGGCGACGCGTTCTCGTCGTACCAGAACAACACGTCCGGCCTGCCGGTCGACATGCACTCCGTGATCGGCATGGTCGCCCCGCGCGGGCTCTACATCATGGAGAACCCGAGCGTGAACTGGCTGGGCGCCCGGTCCGGACACGTGTCGGCGCTCGCCGGCCGGGAGATCTACACCGCGCTCGGCGTGCAGTCGAACATCACCTACATCTCCGCGGTGGCCGACGGGACCCACTGCGCCACCCGCTCCGAGTGGCGCGGCCCGCTGACCGCCAACCTGCAGAAGTTCCTCCTCAACGGCAGCGGGTCCACCGGCGCCTTCCAGGCCGCGTCGTCCAAGACCGGCAACCTGTCGGAGTGGCGCACCTGGACCACACCGGCCCTCGGCTGAGCCTCGGCTGAGCCCGTCCCCCGCGGCCGGGCGAGCACCGACCTCCCGTCGGCGCTCGCCCGGCCGCGTCGTCGCCTAGGGTCGGAGCCATGTTCCCCTGGCTCGAGATCGCCGGCTGGGTGGGGTCGGCGCTCGTGGTGCTGTCCCTCACGCAGGCGCGCGTGCTGCGCTTCCGCTGGCTCAACCTGGTCGGCTCGGTCGTCGCCACCGTGTACAACACGATCGCCGGCATCTGGCCGTTCGTCGCGATGAACGCCGCGATCGCGGTGATCAACGTCTACTGGCTGTGGCGGCTGAACCGCGAGCGGCACGACGCATCGGTCTACGAGGTGGTCGAGGTGGCGCCCGACGACGCGTACCTGCTCCACGTGCTCCGGACGCACGCCGCCGACATCGAGCGGTTCGCGCCGGGGTTCGTCGCGGAGCCCGCGCCGGGGGAGGAACGGTCGGCGTTCCTGGTCCAGCGCGGCGACGAGACGGTCGGCGTCGTCGAGGTGCGCGACGCGGGTGACGGCGTCGGCGTCGTCGAGCTCGACTGGGTCACGCAGCGGTTCCGCGACTTCACGCCGGGCGAGTTCGTGCACCGGCGCAGCGGCATCTTCACGGCCAAGGGGTTCCGTCGCGTCGTCGTGCCCCACGTGGGGCGCAGCCAGGTCGCGTACCTGCGGAGCGTGGGCTTCCGGCCCGACGGCGATCGCGGGCCCTGGGTGCGCGACGTCGCCGCGGCGGCGGCCTGAGCTGCCGGGTTCAGCCCTTGTAGCTCTCGACGGTGCTCGGGGGACGCACGCTCGCCTGGTCCGGGTCTCCCCCGAACTCGCGGGCGGCGTCGCGCTGCCGCAGGAGGTCCCAGCACTGGTCGAGCTCCACCTCGATCGCGCGCAGCCGCTCCCGCTCGGTCTCCTGGCTCATCTTCCCGCTCCGGAACTGCTCCCGGAGGGCGCGTTCGTCCTCGACGAGCGAGCTGATCGTGTCGCGGATGCTCTGGTCGGACGTCATGGCGATCTCCCCAGTCGTTCGTGCGGGCCGCGGGGCGGCCCCGCCTCGATCGTCGCACGGGTGACGTCCGGAGGCACCGGCAGACAGCGGCCCAGGCCGACACCCCCCGCGGGTGAAAACCCGCTGTGACGTGCACGACACCGAGGCGCGCACAGGCCTTCACAACCGCCCCCGACCGGCGGAAAGACGCCGAACTGGACGCTCGTCCAGCTCGTACCATCGGGCCATCGCCTGGCATCCAGACGGTCGGCTACCCCAGACGTCGACACCGACCGCCCGGCACCCTTCTCTCTACCTGAAAGGTCTGCCATGCGTTACGCATCGGTGGCGGCGCTCGCGTCCGCCGCTGTCCTCCTCGCTCCTGCGGCCGCCGTCGCGGGCGGGTCCGACGCCCCGACCCCGTACCGGGTCACTCCCGACGGGCTCCACCTCCCCGCCGGCGAGACGTTCGACGACCACGGCCACGTCAACATCCGCTACACCGTCGGTGGCGTGGAGCGCGCCGCGGGCGTCCACTTCGAGTCGCTCAACAACCAGCCCTCAGGCCGGTTCATCGGCACGGCGTACCTGCCGTGGAGCTACCTGATCACGGCCGAGGACTACTGCATCACCTGGGTCCAGGTCAGCGAGTACGACGAGCACTTCGGCGAGGGCGGCCAGCAGCCCGTCTGCACCACCGGCGGGGGCACGACGCCGACCCCCGCGCCGACCCCCACCGTCGAACCGACGTCCAGCCCGTCGGCCGCGCCGACGACGCCCGCGCCGACGACGTCCGCGCCGACCCCGCAGCCGACCGCGCTGCCCACACCACTGCCCACGCCGGAGCCCGAGCCGACGCCCGAACCCGTCGGACCGGCCGGCCCGACGACGGAGCCCGCCGAGCCTCTGGTCGGCCCGAGCCCCACGCCTGCCGCCGGCGCCTCGTCGTCGGCGAGCCCTTCGCCCACGAAGGTGGTGACCAGCCAGGACGGGAGCGGCAGCGGCACGTCAGCCGGCGGGAACGCCGTCGGGACCACCGCCGCCGCGCCGGACGCCTTGCCGGTGACCGGAGCCACCGCAGGCTGGGTCACGACCGCCGCCATCACGTTCGTCGTCGCGGGAGCCGGTGCGCTGCTGGCCCGCTCCCGGTTCCGCCGCCAGCAGAGCGGCCTCTGACCGGCCAGGGCTGATCGACCGGTCCGATCCCCCTGGTCGCCGGTCACCCCGGTTCAGCCCTGACCCGAGTGACGCCGGAGCCCGCCATCCCCCCGGGGGCTGGCTCCGGCGTCACGCACCTCCGGGTACCGCACCCCGAATCGTTTAAGACTTGAACTAACCCGCTCGAGCGTCTTGATCCCACCCCGCACCCCCAGCACACTGGCTGCACAAGCAGCCGGCGCCGGGTCTCCTGGTGCCGGCCTCGCATGAACGTCGACCCCCGCGCACTGTCGCCCGGGTGCCGAGCGCATGCACCACCATCCCGAGGCCAGCAGCACGAAGGAGTGCACATGTCGAAATCGTTTACGACGGAGAGATCGTTGACCGCCCGACCAGTTCCCACGCGCCGCCGACGGGTGCTGGCAGCACTCGCCAGCCTCGGCACGGCCGTGGCGATGGTGGTGAGCGGCGTCGTCGTCGCCACCCCCGCGTCCGCGATCACGACCAACGGGGAGGGCACCCATGACGGGTACTTCTACTCGTTCTGGACCGACTCCCAGGGAACCGTCTCCATGGACCTCGGCTCCGGCGGCAACTACTCCACCCGCTGGTCCAACACGGGCAACTTCGTGGCCGGGAAGGGCTGGCAGACCGGGTCGAACAGCCGGGTGGTGACGTACTCCGCCCAGTTCAACCCCTCGGGCAACGCCTACCTCACGCTCTACGGGTGGACCCGCAACTCCCTCATCGAGTACTACGTCGTGGACTCCTGGGGCACCTACCGGCCCACCGGCACCCACATGGGCACCGTCACCAGCGACGGCGGCACCTACGACATCTACCGCACCCAGCGCGTCAACCAGCCCTCGATCGACGGCACCGCGACGTTCTACCAGTACTGGTCCGTGCGCCAGTCCAAGCGCACCAGCGGGACGATCACCTTCCAGAACCACGTCAACGCCTGGGCCTCCAAGGGCATGAACCTCGGGACCAACCACTACTACCAGATCATGGCCACCGAGGGTTACCAGTCCTCCGGCAGCTCCAACGTCACCCTCGGCACCAGCGGCGGGGGCGGTGGCACCACGCCCCCGCCCACCACCCCGCCGCCCAGCGGCGACGGCACCTGCACGGTCAGCGTGACCCGGGCCGACGACTGGTCCGACAGGTTCAACGTCAGCTTCGCCGTCTCGGGCACGTCCGCCTGGACGGTCCGCATCGGGCTCCAGGGCGGCCAGACCCTGCAGAACAGCTGGAACGCCAGCGTCTCCGGCACCTCCGGCACCCTCACCGCAACCCCGAACGGCAACGGCAACAGCTTCGGCATCACCGTCTACAAGAACGGCAGCACCACCCTGCCCACAGCCAGCTGCTCGTCCAGCGGGGGCGGGGGCACGCCGACCACCCCACCGCCGACGACGCCACCGCCCGCCTCCTGCTCGGCCGGGTACGTGGCGCTCACGTTCGACGACGGCCCCACGGCGAGCACGACCAACCAGCTCATCACCACGCTGCGGAACGCCGGCGCCACGGCAACCGTCTTCCCCACGGGCCAGAACGCCACGAACAACGCATCGCTCATGCAGGCGTACAAGAACGCGGGCCTGCAGATCGGGAACCACAGCTGGGACCACCCGCACATGCTGACGCTGAGCACCAGCGAGATGCAGTCGCAGCTGTCGCGCACGCAGACGGCCATCCAGAACACCGCCGGCTACACCGCCCGCGTGTTCCGCCCGCCGTACGGCGAGACCAACTCGACGCTGCAGTCGATCGCGTCGTCGCTCGGCCTGCGGACGGTCACCTGGGACGTCGACTCGCGTGACTGGGACAACGCCAGCGCCGCACAGATCCGCCAGGCGGCGAGCCAGCTCCAGGCCGGTGGCCTGATGCTCATGCACGACTGGCCCGCCAACACGATCTCGGCGCTGCCGGGCATCCTGTCGGACCTCCGGGCGCGCAACCTCTGCACGGGTCACATCTCGCCCGACACGGGCCGAGCCGTCGCTCCGTCCACGAGCGGTGGCGGCGGCACCACGCCCCCGCCCACCGGCGGCTCCTGCACCGTGAGCGTGACCCGGGCCGACGACTGGTCCGACCGGTTCAACGTGAACCTCTCGGTCAGCGGCACCAGCAGCTGGCGCGTGTCCATCAACCTCCAGGGCGGCCAGACCCTCCAGAGCAGCTGGAACGCCAGCGTCTCCGGCACCAGCGGCACCCTCACGGCGACACCGAACGGTAGCGGTAACAGCTTCGGCATCACCGTGTACAAGAACGGCAGCACCACGCTCCCGACGGCGAGCTGCTCGACCACCTGACGCAACCAGTCCCCCGAGTTGTCAGAAGCTCTCCGGAACATGTGCCGGGGAGCTTCTGACAGCTCGCGTCAGGAGTGCGCCAGCAGCCCCTCCGTGAGGAAGTCGAGCGTCGCCCGGATCCCGGGCAGCGCCGGGCGCGGCACCTGGTTCAGGTGCCCGTGCAGCATCCCCTCGGCCACGTGCACCCGGACCGGCACGCCCGCGGCCCGGAGCTGCACGGCCAGCAGGTCGCCCGACGGCCGCAGGGTGTCCACCTCGCTCAGCCCCAGCCAGGTGGGCGGCAGGCCCGCGAGCCGCGCATGCCCGGGCGAGACCTCGAGCGGGATGTCGTCGATGCGGCCCAGGTAGGTCGCGAGCGCCTCGAAGGACCGTGCGGGGGTGAAGCGCAGCACTGCCGGGACCTGCCGGAGGAGCTCGCCCAGGTCGTCGTCGGGCGCGGGGAACGGGACGTGCGCCACGGGGTAGGCGAGCACCAGTCCGGAGGGAGCGGCGCCGCCGCCGTCGCGCAGCCGGAGCGCGGCGCCGAGCGCGATGTTGCCGCCCGCGCTCGCGCCGCCGAGGGCGACGCGGGCGGGGTCCAGTCCGGTGACGCGCCCGGTGGTGACGTGCTCCCACACGGCGACGGTGTCGTCGACCGGGACGGGGTAGCGCACGGCGGGTCCGGCCAGGTGATAGTCCACGGAGACGACGACGGCGCGGGCCGCCGCGGCGATCTCGGACGCGACCACGTGGGCCTCGGGCATGTCGAGCCCGCCGTGCACCCAGGCACCGCCGTGCAGCCACACGAACCCGGGCAGCGGTCCGTCCGCGTCGCGCGGGCGGTAGACGCGGACGGGTACGCCGCCGTGCGGGCCGGGCACCGTCTCGTCGGTGACGTCGACGGCGGGCGGCTCCCAGGGGGCGGCGAGCGACGCGTAGTACTCGTCGATCAGGGCGCGGGCGGCGGGGCTGGCGGCGTCTGCCGGGTCGATGGCCAGGAGCGGCGCGAGCCGGGGCACCAGGTGGGGGTGGATCTGCACAGGCTGCAGTCTCGCGGGGCCGCGCACGGGTGTCGAGGCGGTCTCGTCGCCGCCCGCGGGTGGTGGGTCGGCGGACGCGTCTCGACACGCGTCCGCCCGACCGCCTACGGTGGCGCCCGATGACCTCTCCGACGACGCCGCGCGTCCTCAGCATCGCCGGCACCGACCCGACCGGCGGCGCCGGGATCCATGCCGACCTGAAGAGCATCGCCGCCGTGGGCGGCTACGGGATGGCGGTCGTCACCGCTCTCGTGGCACAGAACACGCGCGGGGTGCGGAGCGTGCACGTGCCGCCGGTCGCGTTCCTCACGGAGCAGCTCGACGCGGTGAGCGACGACGTGACGATCGACGCCGTGAAGATCGGCATGCTGGGCAACGCGGAGATCGTGGCCGCGGTCGGTGGGTGGCTGGCGCGGGTGCGGCCGCCCGTCGTGGTGCTCGACCCGGTCATGATCGCCACGAGCGGCGACCGGCTCCTCGACGCCGACGCGGAGTCCGCCCTGTGCGGCCTGCTGCCTCGGGCGCACCTCATCACCCCGAACCTGCCGGAGCTCGCGGTGCTCGTGGGGGCGCCCGTGGCCGGGAGCTGGGCGGAGGCGCTCGACCAGGCGCGTGCCGTCTCGGCGCGGTTCGGCGTGCGCGTCCTCGCCAAGGGCGGGCATCTCGCGGGTCCGGAGGCGCCGGACGCCCTGGTGGACGCCGCCGCAGGCACGACGACGGAGTTCCCCGGGGTGCGCATCGAGACGTCGAGCACGCACGGGACGGGGTGCTCGTACTCCTCGGCCGTCGCGACCCTCCGGGTGTCCACCGGTGACTGGGTCCGAGCCGTCGGGGAGGCGAAGCGGTGGCTGCACGAGTCCATCGCTCACGGCGCGTCGCTCCAGGTGGGCGGTGGCCACGGCCCGATCAGCCACTTCGCCGGGCTGTGGTCGCGCAGCGGGCTGCGCACGGCGGGGGTGCCCTCGGCCCAGGTGACCACCGGGTCGCCGTCGGGCACGCCCGCGAGCTGACGGCGCCGTCGTTACGATGCCCGGTATGGCATCTCTGCGGCTCTACGAAGTGGTCCTCGACTGTCCGGACCCGCGGGCGCTGGCCGAGTTCTACCGGCCGCTGCTCGGCTGGGAGTACGAGGCGGGTCACGAGGTCGACGACCCCGAGGGGAACGACTGGCTCCGGCTGGAGGCACCGCACGGCGGCCCGCGGATCGTCTTCCAGCGGTCCGACGCCCCTGTGACGCCGTGGCGCCGCGACGCGCGGATCCATCTCGACCTCGCCGTGGACGACCTCGCCGCCGGCCACGAGCATGCCCTCGCCCACGGGGCCACGTCCCTGACCGGCACGCCGGAGGAGGAGGGGCACCCTGCGGACCTGTTCCGGGTCTACGCCGACCCGGTGGGTCACGTGTTCTGCCTGGTGGAGCCCACGTCGCCGGTGCTCTGAACGTTCGGGGCGAGAGTGTCGGACCCGCCGGATAGCGTGCGGGAGTGACCACCGAACCCGCTGAGCTCACCGCCGACGCCGCACGCCGCCTCCGCCTGCACGCGCAGGGGCTCGCGGCCCCCGCCCCGGACGGCGGGCCCGCGCCGGTCGACGTCGTCCGGCGCATGGTCGCCCTGCAGGGGCAGGACCTGCCCGCGGTGCTGCGGGCGATCGCTGTCCGGTCGCGCGCCGGGACCACGCTGGACGACGTGCGCGCCGCCTTCGACCGGGGCGAGCTGGTGCGCGGCTGGACCCAGCGCGGCACCCTCTTCGCCACGACGCCGCAGAACCTGACGGCGCTGGTGTCGCTCACGGGCGAGCGCATGGTCCGGGCGGGCGCGCTGGTCCGCGTCCGGGAGGGGATCGACGACGCCGTCATCGCCCGGGCGGAGGCGGTCGCCCGGGAGGCGCTGTCCGACAGCGCGGTCACGCGTGCCACCCTGGTCGACCTCTGGCACCAGGCCGGGGTGCCCATCGAGGGTCAGCGCGGGTACCACCTGATCGCCACCCTGGCGGTGCGCGGCCTGCTGCACTGGGGCCCGTTCGCCGGGGCGCAGCAGCTCCTCGTCGCCACGCCGCCCGCTCACGTCGACGAGGAGCCGGCCGTGCTGCTGCGACGCCTCGCGCGGGAGTACTTCGCGAGCCGCGGCCCCGCCACGGCCGACGACCTCGCCTGGTGGCTCGGCCTGCCCAAGACCCCGGTCCGCGCCGCGGTCGCCGCGCTGCTCACGGTGCCCGACGACGGCCTCGCCCGGGTCGCTGTCGCCGGGACGGCGATGCTCGCCCCGGGGCACGGCTCGGCACCGCTCGACCGGCCTGCCGGGGTCCACCTCGTGCCCGGGTTCGACGAGATCGTGCTCGGCTACCAGGACCGGCGGCTGGTGGCGTCCGAGGAGGCCATGCGGACGGTGATCCCGTTCGTCAACGGCGTGTTCCGGCCCGCCGTGCTGGTGGACGGTCAGGTGGTCGGCACGTGGCGCCGCGTCCCGAAGAAGGGCGAGCCGCCCGTCGAGCTGGTCCCGGGGGTGCCGGCGGAGACCCGGGCGGAGATCGAGGCGGCGATCGCTGCTTGGCCACACGGCTGATCCCCGCACCGGGGGCGCCCCCTTGCCACACCTAGAAGTACTAGGGTTAGATACCTGGCAGTCCTAGGTATAAGGAGGCGCCCGGTGCGCATCGAGAAAGATCTGGTCGCCGCGGCGGCCACCCCGCTCGTCCTGGGGATCCTGGCCGACGGCGACCTCTACGGGTACGCGATCCTCAAGCGGGTGAGCGAGCTCTCCGGCGGCCGCATGCAGTGGACCGACGGGATGCTCTACCCCCTGCTGCACCGGCTCGAACGGCTCGGCTACGTGTCGTCGTCCTGGGGCACGTCCGAGGCCGGGCGCCGCCGCAAGCACTACGCGATCACGCCCGCGGGGCGCGAGGTGCTCGCCGAGCGTCAGGAGCAGTGGAGCGTCGTCGCCGACGCGCTCAAGCAGGTGTGGCAGGCCGCCCAGCGGCCCGTCGTCACGGAGGTGTGGGCATGACCGGGCTCCCCGAGGGCCTCGAGGCCCAGATCGACGCCTGGCGCGGCTACGTGCTGCGACGCCAGGCGATCTCCCGGGCCGACGTCGAGGAGCTCGAGGACCACCTGCGCGAGCAGGTGACCGACCTCCAGACGACCGGGCTCGACGACGAGGAGGCGTTTCTCGTCGCCATCAAGCGCCTGGGCAACCTGGACGCCGTCTCACGCGAGTACGCCCGCGAGCACTCCGACCGGCTGTGGAAGCAGCTCGCTCTCGTCCCGGACGAGCCCGCCGCTTCAGGCACCCCGGCCTGGCGCGAGCTCGTGGTGGTGCTCCTGTTCGCCGTCGGCGCGGGCATCGCGGTCAAGGTCGGCACGTCCGTGCTCGACGGCGACGCGGTCCTCCTGCGCAACGTCGGCCTCCTCGTGCTCCCGTTCCTCGCGGGGTACTTCGCGTGGAAGCGCCGGCTCACGCTCCGCGTGGGGGCGGTGCTGCTCGCCGCGTTCGCGGCCCTGGCGGTCGTCCTCAACGCCTACCCGTTCGCTCCGGGCGGCACCGAGGCGTTCGCGAACGAGATCGGCATGACGGAGGGCCTGGCCGCCCTGCACGCGCCGGCCGTGCTGTGGGTGATCGTCGGGCTGGCCTACGTCGGCGGTGCGTGGCGGTCGGACGGCCGCCGCATGGACTTCGCGCGCTTCACCGGCGAGCTCGTCGTCTATCTCGCGCTGCTCGCCCTCGGCGGCGGCGTCCTCATCGGGCTCACGTTCGCGATCTTCGGCCTGGTGGGCGTCGACTTCGAGCCGTTCCTCGAGGAGTGGGTCATGCCGTTCGCCCCTGCGGGCGCCCTCGTGGTCGCAGCCTGGCTCGTGGAGGCCAAGCAGAACGTCGTCGAGAACATCGCCCCGGTCCTGACCAAGGTGTTCACCCCGCTGACGATCGTGATGCTGCTCGCTTTCCTCGGTGTGCTCGCCGCGGGCGGCGGCCTGAACGACGTCGACCGCGAGCTCCTCATCCTCACGGACCTGGTCCTGCTGCTCGTGATGGGGCTGCTGCTCTACTCGGTCTCGGCGCGCGACTCCCTCGCCCCGCCCGGGTTCTTCGACGGCCTGCAGCTCGTGCTCGTGGGCGCCGCCCTCGCCGTGGACGCCGTGATGCTCACGGCGATGGTGTCCCGCATCGCGGAGTTCGGCTCCAGCCCCAACAAGGTGGCGGCCCTGGGCCTCAACCTGCTGCTCCTGGCGCACCTCGCGTGGTCAGCCTGGCTCACGCTCGGTTTCCTGCGCGGGCGCGGCACGTTCACCGCGCTCGAGCGCTGGCAGACCCGCTACCTGCCGCTCTACGGCGCCTGGGCAGCCGTCGTGGTGGTGGCCTTCCCGCCCCTGTTCGGCTTCGTCTGACAGCTGCGCGGCCCGGGGGGCCGGGCCCACCTCACGGACGTGGCATCAGGTCCGCGTCCTGGTGGTCGACGAGCTCGGCCCCCTCGCGGGCGATCCGCCCGCTCCCCCAGGCCCCCAGCGGCGCCAGCGCCTCGTTGAGCGAACGCCCGTGCTCCGTGAGGGTGTACTCCACCTTGGGCGGCACCTCGGCGTAGACCTTGCGGGCGACGAGCCCGTCCGCCTCCATCTCACGCAGGTGCTGGGTGAGCATCTTCTCGCTGACCCCAGGGAGCCCGCGGCGCAGCTCGGCGAAGCGCCGCGTCCCGTGCTCGTCGAGCTCCCACAGGATCAGGCCCTTCCACTTGCCGCTCACCACGTCGAGCGCCGCGTCGATGCCGCAGATGTAGGGGCCGCGCCTCGGTGTCGTTCCCACTCTTCTCCCCTTACTTTCAGGTAAGTACGGCAGCAAATAGTGCGTACTTCCCTGATCGTAGGCGGGTGCTGAGGATGGGAACACAGCCCGACCGACGAACGGAGCCCTTCCCGATGAGCACCTCCCCCGCCGTGACAGTGATCGGCCTCGGCCCGATGCGGCAGGCCATGGTCCGCACCCTCCTGGCCGCAGGCCACCCCGTGACGGTCTGGAACCGCACGGCGGCCCGCGCCGACGGCGTCGTCGGGGACGGCGCGACCCTCGCGCCGACTCCCGCCGACGCCGTCGCCGCGAGCGACCTCCTGATCCTGAGCCTCACCGACTACCAGGCGATGTACGACATCCTCGGCCCGGCGGCCTCCGCGCTGGCCGGCCGCACCGTCGTCAACCTCAGCTCGGACACCCCGGACCGGACGCGTGAGGCGGCCGCGTGGGCCGCGGAGCACGGAGCCACGTTCCTGACGGGCGGCGTGATGACGCCCGCGCCGATGGTCGGGACGGACGACGCGTTCGTCTACTACAGCGGCCCCCGCGACGTCCTCGACACCCACCTCAGCACGCTCGCCCGCCTCGGCGACCCCCGCTACCTGGGCGACGACCCCGGTCTCGCCCAGCTGATGTACCAGGCGCACCTCGACGTCTTCCTCACGACCCTGTCCGCGCTCATGCACGCCACGGCCCTCGTGGGCTCCGCCGGCATGACCGCCGCCACCTTCCTGCCGGAGGTGATGGAGACGGTCGCCAGGATCCCCGCCATGCTCAGCGCCGGCGACGACCCGGGCGCCCAGATCGACGCAGGGCTCCACCCCGGCCACCTCAGCTCGGCCGCCATGATGGGAGCCACCGCCGACCATGTCGTGGCAGCCAGCGAGGCCGCGGGCATCGACCTCGCCCTCCCCCGGGCCGTGCAGGCGCACTACCGCCGCGCGATCGAGGACGGGCACGGCGGCGACAACTGGACGCGCATCATCGACGGGATCCGCGAGCCGCTGGCCGAGGTGGCCCGATGACCACCGACCTCGCTCTCCTCGGCACGGGCGCCATGGGGGCGGCGCTCGCCGGCGCGTCCATCGCCGCGGGGCAGACCGTGACGGTGTGGAACCGCTCGCCCGGCCGTGTCGAGGATCTGGCCGCACACGGTGCGCGGCCGGCCGCGAGCGCCGCGGAGGCTGTTGCGGCGTCCGGCGTGGTGGTGGCTTGTCTGTACGACCGGGCGTCGGTGCGGGAGACCCTGGATCCGGTCGCGCACCTGCTGCGGGGCCGCGCGCTGGTCAATGTCACGACGACGTCTCCCGGCGAGGCCCGCGAGCTGGCGTCGTGGGCGGCCGGGGAGGGGGCCGACTACCTCGACGGGGCGATCATGGCGGTGCCCGCCATGATCGGTGGTCCGGGCGCGCAGATCTTCTACAGCGGGTCGCGGGATGCGTTCGAGCGTCATCGGGCCGTCCTGGACGTCTGGGCCTCGAGCGTGTATGACGGCGAGGACGCGGGCATGGCGTCGCTGCTCGACCTGTCGATGCTGTCGGGCATGTACGCGATGTTCGCCGGGTTCCTGCACGGGGTCGCGCTCACGGCGGCGTCGGGTGTGCCGGCCCGTGACTTCGCCGCCCGGTCGGCGCCGTTCCTGGCGGCGATGACCGAGGAGCTCGCGGGGCTGGCGGAGGTCGTCGACGGCGGCGACTACAGGGTGCCGGGGCACCAGAGCCTCGACTGGACGGATCCTGTCCTGGCCCACATCCAGCGCACCGCGCGGGAGCAGGGCGTGGACGACGCGCCCGTGGCGATGGTCCGGGAGCTGGTCCGGGCGCAGGTCGCGGCGGGGCGCGGAGCCGAGGGGACGGCGCGGATCGTGGAGAGCCTGCGGCGCGGCGCGGATCCTCAGCCGCCGCGCTGGTAACGGCCGGGGGTCGTCCGCAGGAGGCGGCGGAAGTGCCGGGTCAGGTGCGACTGGTCGTGGAACCCGGTGGCCGCGGCGACCGCCCCGGCCGGCTCTCCCGCGAGGAGCCTGCGCCGCGCGAGGTCGAGCCGCCGTCCGACGAGATAGCGGTGTGGCGGGAGGCCGAACTGCCGGGTGAAGGCGCGCACGAGGTGCGGGGTCGTGACGCCGAGGGCGGCGGCGACCTCGGCGAGGCGGACGTCGGCGGTGGGGTCCGCGTCGAGCAGGTCGCGCGCCCCGTGCGCGACGGCGGACGCGGGGCCGCCGTCGGGCAGCGACGGCCGGCCCCGCAGGTGCCAGGCGATCCGCTCCGCCGCGAGCGCCAGGCCGGTCTCGGCGGCGAGCCGGTCGCCGGCGACGAGGGCGCGGTCGAGGCGCACGACGCCGGACCGCAGGCCCGGGTCGCGGAGCAGCGGGCCGTCCACGGCCCGGCCGACGAGGGCCTCGGGGAGGATGCCGGACTCCAGGTAGACGACGCGCTTGCGGAACCCGCCGTGCGTCACGGAGCGCCCGTCGTGCGCGACGTGGGGCGGCAGCACGGTCACGCCGGAGGTGAGGGCGGCGTGCTCGTGCCGGTCGAGGGCGTACCCGACCATGCCCTCGTCGATCACGAGGACCGTCCAGGTGTCGTGGGTGTGGAGCGGGTAGGCGTGCTCCGCCCAGCGGGCGTGCAGCACCTCGGTCACGCCCGGCACGGCGGGCCGCCACGCCCGCACCTGGTCCGGGTCCTCTGCCATGTCAAGAACGTACAAGACGGAGGCGGTGCCGGGGCCGGATGCTCGGGGCATGGAGATCGACCAGCCCAAGATCGTCGTCGTCCTGCGCGACGACCTGCTCGCCTGGCAGGAGAACAACGTCACCGCGTTCCTCGTCAGCGGCATCACGGCCGCCCGCCCCGAGCTCGTCGGCGAGCCGTACCGGGACGCCGACGGCGCCACGTACCTGCCCATGCTCGGTGTGCCCGTGATGGTGATGGTGGCATCGGGCGAGCTGCTCGCGACGGCACGCCGCCGGGCCGCGGACCGAGGCCTGCGGTTCAGCCTGTACACCGCCGACCTGTTCGCCACGGGGAACGACGTCGACAACCGGGCCGCTGTGTCCGGGGTGCCCACCGAGAAGCTCGACCTCGTGGGGCTGGGCGTGGTGGGCGACCGCCGCGTCGTCGACAAGGTGGTCAAGGGGGCACGGCTGCACCCCTGACGCGCGCGTGACCGGATCCGTCCGCCTGTCGGCCGGATCCGGTCTCGTGCCGCCCGCGCGAGCGGGGCAGGCTCAGAGCATGAACCGAGCCCTCGTCGTGATCGACGTCCAGGAGTCCTTCCGCGCCCGGCCCCTCTGGGCCGAGACCCTCAACCCCGGGATCGCCGGCCGCGTCGACCGGCTCGTGGCCCTTGCCCGCGCGGCCGGCGACCTGGTCGTCCGGGTGCTCCACACCGAGCCCGGGACGGGCACCACGTTCGACCCGGAGTCGGGGTACGTCCGCCTCTTCGAGGAGCTTGCCGAACCCCTGCCGGGCGAACCGCTCCTGTACAAGACCTCGCACAACGCCTTCACCACCACCAACCTGCAGCAGCTCCTCACCGAGCACGGCGTCCGCGAGCTGCGCGTGTGCGGCATCCGTGCCGAGCAGTGCGTGGAGACCACGGCCCGGGTCGCGTCCGACCTCGGCTACCTCGTGACGTTCGTCAGCGACGCCACCACCACGGACCCCCTGGGCAGGTTCAGCGCCGCCGACATCCTCGAACGCACCGAGGCGGTGCTCCGCGACCGGTTCGCCCGGATCGCGACCGTCAGCGAGCTGGAGGCCGAGGCCGCCGTCGGCCGCCCGAAGGTGGCAGCATCGGCCGGGTGACCACTGTCCTGTTCGTGCTCCTGCCCGGGGTCCACCTGCTCGACCTGGCAGGCCCCGCGCAGGCCTTCTCCGCGGCGGCCGACCTCGGCCTCCCGTACGACCTCAGGTACGTGTCCGACGAGGGCGCGGTCACCTCCGCGCAGGGGCTCCCCCTGGTCGCCGGCACCGCCTGGCCCGAGCTCGCAGCCGGTGACCTCGTCGTCGTCCCGGGGTGGCGGGTCGGGACGGGGCTGCGGACCGGGCCCCGTCTCAGCGCCTGCCTGCGCGACGCGCTCCGCGCTCACCACGCCGCCGGCGGCACCGTCGCGAGCGTCTGCGCCGGCGCGGACACGCTCGGCCAGGCCGGGCTGCTCGACGGCCGCCGCTGCACCACCCACCATGCCGTCCAGGACGACCTCGCTGCCCGCTACCCGAGGGCGCGCGTGGTCCGCGACGTCCTCTTCACCACCGACGACCGCGTGGTCACCTCCGCCGGGATCGCCAGCGGGATCGACCTCTCCCTGCACCTCCTCGCCATGCGGCACGGCCCGGCGCTCGCCGCGCGGGTCGCCCGCGAGCTGGTCGTGTACGCGCGACGGAACGGGGAGGAGCAGCAGGCGAGCGCGATGCTGCGGCACCGGTCGCACGTGGACGACGTCGTCCACCGGGTCCAGGACCACATCGACGCCCACTTCGCGCAGCCGCTCCCGCTCGCCGACCTGGCCGCCCTCGTGGACGTCTCCAGCCGGACGCTCTCCCGGCTCTTCACCCGGGCCACCGGCCTCACGCCGCTGCGCTACCAGCAGGCCCTGCGCCGTGAGCGCGCGGAGCACCTCATCGGGCACGGCGCCACGGTGGAGGCCGCCGCACGCAGCGTGGGATTCCAGGACGCGCGGATGCTGCGCCGGCTCAGAAACCACGCGACGGCGACGTCCGGAGGTGGCAGGTAATGCCCTTGGCACGGAGCGGAAGCCGGATTTCGTTGTCCGGTTGGTGACCACCCGGATAGGAAGGAACTACACCAACCGAACGGAGACCACCATGGTCAAGACCATCCGCATCATTGCCGCCGCAGCCATCGGCGCAGGGCTCACCTTCACCGTCGCCGCGGGCGCCCAGGCCGACCCCCAGTGGGACCGGGCAGACCCGCAGTGGGACAAGGCATCGGTCAGCTCCGACCCCCAGTGGGACTGACACCGTGCACCTCGTGAAGACCTTCATCCGCGCGCAGGCGTCGGCGGTGAGCGCGAGCCACCTCGCCTCCGCCGTAACGTCGTCGGCCACGGACGAGGATCGGCTCGAGCACGTGTACGCGGAGGACCGGGCGGACGGCCTCGCCGTCGCCTTCTTCCTGCTCGGGCCGGCAGAGCAGGCCGCTCGCACGGCCCTGCGCCTGACCTTCACCGCGGCCGAGCGGCTCGGCATGGAGAACGGCTGGACCTTCGGGGAGATCACCGCCGCGGAGGCCGGCAAGCCCTGGCTGAGCTGACCCGGTCGACCTGACACGAAGAGGCCCCCGAAATCGAGGGCCTCTTCGTCACTTTTCGTCGTAACACCTCGTCACCGGGTTCCGGTACAGTCATGATGAACTTGGAATGACGCCTTTCTCGGAACAGGCGCCGACAACACGCGACGATGGGGCGAGATGCTCAAGGTCCTGGGACTCAGTCCGACGGCGGAGGCCGTCTACCTGGAGATGCTGCGCTCGCCCGAAGCCGGCGTCGAGAACCTCGCCACGACCATGGGCCGGCCCCCGGAGGCCGTGCGCGGCGCGCTCGACGAGCTGGCGCGGATGGCCCTGGTTCAGGAGTCGCAGCCCGGTTCGCCCAACCTCCGGGCCGTGAGCCCCGCGGTCGGCATCCCCGCCCTCCTGGCGCGCGAGCAGGCCCTGCTGGCACGGCGCAACCAGGAGATCGAGGAGGGCCGCGTCGCCCTGGCGCAGCTGCTCGCCGCGCAGAGCGACCTGCGCCAGGAGCCCGACGTCGAGGTCTTCAAGACGGTGCAGGACGTGCGCGACCGGCTCGTGGGGCTGGCCCGGGACTGCACCACCGAGTGGCGCAGCTTCGTGCCGACGCGCAAGACCACGGCGGCAGGGCTCGCGGCCAGCCGGCCGCTCGGCGAGTCCCTCTTGGGCCGGGGCGTGCAGATGCGCACGGTCTACCTGGAGAGCATCCGCAACAGCCCCGAGACCTACGCGCACGCCGTCTGGCTGCGCGACCAGGGCGCGGAGATCCGGCTCGCACCCGCCATCCCGATCCGGCTCCACCTCATCGACGACGACTACGCGCTGGTACCGCAGTGGCAGGCCGAGGCAGGCTCCGGCGCCGTGCTCCTCACCGCACCGGGGATCGTCGCCGCCCTCGCCGCCCTGTTCCAGCACGTCTGGCGCTCGTCGAGCCCGCTCGGCGCGAGCCGGTCCCGCGACGACCACGGCCTCTCGCCCCAGGAGCGCGAGCTCCTCCGGATGTGGGCCAAGGGTTCCACCGACGAGTCCGCCGCCAACCGGCTCGGCGTGTCCGTCCGGACGGTGCGCCGGCTGAGCAGCGCCCTCATGGAGCGCCTCGACGCCACGAGCCGGTTCCAGGCCGGGGCCCTCGCCGTCCAGCGCGGCTGGCTCACCTCCGATGACCTCGCCTGACCGCCCGGTACGTCGCTTCACGAGAAGCCGCGGCCGGACCATCGGCGACGCGGTCATCAGCAGGTTCGTCGCACTGGGACTGATCCCCAGCACGTACCTGCTCACCACCACGGGCCGCACCAGCGGGCGCCCGCTCACGCACCCGGCGACCGTCGTGGAGCACGACGGCCGGCTCTGGCTCGTCGCGCCCTACGGGGTGGTGTCCTGGGTGCGCAACGTGCGCGCCAACGGGTCCGTGGCGCTCCGGCGCCGGTCCCGGTCGCTCTCGTACACCGTGTGCGAGGTCGGGGCCGCCGAGGCCGGGCCCGTGCTGAAGGAGTACGTCCGCGTCGCGACCGCGACCCGGCCCTACTTCCGGGCCACGGTCGGCGACGACGTCGCCGCGTTCGTCGCCGAGGCGGACGAGCACCCGGTGTTCGAGCTGACGCCTGCTGCGTGACCCGGAGGCGGTGAACGCGCCTGGAGCGTGGTTCCGCCGGGCCTCGCGTGCGGCACGTGATCGGCAGTTCGGTGGGGGGTCGGGGGCGCGCACAGCCGAGCACGCACCCCCCAGCCCCACACGCGCCGCGCCGGGCGGGGGGGCGGGCGCGGCCCCCCCCCCCCCCCCGCGCGCCCCCCCCCCCCCCCCCCCGCGACTCGACCCAGCCGCTTGGCACAGTATTTTCGAGCTGGCTTATTCAGTTCTCCCCCGACGACCCGACCGGTAGGTTCCGACCGTGCCCCTGCCCGTCCTGTGGATCTGCGGCCCGCCCGGGTCCGGCAAGTCGACCGTCGCCTGGGCCCTGAGCGAGCAGCTCGGGCCTGACGTGGCCTACGTCGACATCGACCAGCTCGGCATCTGCTACCCCGAGCCGCCCGACGACCCCGGCCGGCACCGCCTCCAGGCCCGCAACCTCGTCGGCGTCGTCGACGCGTACCGCTCGGCCGGCGCGCGGGCCGTCGTCGTCTCCGGCGTCGTCGACCCCGATCGCGGGCCGGACGCGACCGCGCTCGCCGGTGCCGCACTGTCGGTGGTCCGCCTCCGCGCCGACGACGCGGTGCTCGCCGCCCGGCTGGAGCAGCGCGGCTCGGCCGACATGGTGGAGGGTGCTCTCGCCGAGGCCGTCGCGTCGGAGCGCGCGGCGTGGGCGAAGCACGTCGTCGACACCACCGCGCTCACGGTGCGCGCGGTCGTCGCGGGCGTCCGGGACGCCGTCGTCGGCTGGCCCGAGCCTCTCCGAGCCCCGGCCAACCCGGCCACGCCCACGCCGCCGACGCCCACGCCCGCCGACCTGGACGTCCTGTGGCTCTCCGGGCCGACCGGGGTCGGCAAGTCGACCATCGGGTTCTCGGCCTACCTACGGCTGCTCGGCACCGGGGACCGCACCGCGTACCTCGACCTGGACCAGGTCGCGTTCTGCCCCGCTCCCCCGGACGACCCCGCGCGGCACGGGGTCAAGGCTCGGGCAGCCGCCTCGATCACCGCACAGCTCGCGGCGGCCGGGTCGCGGCGACTCGTCGTCGTCGGCCCGGTGGACGACGGCGGCCTGGCCGCCTACGACGCCGTCTTCCCACCGCAGCGGCGCACCCTCGTGCGACTGCACGCCGCACCGGACGAGCTCGAGGCGCGGGTCCTCAGCCGGCGCGACGGAGGAAGCTGGGCGCAGCCCGGAGACCCGCTCCGCGGACGCAGCGTGGCGGACCTGCTCACCGTGGCGGCCGCTGCGAGCGCCGCCGAACCTGGGCCGGGTCGCGTCGTCGACACGACGGGCCGGTCTGCCCACGAGGTGGCGGAGGAGGTTGCGGGGCTTCTCCTGGGATAGTGCGGGGGCACTGTCGGTGCCCGCGGCTACTCTCCGTGGCATGAGCATGATCGGCGAGTACCTCCGCCTCGCGCCGGCGGACCTCGAGCAGGTGGTGGCCGACCCCGACGCGTTCTACGAGTCCCGCGAGGACCTGTACGACGCGGACGACCCGCGCCTGTTCGACACCGACAAGGCGTGGCACGGCCTCGCCGTGGTGCTGGAGCGGGCAGGCGTCTCCGACGCCGCCGTCTACGGTGACGAGGAGATCCCAGGCGGTGACGACTGGGGCTTCGGGCCGCCCGGGCTCCTGCGGCCCGGGCGAGTCGCCGAGCTGGCCGGCCGGCTCGACCGGCTGGACCCGGCCGCGGTCGTCGCCGCGATCAGCCCGGCCGACCTGGTCGCCCAGGAGACGTACCCCGTCGGGTTGTGGGAAGACCCCGAGAGCGGGCCGTGGCTCGTCGAGAACCTGACGGGCCTGGTCCGGTTCTTCCGCGCCGCCGCGGACGACGGGATGGGCATGGTGGTCTGGATCGGCTGAACCCGCTGAGCTCCGTCGCTATGTGTGGTCCGCGTCGCGACGCCCGCGGGCAAGCCCATCCTGAAAAGCCGTGAACCGGGAACGGACCTCGTCGAGGTCCCGTATCGCGCGGCCCGGAGCGGCCAGTAGGACGGGCTGGCGACGTGCGCGGGCCGCGAGGCGGGCGGCGAACATCGAGGACAAGCGAGGTAGACGCTGTCGCGCCTCGTCCAGGTCGTCAGGCGGCCAGGGCACTCCACGGACTTCGAGAACGGGACCGTCATCCCCGTTGCCGAACGCTCCCCGCACCTCGGCAGCCTCCCAGTAGTCCTCGTCATCGCCCCCGGTGAGGCGAGTCCACGCGGCGCACGCGCACGACGAGATCGACTCGAACGACAGCACGGACTCCATGTCAGGCAGCGTGCGTGACGCAGCGGCAACGACTTGAGCACACTCCGCAAGAGTGTCTGCGTCCACGATGGCACGCCCGAACGTCTCCCTTCCGAGCAGAATGAGCCCGTCACGGAAGTCCATGAACGTGTCGTCGCTGAGGTAGCCCTCGACGAGATACATCGCCCCGGCCAGGTCATGCGTGTCCGCCTCGGCTGCGAGGCGCTGGGCGATCGCCCCGAACTCAAGCACCTCCTCCGCCGTCAACCGCTCGGCGAGCACGTCGGTCAACGAGCCGGCCATGTCGACGCCCGTCCGCGTGCGCGCCCCGTCGACGAGCGTCCAGAACTTCTCCCGGTCCATGCTGGGAACTCTACGGTTCACTTCGAGGCTGAGACCTACCGCTGGTCGGCGTCGATCGCCGCCCGACGGCGTGCTGACCGGGACCCGACCCTCGTCGTGCGCCCGGCCCGGTACGCCCTGGCTTTCTGGTCGGCGTGGACACCTGCCGCGCCCGACCGGCGGTGCTCGGCCCGCTGGCGCACCGTCCCCGTGTGGGCGCCGGCGCGTCCGGCATGTCCTCGGTCCGCGTGCACACGTTCTCGACGTAGGACCGCAGACCGTCAGCCAGCAAGCGGTGCTTCCGGCCCGAAGAACACCATGACCGCATCCATGCCCAGCCTGATCCTGGGCGACGGCGACTCATCCCAGGGCTCCGCGGCCGCGATCGTCACCGTCCGCCCGGCCGCCCGCAGCCTGATGTAGGCGTGCGGCTCGGCGTCACCGACCAGTCGTGGGCCTACCTCGACGTCCACAGGCTCGCCGATGAGCGGGCGCCAGAGCGGGTGGTCCTGCACAGAGATGCCACGCTCCAGCGCCTCCGCGACCAACGGCGGAGGACCAGCCCACAGGACGACGCCGAACTCCCACTCCGACTGCTCCCACCCGGCAGAGAACTCCGCGCCGTCGGCCGTCCGGAGGGTGAGCCCCATCGTGGGCGTGTGCCCCACCTTGAGGTCCCACTCCTCGACCTCCCGAGAACCGTCGTCACGCTCCCAACCGAGCGGGAAGTAGGTGACCTCTGCGACCCTGCGCCCGGCGAGCCGGGCGGCGACCGATTCCGTCTCGTGCGCCGATCCACGCCGTTCCGGACTCACAGGGACACCCGGCAGTACAGTCGCGCCCCTCGGCCGGTCGCCGAGCGGGCAAGCTCGGCGAGCCGTTCCAGGAAGTCGTCGAGCACGGCCGGGTCAGCCTCGGAGAGCTCCTCGGCGGCACGCATTCGTGCGACGAACACCTCGTCGCCCAGAGCGATCTCCGTGTCGACGGCGGCGATCTCGTCGTACGGGGTGCCCGTGAGACTCTCCTCCAGGGGTGCGAGCATGACCCACGGGTCGGTCCCGGGCGTCTCGTGTCGAGCATCAGCAGGGAGCCCACCGACGCCGCTGGAGCGATGGCTCGCGGCCTCGGCGTCGGAGTCGGCGATGAAGTAGTCCGTAAGAACTCCCATGGGCCTGATCGTGCCACCCGACACCCACACCGGGGTGTGCGGGGGCCGAGCAATCACTCCCTCGGGAAGCTGCCGAGCGGTCCAAGGTCGACGCCGTCGACCTGGGCGGCCGTCTCCCACGCCACGCCGAGGAGCTCCCGCATGGGGACCGCGAGCCGGCTCGTCGCCGCGAGGTCCGCGTGCGCCTCTCTCGACCACAACGGAGGGAAGAAGTTGAGCCCCTGGTCGCCCCGCACCGCCCCGACCTCGGACTCCCAGCCGTCCCAGCGCAGGCCCGAGGTGAAGTCGTCCAGACCTCCGTCGAGCGCCCAGGCCAGCCAGGCCGCATGTCCGGCGCCGAGCGCTTCCCACTGGAGCGTGTCGGGGGCGAGGTAGGTCATCTCGCGGGGCTCCCCGGGACGGCCCGCTCCGGTGGGGTCATCACCGTTGATCACATAGGTGCCGCCGAGGACGTCGTGCGCGACGACGAGCCCGTGCTGCGGCGCCCAGGAGTCCTCCACGGTCTCCGGGAACCCGTTGACAGCCGCGAGACTTGGCAGGCCGGTCGTGTCATCCGGTGCCGGGCTCCCGTACACGCGCAGCCAGCCGTGGTCGATCAGCAACCCGCCTGTGTGGACCACGACCGCGCCGAGGAACGACTCCGTCGACACCTGGAGCTGTTCAAGGGTGTGGCGAGCGACGGACTCGGCCGGTTCGATGAACGCGACCGAGGTGCTGGCCTGTCCCACTCGTCGCTGCAGGTCCGGCCAGGCGGGGTTCCGCGTAGCGGTCAGGTTCTCGTACGCTCTCACCGCCCGATCGTACGGTGGTGGGGCGTCAGGACCGGCCTGCCCCAGAACGGCCGCACGCTAGCATCCAGCCGTGGGCTACTTCGGGACATACCTCTTTACCGACAACAAGTGGCACGAGAGCTCCGCGGGATACGAGTCACCAGCCAGCGCATTTCTATGGTTGGACATCTACGACAGCGATATCACGACGCTGCACTTCGGCCCCGTCGTGCCGCCCGCGACAGGCGTCTGCTACCTCGGCCACGAACCGCGCGAATACTTCGAGCAACCTGATGCGCACAGTCCGGTGGACCGCTGGGCAGAAGCACGGGCGCTCGGATCCTGGGCTCGGGATCTTACTCGAAGCCGTCGACCGGGCCCTCCTATCTGGTTCTATCTCGCCAGTCCGCGGGGGTGGTTCCCGCGTGACGCGTTCGTCGAAGTCACGACGATCCGCCTCCTGCGACGCCTCGGGCTCCCCTTGCCCGATCCGCTCGCCGACCTGGCCGCCGCACGCCGCTGACTGGGGAAGCGCTGCCCTACACCGGCCGATGGTGGTCGACGACGAGACCCAGCGCTACCGCGTCCACCAGGCGGTCGGCGTGGGCCGGTGCGTACGCCAGCCCCCACTGCGCCACACGTCCGACGAAGGCGCTGAGCTTCCCCTCCACATCGGCCATCGCGGCGCGGAGGTCCGCCTCGGTCGTCCGGATCACGCCCGCTGACGGCTCGTCGGCGTCCTGGAGGATCTCGACGACCCCACCGCGCAGCGTGAGACGCCCGTCCGGTGAGTGCCCGAGCCAGCATTCGGTGCCACCGTCCAGGACTCCGTAAACCTCGACGCGCTCGTCGATCGAGGAGCAGCACCCAGGGAGGATCGCCACCCCGGTCGTCGGGTCGGTGAAGCGCAGCCCGCCCATCGCGAGCGGCTGCGTCCCCTCCGGGTCGTACGGGCCCAGGGCTCGCCGCAGGTACGAGTCGACGGAGGGGGCAGGGGCGCCGTCGTCGTCCGTGAAGAACCAGCGCAGGATCTCGTGGACCGCAGACCCCGTCTCCCGGTCGGAGAGCCCGCCATTCAGAGGCTGGTACGTGAGGTCCCGCTGCCCGAGGACCGGCCACAGGTCGAAGTCGTGCTCACCGGCGACCTCGATGACGGGGTCGATCACGAGCCTGGGACCTGCTGCGGAATGCACGCGGGAACCGTCCCATCATGCTCGCTCCCGGTCAACCGAGAAGACCGCCGGCCCCCTTCACGCCCGCCATCGGGCAGGAAGGAAGCTGCTCAGGTGCGTCTCCCCCGCGACGAGCGCCGACGGGCAGCGGACCGTCGGGAGCGAGGACGACGTCGGCCCGCCCACCCCGGGGTAGCCACGAGGCGTCCGGGCTGCTCGCGACGATCTGGCTCACGGGGTGCCGAGAAGCGACGACCTGTCGATGTCCGTGACGAGCAGCGGGTACCGGGCGCCGACGCGGTCCAGGACGGCTGCCGCGTCGCCGGCCCGGGTCGCGGCCGCGTGCTCGTCGGACGTGAGGCCCACCACCTGCAGGAACATGACCCGGCCGTGAGCCGTCGCGATGGCCCCGAGCTCGGGATCGCCCGTGAACGCGAGCGCCCGGACCAGCGAGTCCTCCTCGTCCGCGGCGATGGGCCCATTGGCGTCGATGTAGTGCCCGGGACCGAACCCGTTCCCCGACCCGAACACGTACCGGGCGAGGTTCTGCAGAAGGTTCACGGGCCACACCGGGGCCTCGGTCTCGTCCGCAGCGCGGGCAAGCCGGAAGGTGAGCTCGAAGCCCCACCCGGACGCCTCCGCGTGCTCGGACTCCTTCTCGTACAGCTCGCTGAAACCGTAGGTGACGTAGTGCCAGTGCGGCACCGGTTCGTCGCGCGTGTAGGCGCTCACGCCGTCCAGCGGGTCCGGGCCGCCCAGCCGCCTCGTGAGGAGGGTGGCCCAGTGCTGCGGCGGGGTGTCGCCGTAGACCGGGGCGAGTGCGGCGTCGATCGCTGTCCAGCCGGGAGCCTCATCCATGGTGCGAGACTCTAACAACACCCATAAGGACCAAAGTGCCCTCCAGGCGTGTCCGGTCAGGTCCGTCCCGTCGCCGGCCGCGGGCGTGCCGCCTCTCAGGCGTCGAGGACGAAGAACACGAAGCACAGGAAGGCCGTCCGCTCGCCGCTCGCGATCCGCGGCGGGAGAAGCTCGGACGGCGTCTGAGGAGACGGCGCCGGTTCAGCCAGGACCGAGATTCGGAATCCCGCGGCTGTGAACGTGTCGGTCATCTCGTGCAGCGGCCGGTGCCAGAACGTCAGCGTCCCAGGCTGACCAGCGAACTCGTAGTCCTCGGAGTACTGATATCTCGCGAAGTAGTTCTCCTGCGGGAAGTTGAAGAAGCGCACGAGCGGGTGGTTCACCGACAGGATGAGCCGGCCACCAGGCTTGAGGACGCGCCTGAGCTCGGCCAGCGGGGCACGCCAGTCCTCCAGGTAGTGCAGGACGAGAGAAGCGACGACGTCGTCGAACGTGTCGTCGTCGTACGGCAGTGGCTGCGCGAGGTCCGCGACGACCAACGGGACCTCGTCACCGAGGCGGCGTCGGGCGAGCTCGATCATCGCGGGGCTGCCGTCGAATCCCGTGACGTCGGCGCCACGGTCGCGCAGCTCGGCAGATAGCGGCCCGGACCCGCACCCCGCGTCAAGGATCTTGCGACCGCGCACATCACCCGCGAGGCGAAGCATGGCCGGGCGTTCGTACCAGGCGTTGAGCAGGCTGCCGGCGTTCTCCTCGTCGTAGCTCGTCGCGAACTCGTCGTAATGGTCAGCCTTCATCGGCGCTCCTATCCCCGCGGGTCATGTCCCGCGAGACGCTACCGGCTGGTGCCTGCCTCAGTGGTGGTCAGTACCTCCAAGGAGACAGCATCGGTCGGCGCGGGATAGGTTGATACCCGTCATCCTGCCTGGCCGTCGGTTGCCGAGTACCAGATATCACATCGTCACCGGCCTCAGATATCCATCACATGTGGGTCTGTGAACCAGGCAAGAGACGATCTCGCGCGCAGCGCACCCCCGGGTGAGCCCACGCGCACCTGACAGGAGACAACAGTGGCAACTGGCACCGTGAAGTGGTTCAACGCGGACAAGGGCTTCGGCTTCATCGAGCAGGACGGCGGTGGCCCCGACGTGTTCGCACACTTCAGCAACATCTCCGCCTCGGGCTTCCGCGAACTGCAGGAAGGCCAGAAGGTCACCTTCGACATCACTCAGGGTCCGAAGGGCCCGCAGGCGGAGAACATCGTTCCCTCCTGACATACCGCACGCTGGTCGGCGAGGCTCGTCGGCCAGCGTCTCGCCACCAGCTCGGGTCGGGTCGGCCCGGCGGACTTTCCCCGCGCCGCGGCGGGCGTCAGTCGAGACCGATCACGCTGATCGAAGCCGGGAATCCAGGCAGGACATCACCCGAGCAATCTCTCGGTCCCCTCTGGCTGCTCGCGGATACCGGCAGAGGACACCGACCAGAAGAGGCGTCGCCTCCTCCAGCACCGTGGCGACGGCGTCCGCGCGGCTGAACGGCCCGTCGGCGCGCGTCTCCATGGCGAGCACGCAATGTGCCGGGCCCCGAAGGATGTGGCCGACCTGCGCAGGGTCTGCCAGCGGGTGAAGGTACGCCGAGGCCGCTGCGTCACCCGCAGCCATCGCCGCATGGAAGGCAGCACCTGCGACTTCCTTCGCTGCCCGATGGGCCCCCGGAGACGTGATGCGCTGAGCTCGCGAACGCGGCCCGCCGCGAACGAAATCCTCGGCCGCGACCAGAGCCTGGCGCGGACGATCATCGTGAGGCTGGACCGACTCGAACTCGTCGATGACCAGCAATGCGCACGCCAGGTTGAACGCCGTGACCGCACGAAGGTCGTCGGACGACAAGTCAACGTCTGGAAGCCGCTGGTCAGCAGCGGAGGGGTTCGCGTGGGCGGCCATACTGCCGCATCGTAGCTTTGACGGTGTCCGCCGCCGGCCGTGCGGAAACCCACGGACCGCTCCCGACCACGCACCCCGCGCAACCCCTCCGCCACCTCCCGTCCACCGTCCCCGGATACGATCCCCCGGTGAGCCCCAGTACCACGCCGGCCCCCGACGGCCCCGCGACCAGCGATGAAGCGGTCGGCCTCACCTGGCGCACCGACCACCTCCTCGGCCAGCCGTTCGAGGAAGCCCCGCTCGGCGAGGCCACCCTGGTGCGCTATGCCCCGGCCGACGCGGTGCACCTGGGCGAGCGGCCGGCGTCGGGCAGCAAGGGAGCGGTGCTCCACGTCCACGGCTACAACGACTACTTCTTCCAGGCGCACGTGGCGCGCGCCTTCGCGGAGGCGGGCTACGCCTTCTACGCGGTCGACCAGCGCACCGCGGGCCGGTCGCTCAAGCCCGGGCAGATCCCGCACTACGTCACGGACCTGCGCGACCAGGCGGCCGACATCGCGGCCGCCGCCCGCGCGGTCCGCGCGCTGCAGCGCGGGCCGCTGACGGTACACGCCCACTCCACCGGCGGCCTGACGGCGGCGCTCTGGGCCCACGACCACCGCGCCGACGGCACCGGCCCGGACGCCCTGGTGCTCGAAGGCCCGTTCCTCGACCTGTCCGCGACGTGGTGGCAGCGCACCGTCGGTACGTGGCTGCTCCAGCTGGCCGGCCTGCTCCAGCCGCTCAAGGTCCTGTCGAGCTCGCCGTCGCACTACGCCACCGCCCAGCTCGCGGCCAACGGCGGGCGGTGGGAGTTCGACACCACGCTCAAGCGTCCCGAGGGCGTCCCCGCCCGCCAGGGCTGGATGCGCTCGGCGCGCCGCGGGCACGCCCAGGTGCGGCGCGGCCTGGCGATCTCCTGCCCGGTCCTGGTGGCCTACTCCGCGGAGTCCGGGCCTGACGATCCCACGAACCCCCTGCTCGACGCCCAGGACACCATCCTCGACGTGCGGCAGATCGCCGCCCGCGCCCCGCGCCTCGGGCCCGACGTGACGCAGCTCGTGGTCGAGGGCGCCGTGCACGACCTGACGTTGTCCGCCGACGCGCCCCGGACCGCCTATCTGACCGGCGTGCTGGGCTGGCTGGAGGAAAAGCTGTGACCTACTTCGACGACCAGTTCGCCGCCCTGGCGCACCGCGGCTTCTCGCACGGGAACAAGAACCTCGAGAACTCGCTCGCGGCGTTCGCCGCGGCCGTCGAGCTCGGCTACCGGTACGTGGAGACGGACGCGCACGGGACGTCCGACGGCGTCGCGGTCGCCCTCCACGACGAGTCTCTCGACCGCACCACGGACTCCGCCGGGCTCGTGTCCGAGCTGCCGTGGTCGGTGGTCAAGGAGGCGAAGATCGGCGGGACCGAGCCGGTCCCGCTCCTTGAGGACGTCCTCGGCACGTGGCCGCAGCTCAACGTCAACATCGACGTGAAGGCGGAGTCGGGCATCGCCCCGGTCGCTGACGCGATCGAGCGCACCCGGTCGTGGGACCGCGTCTGCGTCACGTCGTTCTCCGTGGACCGCCGCCTGGCCGCGCTCGCCCGCCTCAGCCGCCCGGTCGCCACGTCGGCCGGGCGGAGCGAGGTGGCGCAGTTCCTCGTCGGCGCTCGCCTGCGGCTCGCGCCCCTCGCGCGCCGCGGGCTCCGCCACGTCGACGCGCTGCAGGTCCCGGTGACGGACCCCCTCCCGGCCGGGCTCGGCACGCTCACGGTGGTCGACGACGTCACGGTCGCCCGGGCGCACCGCGCCGGCAAGAAGGTGCACGTCTGGACCATCAACGAGCCCGAGGAGATGCGCCGGCTGATCGACCTCGGTGTGGACGGCATCGTGACGGACCGCGCCGACCTCCTGCGCGAGGTGCTGGTGGAACGCGGCCTCTGGGGCTGAGGCCCGCTCGGGCCGGGACCGCCCCCGCGGTCAGTCGCTGCCGCCGCTGCTCCCGCCGGAGTCACCGCCTCCGCTGCTGCCGCTGTCGCCGCCCCAGCCGCCTCCGCCGTCCCACCCTGAGGAACCGGTCGAACCCGACCAGCCCGGGTCACTCCCCCAGGTGCTGCCACCCTGCCAGCCGTCGTCGACGAGGTCACGTCCCGCACCGTTCGACCAGGCGTCTCCCGAGCCCTCCTTGCTGGACCGGCCGGGATCGCGATCGTCGAGATGCGCCGGGACGAGGGCCGCTGAACCGGTGGCGCCCCAGGCTGCGGAGTCCGACCCACCCGGGTCCGACGGCTCGCCCGCCCGCTGCGCCACGGGCCTTCCCTGCTTCGACGTGAACGCCCAGTGGACTCCGCCGTCGGCTGAGGTGAGTCGGGCGGGGCCGTGCACCTTGGTGCCGGCGAAGAGGTCCACCGTGACCGGCCCGACCGGGAGGGCGCGCGCTGCGCCGTCGTCGACGAAGAGGAGGTGCACGTACCGGGCCCCGCCGTCCCCCCGGACAACGACCGTGCGCATCTCCCTGCGGGAGACGGTCCGCTGCTGCTGCACCACGTGGCCCTGGAGGGTCGTGGTGGGCCGGCCGTCGGCGGCGCGGCCCCACAGCCTCCACGACGTGACGGAACGGACCGTGCCGCGGGCGACCAGCCAGAGCACCACGACGGAGGCCGCGATCGCTCCCAGGCCGATGTCAGCGAAGCCGTCCGTCAGCTGGTAGACGACCGGGACGAACGCCGCGGCGAACGCCCAGAGCACGATCACCGAGGAGAGCCCCTTGCGGCCGACCCGCCGAGCCGCTCGGAAGGCCGTCGTCGCGGGGCCGGCAAGGAAAGCGTCAGATCTGGTCACGCGGGGAAGCGTAATGCCCGGACCGCCCGGTTCATACAGTTCGGCTGCCCATCGCCCGGAGACTCCACCCGCGACGTGGGCGAACAGCCTGCGCCGAGACCGTCATCCCATCCGACCAAGGCACTATCTCGGCGAACGCCCTCGGCCGAGACAGTCAGTCCGTCGGACGGAGTGACTGTCTCGGCCGAGGCAGGGCGACGCCGTGTCGTCAGGTCAGCTGCACGTCACCGACGGCGGCACGGACGGCGCGGCGCCCGTCCCCGTGAAGCCGTAGGTCGTCGACTGGCCCGCGCCCAGGTTCCCGTTCCACGACACGTTGCGCACGGTGTGGGTGGTGCCCGACGTCGTCAGCGTCCCGCTCCAGAGCTGGTTGATCGCCGTGCCGGAGGGCAGGGTGAACGCCGTGGTCCAGCCCGTCCGCGCGGAACCGGCGGTCACGACGACCTCACCCTGGAACCCGCCCGACCACGCGTTGACGATCCGGAAGGTGGCGGTGCACGCGCCCGGGACCGGCGTCGGGGTGGGGGTCGGCGTCGGCGTCGGCGTCGGGGTGGGCGTCGGGGTCGGAGTGGGCGTGGGAATTGGCGACGGGTTCGGCGACGTGCCGTCGAGCCCGAGGAACGAGATGGCGCGCGTCACCATGCCGGACTTCGGCAGGTCGTGGGCCGAGGTCCTGTCACTGATCGCCTCGACCGGTGCCGTGGCTGCCGCGGTGCCGTACCGGGTGCGCGTCCAGCCGGAGACGGGCGAGTCGGTGAGCGCAGGCGTCTGGCTCACACCGTGGAGATTTGTCCACTGCTTGACCGCCTCGGCGAGGTTGTTGTGGTGCAGCGTCGTGTCGTTGAGACCGTGCCAGAGCTGCATGCGCGGGTACGGGCCGGTGTAGCCCGGGTACATCGCGCGAGCGGCGTTGCCCCACTCGGCCGCGGTCTTCGAGATCTGCCCGCCCGAGCACTGGCTGTTCCAGGTGTTCGACGCGCTGCCGGTCGCGAAGCACGTGGCCGGCACGCCCATGAACGACACCGCGCCCTTGAACACGTCGGGGTACTGCGCCGCGAGGACGTTCGTCATCATCGCGCCCGACGACGCGCCTGTGACGAAGATGCGTCCAGAATCCACGTTGTACTGCTGCCGCGCGTGGCTCACCATCGACATGATCGAGACAGGGTCGCTGCCGCCGCCCCGCTGGAGGGCTTGGGGCGACCAGACGTCGAAGCAGCTGCCGCTCCGCGTCGCCTCGGGGAACACGATGACGTAGCCGTAACGGTCGGCGGCCTGGACGTACTCGCGTGCTCCCCCGCTGAAGAACGCCGAGGCCGACCCCGTGCAGTAGTGCACCGCCACGAGGAGCGCCGGGTTGGGCGACACGTTGTCGGGCACGTAGACGTGCATGTTGAGGTTGCTCGGGTTGTTCCCGAAGCTGGTCACACGCGTCAGCGATGCCGCCGCCGCGGGCTGGGCGCTCACGGTGGCCACGGTGAACGCCGCAGTCAGGCCCAGGACGGGCACGCAGAGCGCGGCGGTCAGGGCGGCGACCCAGCGCCGCGCACGGGTACGAGAGCTGCGCGGACGTCCTGCGTCCGCCGGGTCGGTTCTCAGCATCGAGACCCTCCAGTCCAGTCGAGCGGCCCTCCCTGGGCCGGCCCCAGCATCGGGCACGGACCCGCCGGACAACAGGGACTTAAACGTTTTCGGACGGGAGGAGCCGCGTGAGGGCCCACCCTGGGCAGCGACGCCGGGCTCAGCCCAGCGTCAGCTGGACCGGTGTGCCCGGCCCACGCGTCGGCGGCTCCTTGGCCACCTCGGCGTACGCGGCGACGAGCAGCGCCGGGTCAGGGCCCTCGAGCCGCGTGGGCTGCGCCACGTCGTCGAGCACCACGAACCGCAGCAGGTCTCCGCGCGACTTCTTGTCGCGGCGCATCGCCGACAGCAGCTGGTCCCACTTGTCGCCGCGGTACGAGACCGGCAGGCCGAGGGAGGTGAGGATCGCGCGGTGCCGGTCCACGACGTCGTCGGGCAGCTTGCCCGCCAGCCGGGCGAGCTCCGCCGCGAAGACCATGCCGACGCTCACCGCGGCACCGTGCCGCCACTGGTACCGCTCCGTGAGCTCGATGGCATGACCGAGCGTGTGGCCGTAGTTGAGGATCTCGCGGAGGCCGGCCTCCTTGAGGTCCTCCCCCACCACCGCGGCCTTGACCCGGACGGACCGCTCGATGAGCTCCGCGAGCACGGCCCAGGTGTCGGGCGCCGCGTCGGCGCCTGCCCAGCCGCGCAGGGCGTCGGCGTGCTCCTCCACCAGCTCGAGGATGCGCGGGTCGGCGATGAACCCCGTCTTGACCACCTCGGCGAGGCCCGCGACGAGGTCCCACTTGTCGAGCGACTCGAGCGACGCGAGGTCGCACAGCACCCCGGCGGGCGGGTGGAACGCGCCGACGAGGTTCTTGCCCTCGGCCGTGTTGATCCCCGTCTTGCCGCCCACGGCCGCGTCGACCATGGCGAGCAGGGTGGTGGGCACCTGCACCACGCGGATGCCGCGGAGCCAGGTCGCGGCCACGAAGCCCGCGAGGTCGGTGGTGGCGCCCCCGCCCACGCCCACGATCGCGTCGGTCCGCGTGAAGTCGAGCTGCCCCAGCAGACCCCAGAGGAACGCGGCAACCTGCGCCGTCTTCGCCTCCTCGGCGTCCGGCACCTCCGCCACGTACGCGTCGTAGCCGGACCGGCGCAGGTCTTCCTGCAGCACGTCGGCAGTGGCCGACAGCGCTGCCGGGTGGATCACGAGCACCTTGCGGGCGTCCGGCCCGATGAGGGCGGGCAGCTCGCCGAGCAGGTGGCGGCCCACGACGACGTCGTAGGGGGCGGCGCCCTGGACGGTGATACGGGCGGCGTCGGTCACGGGTTCTCCTTGGTCAGGGCGTCGGCGATCTCCTGCGCCACCTGCTGCGGCGGGCGGTCGTCGCTCACGACGTGCAGCGTGGCGAGCCGCTCGTAGGTGGGACGACGCTCCTGCATGAGCGCCTGCCAGCGGGCCCGGGGGTTGCCGAGCAGCAGCGGCCGGGCCTGGTTGAGCCCCACGCGGGGCGCCGCGACGGCGAGCGTGACGTCGAGGAAGACGACGGCACCACCCGCGCGCGCGTAGGCGTCGAGGGCCTCCTGCGTACGGGGGTCCATCGGCGCGCCGCCGCCCAGGGCGAGCACGCCGTCGTGCAGCGCCAGCGCGGTCGTCACGGCGTCGCGCTCCAGGTCGCGGAACCGCGGCTCGCCCTCGTCCACGAAGATGTCGGTCACGGGCTTGCCCGCGGTCTGCTCCACGTCGGCGTCCGTGTCGCGGAAGCTCCGGCCGAGCAGCCCGGCGAGCGCCCGCCCGACCGTCGTCTTGCCCGACCCTGGCGGCCCCATCAGCACCGCGACCGGGCCGGTGCGGGCACCCTGCGGTTCACTCACCGCAGCAGCTCCGGCACGGACGCCAGGTAGGCCTCGGCGTTGCGCCGCACCTCGGCCACCGAGTCGCCGCCGAACTTCTCGAGCGCGGCCTCGGCGAGCACGAGCGCGACCATCGCCTCGGCGACCACCGCCGCCGGCGGCACCGCGCACACGTCGGAACGCTGGTGGTGGGCGGTCACCGGCTCGCCGGTGGCCACGTCGACGGTGGGCAGCGCGCGCGGGACCGTCGAGATGGGCTTCATGGCCGCACGCACGCGCACGACCTCGCCGTTCGACATGCCGCCCTCCACGCCGCCGGCGCGGTTGGTGGTGCGCACGAGCCTGCCGTCGCCCGGCACGATCTCGTCGTGGGCCTGCGAGCCGCGGCGGCGGGCGGTGCGGAAGCCGTCGCCCACCTCGACCCCCTTGATGGCCTGGATGCCCATGAGCGCGCCGGCGAGCCGCGCGTCGAGGCGCCGGTCGCCCTGGACGTAGGAACCGAGGCCCGACGGCACGCCGTAGGCCAGCACCTCCACCACACCGCCGAGCGTGTCGCCGTCCTTGTGCGCCAGGTCGATCTCCTCGACCATCTGCGCGGACGACTCGGGCACGTAGCACCGCACGGGGTCGGCGTCGAGCAGGGCAAGGTCGTCGGGCGAGGGCACGGGCGCACCCTCGGGCACCTCCACCTCGCCGATGGCGACCACGTGGGAGACGAGCCGGACATCGAGCGCCTGCTCCAGGAACTTCGCGGCGACGACGCCGAGCGCGACCCGGGCGGCGGTCTCGCGGGCGGAGGCGCGCTCCAGCACCGGACGGGCGTCGTCGAAGCCGTACTTGCGCATGCCGACGAGGTCGGCGTGGCCCGGGCGGGGCCGCGTCAGCGGGCGGTTGCGGGCGACCTCACGGGCGTCGCCCGTCCCGGCGTCGACCAGCAGCGCCTCGGGCGGGACCGGGTCGGCGGACATGACGTCCACCCACTTGGGCCACTCGGAGTTGCCGATCTCGATCGCGAGCGGGCCGCCCTGGGTCAGGCCGTGCCGCAGGCCGCCGAGAACACGCACCTCGTCCTTCTCGAAGCTCATCCGGGCCCCGCGGCCGTAACCGAGGCGGCGGCGCGCGAGCGCCTCCTGGATGTCGGCCGTCACGAGGCCGACGCCCGCGGGCAGACCCTCCATGAGGGCCACGAGGGCAGGACCGTGCGACTCACCCGACGTCAACCAGCGCAGCATGAGCCGATTCTTTCACGCGGTCAGCGCGGCAGGTGTCGGCTGTCCACAGGTCGGGTCAGCCCAGCGCGGCCGAGAGCGCCGCGTCCATCGCGGCGAGCGGCGCGGCGCGCCCGGTCATCAGGCGCACCTGCTCCGCGGCCTGGTGCAGCAGCATGCGCTCCCCTCCGACGACCGCCCCTCCCGCCGACGCCCACGCCCCGGACAGCGCGGTGGGCCGGGGGTCGTAGACGACGTCGAGCAGCACCCCGTGGGGGCGCACGCCCTTGTCGGTGAGCGCCTGGGCCCAGGGGTCGGCGGCGTGCTTGGGCATGGTGGAGACGACGACGTCGGCGCCGGCCAGGGCGGTGACCGTCGCCTCGTCCTGGAGCACCTCGAAGACGGGGCTCACGCCCATGCGGCCGACGGCGGCCTGGAGCGGCGCGATGCGGTCGAGCGAGCGCACGAGCACACGGGGGGTGGCGCAGCCGAGCTCGGCGAGCGCCGCAAGGGCCGACGCGGCGGTGGCGCCGCCGCCGAGCACGACCGCCGTGGCGGCGCGCCTGCTGCCCAGCTCTTCGCGCAGCGCGGCGACGAGCCCGTGCACGTCGGTGTTGGCGCCGGTCAGGGTCACACCGCACCGGGCGGGCGAGAGCAGCACGGTGTTCACCGCGCCCACCGCCTCGGCGAGCGGCTCGACGTGGTCGAGCAAGGGGAAGACGACCTGCTTGAGGGGCATGGTGAGGCTCAGGCCGGCCCAGCCGAGGTCGACGTCGGTCAGGAAGCCTTCGAGCTGGTCCTCGCTGACGTCGATCGCGGTGTACTGCCAGCCCTCGAGCCCGAGGGCGGTGTAGGCGGCGCGGTGGAGGGTGGGCGAGAGCGAGTGCGCGACGGGGTGCCCCAGCACGGCGGCACGGCGGACGGCGGCCATCAGTACCCGTTCTCCGCGGCCCAGGCCTGGTACTCGGACTTGAACGTCTCGAACTCCTCGACCTTGTCGGTGAACTTGGTCTCCTGCGTCTCGAGGTTCACGGTGACGTAGTAGATCCACGGGCCCGCGGGCGGGTTGAGGACGGCTTCGATCGACGCCCGGCTCGGCGAGCCGATGGCCGTGGGCGGCAGCCCGTCCATGCGGCGCGAGTTGAAGGGCCGGCTGGTGGTGTCGGCGAGCTCTTCCCGGGTCATCTCGTGCGCGGGCTTGCCGGCGTAGTACGACTCGATGGCGTCCATGCCGAGCACCTCGCCCGTGGCGAGCCGGTTCTCGATGACACGGGCCACCTGGCCCCGGTAGTCGTCGGGTGCCTCCCGCTCGACGATCGACGCCTTGATGAGGAGCGCCTGCCTCTGGTCGGCGGGGATGCCCAGCTCGGTCAGCTCGGTCACGGTGCTGGTGACCATCTGCGTGAGCACCTCGGCGGCGGACGCGGTGTCCGGCTTCGCCTCGTAGGTGTTGGGGTAGAGCCATCCTTCGAGGTTGCCGCCCGCCTCGGGCGGCAGGCCGAGCGCGGCGGGGTCGGCCAGCGCGGCCTCCACGTCGGCCTGCGGCCAGCCCTGGCCGATCATGCGCTCCTTGACCTGGGCCACCGTGAAGCCCTCGGGTACGAGGAGCCCGGCGCGGTCCACGTCGTTCAGGGTGAGCGTCTCGACGGCCTCTGCCGCGCTCATCTCCTGCCGGAGCAGGTGCGTGCCGGCCTGGATGGTGCTCGACCGCGGGTTCTCCTCGAAGGCACGGACGAACGCCTCGACGCTCGCGACGACACCCGCCTCGGCCAGGACCCGGCCCATGTCCCAGCCGCCGGCGCCCTTCGGGATCTCGACGGCTACCTCGGCGGTGCCGGGTCCCTCGTAGTCCTCGGGCGCCAGGGGCGTCTCCCAGCCGAAGAGGAACCCGCCGCTGCGCCAGACCTCGTACGCGGCCCCGCCGCCGGCGACCGCCAGGACGAGGAGGACGACCAGGAGCGTCGCGACCCTGCGGCGCCGCTTGCGACGCTTCGCCGCCTTACGGTCCCGGGAGCTTCCCCCCGAGGGGCCTCCGCTCGCGTGGCGGGGTGGCCCGCTCGACACGGTCGGTTCGCTCAACAGGTCGGTCACCCGCGGTTGCCTCGCAGTCTCGTCGTCGAAGAGGTCGTGATGTCACGGCCCCGGCCCTCCCGGGCCGGGACCGTCGCCGGGTCAGCCGCCGTTGGCGGCTTCCCAGGCCCGGAGCTCTTCGACGTTCTTGTTGTGCTCCTGGATCGTCTCGGCGAACTTGGTCTCCCCCGTGTCGAGGTTGACCGCCACCCAGAAGACCCAGTCCCCCGGCTCGGGGTTCAGCACGGCGTCCACCGAGGACGTTCCAGGGCTCGCGATCGGCGTCGGCGGGAGGCCCAGGTGGACGTACAGCGCGTACGGGTTGTTCGGGTCGTGGTTGTCCTCGTAGGTCAGCTCCGTACCCGGCTTGCCCAGCCCGTACGCGGTCGACGCGTCGATGTCGAGCGTCATGCCGCGCTCGAGCCGGTTCTCGATCGCCCGGGCCATCTTGGGCCGGTCCTCGGCGAACTTGGCCTCGCGCTCCACGAGCGACGCCTTGGTCAGCACGGCCTGCCACTGGTCCTGCGGCACCCCGCGCTCCGTGAGGGACGCGACGGTCTGCTGGACCATCTGCGAGAGCAGCGTCGCCGGCGTGTCGCTCGGCACCACGTAGTAGGTGCTCGGGGCGAGCCAGCCCTCGGCCTTGCCGCCCGCCTCGGCGGGCAGACCGAACGACGCCGGGTCGGCGAGCGCGGCGTCGAAGGCCGCACGGTCCATGCCGGCCACCTCGACGGCCCGGTCCACGATCTGCGTGACCGTGTACCCCTCGGGGATCGTGAGCTTGAGCTCGACCTTCTCGTTCTTCGCGAGGAGCGCGACGGCGTCGGCGGCACTCATCTCCGTGAGCATGACGTGGGTGCCCGCCTGGATCAGCTGGGCGTTCGGGTTGGCCTCGTACGCGTCGACGAAGGCCCCGACGCTCGCCACCACCCCGGCCTCGTACAGGGCCTGGCCCATGGCCTCGCCCGTCGAGCCCTGCGCGATCTCGACCTGCACCTGCTCACCACCGCCGGTGCCCGGATAGTCCTTGGCCTCCAGCGGCGACACGAACCCGAAGAGGTCGGTCTCCCGGGACACGAACCAGCCCGCGCCGGCGACGACCGCCACGGCCACCAGGAGGACGAGGAGCGTGCGTACCTGGCGCTGCCGCTTACGGCGGCGCGCCGCCTTACGGTCACGTCCGTTGCCGGACCGGGACCGGGTCGCGGCCCTGGTCGTACCGGTCGGTGGCAGGGTGGACGCGGTAAACAGGTCCGTCACCGCAGTCGCCTCACAGTCTCGTGGTCGTCTGGTCAGGTCATCCGTGCGTGTCGTGCACGGCTGCCTCGACGAGCTCGCCGGCTCGCTCACCGCTCGCACGTTCCGCGTCGAGTGCAGATTGCAGAATGATAACGGCTGCTGCCTGATCGATCACCGACCGGTGCTTCCGTCCCTTGCGTCCCGAAGCGTACAGCGCCTGATGAGCGCTCACCGTCGTCATGCGTTCGTCGACCAGGCGCACCTCTGCCTGCTCCCCGGCGGCGCCCAGCGCGGCGACCAGACGGGCCGCGAAAGCCCTCGCGTCAGCCGTGGCCGCGCCCTCCGCACCGGACAGGTGACGGGGCAGCCCCACATAGACGACGGCCGCGAACCGCTCGGCTGCCTCTTCCACGATACGCCTGACGTCAGCGGTGACAAGGGTGCCCGACGCCGGGGGCGCACCTTCGCGCCCTGCCGCACGGACGCCGTCGGGCACCTCGGGCACACGCGGCACCGTCTCCACCGGGGTGGCCACGAGGCCGTCGGGGTCGCTCGCGGCGAGCCCGATGCGGGCCTTGCCGACGTCGACCGCCAGGCGGGCTCCCCGTGGGAGCCCGCCCGGTTCGAGCGGGGTGCGGCTCATCAGCCGACGGCCACCAGGCGCACGGCCTCGGCGACCCCCGCGAGGGCGGCGGGGAGGGCCGACGTGTCGGTACCGCCACCCTGGGCGAGGTCCGGCTTGCCGCCGCCACCGCCACCGAGCACGCCTGCGGCGCCCTTGGCCAGGTCCCCGGCCTTGTAGCCCTTCTCGCGAGCCGAGGCGTTCGTGGCCACGACCACCACGGGGCGTCCGCCCGCCACGCCGCCGGCGGCGACCACCACGGGCTCCGCCTCGCCGAGGCGGCCGCGCACGTCGAGCACGAGGGCGCGCAGGTCGTCGGACTGGGCCTCGCCGGCGTCGTGGGTCACGACGCGCACGTCGCCCACGCGGGGGGCGTTCGCGGCCAGCGCACCGGCCGTGGCGAGGAGCTGTGCCTGACGCACCGCGGCGAGCTCCTTCTCGGTCTCCTTGAGGCGGCCGAGCAGCGAGCCGACCCGGTCGACGAGCTCGTCGGGCCGCGCACCGAGCAGACCCTGGAGCTGGCCCACGAGGGCGTGCTCCTTGGCCTGGAACCCGTACGCGCCGTCGCCGACGAGTGCGTCGACCCGGCGCACGCCGGAGCCGATGGACGACTCGCCGAGCAGCGTGACGCGGCCCAGCTCGCCGGTCAGCCGCACGTGCGTGCCGGCGCAGAGCTCGCGCGACCAGTCGCCGCCGATCGAGACCACGCGCACCACGTCGCCGTACTTCTCGCCGAACAGGGCCATGGCGCCCAGCGCCTTGGCCTCCGAGATCGGCATGAGCTGGTCGGTGACCTCGAGGTTGTCGGCGAGGCGCACGTTGACGCGCTCCTCGATCTCCTGCAGGGCGCCGGACGGGACGGCCGACGGCGAGCGGAAGTCGAAGCGGATGCGGCTCGGCGCGTTCTCCGAGCCCGCCTGCGTGCGGTCGGGGCCCACGAGCTCGTGCAGCGCCTTGTGGATCATGTGCGTGGCGCTGTGGGCGCGCGAGATGGCCTTGCGCCGCTCGGTGTCGATCTGCGCGGTGCCCGGGTCGCCCAGCGCCACGGTGCCCTCGGTGAGGCGGCCGCGGTGCACGGACAGGCCCTTGATCGGCCGCTGCACGTCGTCCACCTCGATGACGGCACCGCCGTCGAGCGTGATGGTGCCGTGGTCGGCGAGCTGGCCGCCGGCCTCGGCGTAGAACGGGGTGCGGTCGAGCACGACCTCGACGTCGGCCGGGGCCGTGGCCGCCGGCGCCGGGACGCCGTCGACGAGCAGGCCGGCGACCCGGACCGAGGCGTCGCGCTGGGTGTAGCCGAGGAACTCGACCGGGGCCGCGAGCTCCTTGCTCACCGCCTCGTAGGCGCCGACGTCGGCCCCGCCCTGGCGCTTGGCCAGCGCGTCAGCGCGAGCACGCGTGCGCTGCTCCTGCATGAGCTCGCGGAACGACTTCTCGTCCACCTGCACGCCCTGCTCGGCAGCCATCTCGAGGGTCAGGTCGATCGGGAAGCCGTACGTGTCGTGCAGCGCGAAGGCCTTGTCGCCGCCCAGCACGGGGGTGCCGGAGGCCTTGGCCTCCTTCACGGCCGAGTCCAGGATCGTCGTGCCCGACGCGAGCGTGCGGCGGAACGCCTCCTCCTCGGCGTACGCCACGGCGGAGATGCGCTCGAAGTCGGTCGCGAGGTGCGGGTACGACGGCGACATCGCGTCGCGCGACACCGGCAGCAGGGTCGGCAGCGAGACGTCCTCGACGCCGAGCAGGCGCATGGCCCGCACGGAGCGGCGCAGCAGGCGGCGCAGCACGTACCCGCGCCCCTCGTTGGACGGCCGCACGCCGTCACCGATGATCATGAGGGCCGAGCGGACGTGGTCGGCGACGACGCGCATGCGCACGTCGTCGTCCGTGTCCGCACCGTACGTCTTGCCCGACAGCGCGGCCGCGGCGTCGATGACGGGACGGACCTCGTCGATCTCGTACATGTTGTCGACGCCCTGCAGCAGGAACGCGACGCGCTCCAGGCCCATGCCGGTGTCGATGTTCTTCGCGGGCAGCTCACCGGTGATGGTGAACTCCTCCTTGGACTTCACGTCCTCGAGGGCGTACTGCATGAACACGAGGTTCCAGATCTCGATGTACCGGTCCTCGTCGGCCGCGGGGCCGCCGTCGGCCCCGTACTCCGGGCCACGGTCGTAGAAGATCTCCGAGCAGGGGCCGCCCGGACCGGGCTGGCCCGTGTGCCAGTAGTTCGTCTTCCTGCCCATGCGCTGGATGCGCTCGTCCGGCAGGCCCGCGATCTGCTTCCAGAGGCCGACGGCCTCCTCGTCGGTCTCGTAGACCGTCACCCACAGCAGATCGGGGTCGATCCCGAGCTTGCCCTCGTCGCGGGAGCCCGTGAGGAAGTCCCACGCGTAGGTGATCGCCCCCTCCTTGAAGTAGTCCCCGAAGGAGAAGTTGCCGTTCATCTGGAAGAACGTGCCGTGGCGGGTGGTCTTGCCGACCTCCTCGATGTCGAGGGTGCGCACGCACTTCTGCACGCTCGTGGCGCGCTGCCACGGCGGGGTCTGCTCCGCCGTCATGTACGGGATGAACGGAACCATGCCGGCGATGGTGAACAGCGTCGACGGGTCCGGCGAGATCAGGGACGCCGACGGCACCACCGCGTGACCCTGGGCGGCGAAGTAGTCGAGCCAACGCTTGCGGATCTCGGCGGTACGCATGGGGATGCTGGTCCTTTGGGTGAGCGAGGGCACGGGTCGCTGTCCGTGCTGAGGTTGATCGGTCCCATTCTGCCGCCGGGGCGGCAGCGGGACGAAACTGATAGTCCGCCCTACCGGGCGGGACGCCTGCCTAGTAGAACGAGTAGCCGAGGTCGGCCTCGTCGTCGGGCGCGTCCGCCCGACGACGGTCCTCGTCCTGGTGCGCGGCGGCGCGGCGCGCACGGGTCACCTCGGGATCGGGCTGACCGTCCGCCAGCAGGGCCGCGCGGAGCTCACGCTCCCGCTCGGCCCGCGCCACCGTGAACTCTGCCCGGAACTGGCGGGCGAACTGCGAGACCCGCGCCCCGGCGTCGTCCACCACCGCTGCAGCGCGGTCGCTGACCGCCGCGGGCGTGTAGCGGGCCACGAGGCGCCTGCCCTGCCGGTAGACGACTACCGTGACAGCCACTCCGACGCCGACCCAGAACAGCCGGCGCATCAGAGGGTGCCGTCCGTGGCGCCCGAGTGCTTGCCGCCTGCGCCGCCCGCGGCGCGGCCGAAGGCGCGGCGCACGGCGTACGAGAACGCGGCGACCTTGACGAGCGGTCCGCCCAGCGTCGCGGCGTACAGCCCGGTCAGCGCCGACACGTTCTCGCTCACCTGGGCGGCGGACGTGGTGATGGTGTCCACCTTGACGAGCTGCGTGTTGGCCGAGGCCACCGTGCCGGCGGCCTCGTCGAGGATCGGCACGGAGTGGTCGGTCACGGTCCGGATGCTGACGCGGGCCTCGTCCAGGACACGGCCGAGCTTCCAGAGCGGGACCGCGAGGAACCCGACCAGGAGCACGAACGCGATCGCCGCGATGAGACCTGCCACGTCGCCGAGGGTCATGCCCGATCCTGCCTCTCCTGCGCCACCTGTCCGATACCTGCCACGCCACCCTATCCCGCCGAGTTGCTCCCGCAACGTGCGCGAACGCCCCGCCTGCACCGAGGTGCGGGCGGGGCGTTCACGGTGACATCAGCGAGCGTAGAACTCGACGACCAGCTGAACCTCGCACGTCACCGGGATCTCGGCGCGCGCGGGGCGGCGGGCCAGCGTGGCCGACAGCTTCTCGAGCTGCACGTCCAGGTAGCCGGGGACGGCACCGAGCACGTCGCGGTGGGCGCCGGCGGCGGCGACCTGGAACGGCGTGGTCGGCTGGCTCTTCGGCTTGACCTGGATGGTCTGGCCGACCTTCACGCGGAACGACGGGCGGTCCACGATCTTGCCGTCCACGAGGATGTGGCGGTGCGTGACGTGCTGGCGCGCCTGCAGGATGGTGCGGGCGAAGCCGGAGCGGAGCACGAGGGCGTCGAGACGCGTCTCGAGGTCCTCGACCATGACCTCACCGGTCAGGCCCGGCTGCTTGCGGGCGTTCTCGTACACCTTGACGAGCTGCTTCTCGCGCAGCATGTACTGGGCGCGGAGACGCTGCTTCTCGCGCAGACGCACGGCGTAGTCCGACTCGGTGCGGCGACGGGCGCGGCCGTGCTCACCGGGCGGGTAGGGGCGCTTCTCGAAGTGCTTGACGGCCTTGGGCGTGAGCGCCAGGCCGAGGGCGCGGCTCAGGCGGACCTGGCGGCGCGAACGGGTGACAGAGGTCACGGTGTTCCTGTCCTGTAGTGATCGAAGAGGTCACACCCGGGGCGCACCGTTGCCCTGCCGACGCCGTCGAAGGCGCCCGCTGGGCGAGGTGTGCCGGGTGCGGGACCAGCCGATGGACTCCGTCGCCGGAGGTCACGGGGCCGAGGTCCCAGGGAGCTGCCGTCAGGACGGCAACCTGAGCATCTTACCCCACCGGGGTTGCCACGGGCTCCTGCACCACCGGCTCGTGGTGGTGGCGACGCTCCAGGGCGGCGCCCTCGATGTCCGCGTTCGGCAGGATCCGGTCGAGCCACTTCGGGATCCACCACGCGGCGTCACCGACGAGGTGCATCAGCGCGGGCACCAGGGTCATGCGCACCACGAACGCGTCCACGAGCACACCGAAAGCCAGCGCGAACCCGATGGGCCGGACCATCGACAGGTGGGCGAAGACGAAGCCGCCGAACACCGAGATCATGATGATCGCGGCGGCGGTGACCACCGCCCGCCCGGCGACGAGGCCGCGGCGCACCGCGACCCGGCCGCTCGCCCCGTGGGCGTACGCCTCGCGCATGCCGGAGACGAGGAAGAGCTGGTAGTCCATGGCCAGCCCGAAGAGCACGCCCACCAGGATGGTCGGGAGGAAGCTCAGGACGGGTCCGGGTGTGCTGACCGCGAACAGGTCGGCGAGCCAGCCCCACTGGTAGATCGCGACCACGCCGCCGAGCGATGCGAAGAGCGACAGGACGAACCCGAGGGTGCCGATCACCGGCACCAGGATCGAGCGGAACACCACCACCAGGATCAGGAGCGACAGGCCCACCACGATGGCGAGATAGGTGGGCAGCGCGTCCGCGAGCTGCTGCGAGACGTCGATGTTGCCGCTCGCCTGGCCGGCCACGCCGAGCGTGACAGCGCCGGAGTCGTCCTGGAGCTCGAGGCCGCGCAGGTGGTGCACCAGGTTCTCGGTCGAGACGCTGCTCGGGCCCTCGACGGGAACCACCTGGTACGCGGCGACGCTGTTGTCCTCCGCCAGCCCCACGGGCACGACGGCGGCGACGTCCTCCTGCGCGAGCAGGTCGGTGCCGACGCGGACCTGCGCCTCCTCGGCCGACGCGTCGTCCAGCCCGGCGGGCAGGTCGGCCATGACGAGCAGCGGGCCGTTGATGCCGGCGCCGAACTTCTCGGCCGTGACCTCGTAGGCGCGGTACTGCGGGGAGTCCACCGGCTCGGCGGACCCGTCCGGGAGGCCGAGGCGCAGCGACATGGCCGGGAGGCCGATGACGATCAGAACGCCGACGGCGACCACTGCGCGCACCACGGCCCGCCAGGTCGCGACGGGCTTGTCCCCGCCGGTCGACGAGGCGCCGGTCGGACCGCCCGGCGGCAGCAGCTGGCCCGCCTCGAGCGCGGCGCGCTCCTTGCGGCGCAGCACCTTGCGGCCCGTCAGGCCGAGCATGGCCGGGGTGAGCGTCACCGCGACGAGGACGGCGACGAGCACGCAGGCCGCGCCGACGGACCCCATGAGGCCGAGGAAGCCGATGCCGGTCACGTTCAGCGCGACGAGGGCGATGATCACCGTGAGGCCGGCGAACACCACGGCGTTGCCGGACGTGCCGTTCGCCAGGCCGATCGACTCCTGCAGCTCCATGCCCTCCCGCAGCTGCCGCCGGTGCCGGTTGAGGATGAAGAGCGAGTAGTCGATGCCGACCGCCAGCCCGATCATCAGGCCGAGCATGGGCGTCACGGCGACCATGTCCAGGACGCCGGAGAGGGAGAGCGCGCCGAGCGCCCCCACGCCCACGCCGACGAGCGCGGCAAGGATCGGCAGACCGGCAGCGACGAACGTGCCGAGCATGACGAGCAGCACGATCCCCGCGATGACGACACCGACCGCCTCGCCCGGCCCCAGCAGCGACGAGACGTCGCGGACCAGGTCGGCGGACGGGTCCGCGGTGACACCCTCGACCGCGTTGTCCTCGAGGGTCGCCACGACGGCGTCCTTGACCTCCGTCGGGACCTCGATCGCGGCGCTGTCGAACGTGACGATGCCGACCGCGGCGCTGCTGTCCTCGGAGACCGTGCGGAACTCGCGGGACATCTCGAGCTGGGCCTCGGCCAGGCCGATCGTCCGCTCGTTGTCGTCCAGGTTGGTGGTCGCCGCGTCGACCTGGACCCAGCCGGCGTCCAGCGCGCTCTGGCCGGCCGCCAGCTGCGCGCCCTGCGCGTCGAGCTGCGCCTGCTGGGCATCGAGCCGCGCGATCGCGGCTGCGGGAGCGCCGGCCGACTCGGCCTGGGCGCGGGCGGCGTCGAGCTGCTGCTGGCCCGCCTCCAGCTGGGTGCGGGCGGACGCGAGCTGCTCGGTCTGGGCCTCGAGCTGGGCCCTCGAGGCCTCCAGCTGGTCCTTGCCCGCCTCGAGCTGGCTGCGGCCGTCGGTGACCTGCTGCTCGGCGGCGGCGCGGTCCTCGGCCGTCGCGAACGGGTCGGTGGTGCCGTCGACGCCGTCCAGGGTCGCGATCTCCGCGAGGGCGTCCGAGATCCCGGCCTGCTGCTCCTCGGTGAAGGGCTCGCCCGAGCCGGTGTGGAACACGACGGTGGCCGACCCTCCCCCGGCCTCCGGGAGGACCTCCTTGAGGCGGTCGCTCACCTGCTGCGTGGGGGTGTCGGGGATGGTGATCGCCGAGCCGAGCGTGCCGCCGAACGCGACGTACGCGCCGGCGACGACCGCGAGCACGGCCACCCATGCCCCGATCACGAGCCACGCGCGACGCGCCGCAGCCCTGCCGAGACGGTACAGGAGCTCTGCCATGGTGGTGATGTTCCTCTTCTGTGTCTGGGGGCGAGAGAGGTGGTGCGGTCAGGACCGCGAGGCGTAGCCGTCGCGGAAGGTGGTGAGGAGGCGGTCGACGAGCTCGTCCCACAAGGCGCGCGACGCCGGGTCGTCGCTCGCGCCGGTGCGCTCGTGCCAGTGGTGGGCGACTGCGCCGAGCCCGCCCACGAGAGAGCCCACGAGGAGGTCGACGTCGAGGGGGTCGGCACCGGGGTGCCGACGACGCACCTCTTCCGCCAGCCGGGCGGACGTCACGTTGAGCGCCTCCTTGACCCAGGCCTCGTGACGCGGGTCGGCATCGCACTGTGGCCCGAGCATGCGCAGCAGGCGGGAGACGGGGGTCACGAGGTCGCTCGACCTCAGCACGCTCGCGATCTCGTCGAACATCGACGTGGCGGTGCCCTCGCCCACAGGGGTGGCTTCCGCGACCGCCATGAACTCGTCGACCACGATGCCCAGCGCCTCGGTGAAGCCCGCGGGCACGATCTCGTCCAGCGACGCGAAGTGGTTGAAGATCGTCCGCCGCGAGACGTCGGCACGAGCGGCCAGCTCGTCGACGGTGAGCCCGGTGACGCCGCGCTCACCCACGATCTGGGCGGCGGCTCTGATGATCGCGTGCCGGTTGGCGGCCTTCAGCGCGGTCCTGCGGTCAGTGACCTCCACGCTGATTACACTAAGTGCATCGCTGCACTCAGTGCAACCTGAGTCTCAGGACGCGTCGTCGTCGAGGATGGCCCGGATGCGCTGCAGCCGCTCCGTCACCTGCCGTTCGAAGCCACGGTCGCTCGGCGCGTAGTAGCGCCGCCCCGCCAGCTCGTCCGGCAGGTACTGCTGCGGAGCGACGGCGTGCGGCCAGTCGTGCGCGTACCGGTACTCCTTGCCGTGCCCGAGCCGGTCGGCGCCCGCGTAGTGGGCGTCCCGGAGGTGCATCGGCACCGTGCCCACCCGTCCCGCCCGGACGTCCGCGAGCGCCGCGTCGATGCCGAGGTACGCGGCGTTCGACTTGGGCGCCGTCGCGAGGTGGACCACCGCCTCCGCGAGCACGATGCGGCCCTCGGGCATACCGATGAGCTGGACGGCCTGCGCGGCGGCGACGGCGGTCTGGAGCGCGGAAGGGTCGGCGAGGCCCACGTCCTCCGCGGCCGAGATCACGAGCCGGCGGGCGATGAACCGCGGGTCCTCCCCCGCCGCGACCATGCGCGCGAGGTAGTGGAGGGCCGCGTCGACGTCGGAGCCGCGGATCGACTTGATGAACGCGGAGATCACGTCGTAGTGCTGGTCGCCGTCCCGGTCGTAGCGCACCGCGGCGACGTCGACGGCGCGCTCCACGGTGGCGAGGTCGACGACCGGGGTCACCACCGCGTCGTCGGGCACCGCGTCGTCGGGCACCGCGTCGTCGGGCACCGCGTCGGCGGAGAGGGCCGCGCCCGCCGCGGCCTCCAGGATGGTGAGGGCCTTGCGGGCGTCTCCGCCCGCCAGGCGCACGAGGTGCTCCTCGGCCTCCTCGGCGAGCGTGACCGAGCCGGCGAGGCCGCGCGGGTCGGCGACGGCGCGCCGCACCAGGTCGCGCACGTGCTCGGAGGTGAGTGGCTGGAGCGTGAGGAGGAGCGACCGTGACAGGAGCGGGGAGTTGACGGAGAAGCTGGGGTTCTCCGTGGTCGCGGCGACGAGCGTGACCCAGCGGTTCTCGACGCTGGGCAGGAGGGCGTCCTGCTGCGACTTGGAGAACCGGTGCACCTCGTCGATGAAGAGGACCGTCTCGTCGCCGCCGGTGGCGAGCCTGCGCCGGGCGTCCTCGATCACCTGGCGAACGTCCTTGACGCCCGCGGTGACGGCGGACAGCTCGACGAACCTGCGGCCGGACGCCGTCGCGACGAGGTACGCGAGCGTGGTCTTGCCGGTACCGGGCGGCCCCCACAGGATGACCGACGACGGCGCCGCGCGCCCCGCCCCGCTCCCCGCGGGCTCGATGAGGCGGCGCAGGGGGGACCCCGGTTCCAGGAGGTGCTGCTGCCCGGCGATCTCGTCGAGGCTGACGGGGCGCATCCGCACCGCGAGAGGGGACGCCGGCCCGGAGCGGGGGGTGCCCCGGGAGTCGGTGGTCGCGGCGTCGAACAGGTCCATGGGTCCCAGCGTACGGACCGCCGGTGACACTCCCGGCCCGCGCGGCCCTGCGGCGGGACCCCTCTACGACGGGATAAAACGGTCCGTCAGTGAGATAGTCAAGCGGTGATCTCCTCGCTGTTCTCCCTGCTCGGGCGGGTGGTCGCCCGCCGGCCGTGGCTGACTGTCGGCGTGTGGGTGGTGCTGGCGGTCGCCGGCTACGCCGCGGCGGTGCTCGGTGTCGGCGGATCCTCGCTGTTCGACCGGGTGTCCACCGGCGCGCCGATGGTTCCCGGATCGGAGAGCCAGGAGGGCCAGGACCTGCTCGACGAGGTCGACGTGAGCGGGGAGTCCGTCACGCTCCTCGTCCAGGGGGTGGACCCGGCCGACCCGGCGGTGGCCGAGGCGTTGGCCACCGAGAACCGGCGGCTCGGGGCGATCGCCGGCGTCGAGACCGTCATCGACCCGTACGTGCTCGAGGGCGGGCTGGAGAACCCGGCGGCAGCGACCCTCGTCGCGGAGTCGGGAGACGGCTTCGTCGTCGAGGTCACGCTGGCCCCGGACCTCACGGAGGCCGAGCGCGACGAGACGCACGACCTCGTGGTGGAGCGGCTGCAGGCGCTTCCCGGCACGCTCGGCGGCGACGCGACCGGCCTGGTCAGCAGCGCCGACCTGGTGCTGGGCGAGATCACCGGGCAGGTTCGCGAGGACCTGGAGACCGGGGAGGCCGTGGCGCTGCCGGTGGCGCTGCTCGTCATGGTGCTGGTCTTCGGCGGGTTCCTCGCCGCCGCGATGCCCATGGCCGGGGCGATCGCGTCCATCGGCGTCGGTCTGGGCGTGCTCCTGGGCCTGACGTACGTGATGGGCGTGGACGCGTCGGTGGTCAACGTCGTCTCGCTCCTCGCCATCGGCCTGTCGATCGACTACGGCCTGCTCATGGTCTCCCGCTACCGGGAGGAGCTCGGCAACCTGGCCGACGACGCCGAGGCCGTGGAGGGCCTGCGCCGCCGGCGGCGGGACGGCGTGGTGCTGGAGGCCGTGTCCCGGACCATGGCGACCGCCGGGCAGACCGTCACGTTCTCGGCCGTCACGGTGGCGATCTCGATCGCCGGTCTCATGGTCTTCTCGCCCGAGATCCTCCGGAGCATCGGTGCCGGCGGCGTGGCCGTCATCCTCATCGCCGTGCTGACCGCGCTCACGCTCGTCCCCGCGCTCCTCACCCTCACCGGCCGCCGTCTCGAGCGCCCGGGGCTCCTCGGCCGAGTGCCGTTCCTCCGCGGGCTCCTGGCGCGGACAGCAGACGTCCGGGCCGACGACGGCCGGTTCTCGCGTCTCGCGGTCGTGGTGCAGAAGCACCCCTGGTGGACCGCGGGCGGCACGCTCCTGGTGCTGCTCCTCCTCGCCTCGCCCGTGCTCGGGCTGCAGATGCGCAGCTCGGGCATCGAGCTGCTGCCGGCCTCCTCCGAGCAGCGGCGGCTCGTGGAGATCCTCGCCGAGGACTACCCGGCGAGCGACGGGGCGGAGGTGACGGTCCTCGCGGCGACCGGTGCGGACGCCGCAGCCGGGCTCGCGGCGGAGATCGGCGCCCTCGACGGCGTGTCAGCGGTGGACGAGCCTCGCCCGGCGGCCGGCTACACGGTGATCGGCGTGCACGTCGCCGGGAGCGACCCGGCCGGGGCCGAGGCCATCGGCGTCGTCGACGCGCTGCGGGGGCTCGACCCCGGGTTCGACACGTGGGTGACCGGTCAGGCGGCCGCCCAGGTGGACTTCCGCGACGCCCTGGCCGACCGCGTGTGGTGGGCCGTGGCCGTGGTCGTGGTGGCCACGATGCTGCTGCTGTTCCTCATGACGGGCTCGGTGGTGCTGCCCGTCAAGGCGATCCTCACCAACGCGGTGTCGCTCGCCGCCTCGCTCGGGGTGCTCGTCTGGGGCTTCCAGGACGGGCACCTCGAGGGGCTGCTCGGCTTCGACGCGGTGGGCGGCATCGAGACGTACGTCGTGGCGCTCGTCGTCGCCTTCGCCTTCGGGCTCGCGATGGACTACGAGCTGTTCCTGCTGTCGCGCGTCCTCGAGCTGCACCACGAGGGCCGCAGCGACGAGGAGGCGGTCCGGGTGGGGCTGCAGCGCTCCGGCCGCATCATCACCTCGGCCGCCGCCATCATCGTGGTCGTGTTCGCCGGGTTCGTCGCCGGTCAGCTGCTCGTCATCAAGGAGGTGGGCTTCGCCCTCGCCGTCGCCGTGGTCATCGACGCCACGCTCGTGCGGCTGCTGCTGGTGCCCGCCTCCATGACGCTGCTGGGCCGGTGGAACTGGTGGGCGCCCACCTTCCTGCGCCGGGTGCACGCCCGGGCCGGCATCGAGCACTGAGCCCAGCGGGCTCCGTCAGTCGAAGGTGCTCGGGTCCGAGACCGCTGCCGTCCCGACCACCACGAACGCGAAGATGAACCAGATGATGACCAGGACGAGCGCGAGGGCACTCCACGCGATGCCGATCCAGCCGGTCACGATGCCCGCGGTGGCCATGCCGTCGTTGTCGGCGAGCCCCTGGCGCACCGCCTGCTTGGCCTTGAGCCCCAGGATCACGGCCGGGATGCCGCCGACCAGGCCGAACGCCAGCAGGCCGAGCAGCCCGAACACGAGCGAGAGGACGCCCAGGTCGTTCTTCGGCATCACGGGCCGGGGCGCGTAGCCGTACGCCGGGTACTGCTGCGCCGGCTGGCCGGCGTAGGGCTGGTTCCCGTACGGCTGGTTCGGGTACGGCTGACCTGCGTACTGCTGCGTCAGGTCGGGCTGCGCCGCCTGGTAGGGCTGCTCCGGCTGCGCCGCCTGGTAGGGCTGCTCCGGCTGCGCCGCCTGGTAGGGCTGCTCCGGCTGCGCCGCCTGGTACGGGTACGACGGCTCAGGCTGCGGGGACGGCGAGGAGGGCTGCTCCGGCTGCGGGGACGGCGAGCTCCAGCCGCTGTCGGACTGCGTCATGACGACACCTTTCGAACGAGGAAGCCCGAGACTAGCAGTCACTCCGGACGTGCCCGCATCCCTCCGACGAGCGCGTCCCGCAGGCGTTCCGGCAGGTCGGGCGGCACGTCGGCGGGGACGGCGAGCGCGTGCAGCGCACGGCTGTAGTAGTTGCGGGCCGACGCCGCCAGCACCACGTCGACGATCTGCCGGTCGGTGAACCCGACCTCCCGGAGCCGCAGGGTGTCGGCCTCCGTCATGGACGCCGGGTCGCCGCCGCTCAGGCGCTCCGCCACCTCCATCGCCGCCACCTCCGCGTCGGACAGGCCCGCGTCGTGGAAGTCGGTGGCGATCCGTACGAGCTGGTCGTCGTCGAACACGGACCGGGACTTGTGCCCGTGCGCCAGCCGGCACGGCTGCGAGCGGAGAGCGCCGGCCGCCGCGAGCGTCACCAGCTCGTACAGCCGCAGGCCCAGGCTCGGCACGACAGCCCGGACCAGCGCCTCGAACGCGTGCTGCGCCTCGGGGTTGGTCGCCATGACCCGGGTGTAGCCAGGGACGTAGCCGAGGGTGTCCAGATCGCCCGCGTAGAGCTCCGCCCAGGTGCCCGACGCCTCCTCCGGCTCCGGCGTCCTGATGATGGTCATGCTGCCAGCGTCCCACCGCCGCCGAGACCCCGGTAGCCAGGACCGGGGTGAACCTCCGGCGCCCTGGCCGGAGTGCCGTCAGCGCTCGGGACGCCAGGTCTCCACCTCGTGCAACAGCTCGAAACCGAGCCGCTCGTACACCCGGCGGGCCACGTGGTTGTCGTCGTACATCCCGAGCACCACCAGGCCGTGGTCGCGAACGCCGTCGGCGGTGGCGCGGGCCGTCACCGCCGCGGCGAGGCCGCGGCCACGCCGCTCCGGGCGGGTGCCGATGCCGCCGAGGTGCACCAGGCCGCCGTCGGGCGGGGTCGTCGCGCACGCCACCGCGGCGAGCGTCCCGTCCTGGTCCCGCCACCCGTACCAGGTCGAGAGCCGGTCGCCCGGGCGGTGCTCGGTCGTCGGGTTCGCCACGGCCAGGCACTCCTCGACCGCGACGGCGTCCCGCCCGCGGGCGTCCGCGGCGCCCTGGCCGTCGCGCCGCTCCGGCCCCGCGCCCTCCGAGGCGACGACGTCCAGCAGCTGGACCGCCGCCGGGTCAGTGCCCGGAGCCACCCGAGGCGCACGCTCGGTACCGAGACGGTCCCACGTGGAGCGGCGGGTGAGGTGCCAGCTCGCCAGCAGGTCGCCGGCGTGCACGCCCGTGCCCCGCGTCAGGGATATCGCACCGGGCGCCGCCGGGCCCGGCGCCACCACCTCGGGCGCGGCCTCGCGCAGCAGGGCACCCAGCCGGGACGGCTCCCCCACGCCCATCAGGACAGGGGCGTGGGGGCGGCCGTCCGGCGGGACGATCCGCACGAGCGCCGCGGCGCCGTCGTCGTCCCGGCCGTCCGACCACGACGCGACGGCCCGCCAGCCGAACGGGTGCACCAGGAACGGGTGCGCGAGCCCCCGCCCGGCGAGGCGGCCGACGCCCGGTCGCCGGCCGGCGACCGGCCCCGCGCTCACTCCGCGGGAGCGGCCACCTGGGCGGCCGGAGCCTCGGGCTTGGCGTCCACGCCGGCCTCCTTGCGCTGCTCCGGCGTGATGGGCGCCGGCGCCGCCGTCAGCGGGTCGTAGCCGCCGCCCGACTTCGGGAAGGCGATCACGTCGCGGATCGACGGCGACTTCGTCAGCAGGGCGACGATGCGGTCCCAGCCGAACGCGACACCGCCGTGCGGCGGGGCGCCGAACTGGAAGGCGTCGAGCAGGAAGCCGAACTTCTCCTGCGCCTCGGCCTCGCCGATGCCCATCACCTGGAAGACGCGCTCCTGGACGTCCCGGCGGTGGATACGGATCGAGCCGCCACCGATCTCGTTGCCGTTGCACACGATGTCGTACGCGTAGGCCAGGGCCTCGCCCGGGTCCTTGTCGAACGTGTCGAGCCACTGGGCGGTGGGCGACGTGAACGCGTGGTGCACGGCAGTCCAGGCCGAGCTGCCCAGGTCGACGTCGTCGTCCTCGCCGGCGGGCTTGAACATCGGCGCGTCGACGACCCACACGAACGACCAGGTGTCGTCCGTCTCGGGGGTGCCGATCTGGCCGAGCTTGCGCGCGATCTCCAGCCGGGCGGCGCCGAGGAGCGCCCGTGCCTCCGTCGTCTTGCCCGCGGCGAAGAACACCGCGTCGCCCGGCTGGGCGCCCGTGGCCTCGGCCAGGCCGTCACGCTCCGTGTCGGACAGGTTCTTGGCCACCGGGCCACCCAGCGTGCCGTCGGCTGCGAACGTGACGTACGCGAGGCCGCGGGCGCCGCGCTGCTTGGCCCACTCCTGCCAGGCGTCGAACTGGCGGCGCGGCTGGTCGGCGCCGCCCGCCATCACGACCGCGCCCACGTACTCGGCCTGGAACACCCGGAAGGGCGTGTCCTTGAAGTAGTCCGTGAGCTCCACCAGGGGGTTGCCGAACCGCAGGTCCGGCTTGTCCGAGCCGTAGAGGCGCATCGCCTCGTGGAACGTCATGCGCGGGATCGGCGTCGGGATCTTGTAGCCGATCAGGTCCCACAGCGCGACGAGGATCTTCTCCGCGAGCTCGATCACGTCGTCCTGCTCGACAAAGCTCATCTCGACGTCGAGCTGCGTGAACTCCGGCTGCCGGTCCGCACGGAAGTCCTCGTCGCGGTAGCAGCGGGCGATCTGGTAGTAGCGCTCCATACCCGCGACCATGAGCAGCTGCTTGAACAGCTGCGGCGACTGGGGCAGGGCGTACCACGAGCCCGGCGACAGGCGGGCCGGGACCAGGAAGTCGCGGGCACCCTCCGGCGTGGACCGGGTCAGGGTCGGCGTCTCGATCTCCACGAAGTCGTGCTCGTCGAGCACGCGCCGCGCTGCCTGGTTGGCCTTGGCGCGGAGGCGCAGGGCCGTGGCGGGCGCGGGACGGCGCAGGTCGAGGTAGCGGTGCTTGAGACGCGCCTCCTCACCGATCACCTCGGTGTCCGCGAGCGCCGTCGACACCTGGAACGGCAGCGGCGCCGACTCGTTGAGCGTCACGACCTCGCGGGCGATGACCTCGACGTCGCCGGTCGCGAGGTTCGCGTTCGCGTTGCCCTCGGGCCGGCGGCTGACCTCCCCCGTGACCTGCAGCACGTACTCGGCGCGGAGTGGGTGGGCGACCGACTCGTCGCGGATCACGACCTGGGCGATGCCGGAGGCGTCGCGCAGGTCGATGAAGGCCACTCCACCGTGATCACGGCGACGATCGACCCAGCCCGTGAGGGTGACGGTCTGACCGATGTGCTCGGCCCGCAGTGAGCCGGCCGTGTGGGTGCGGAGCACGGAGGTTCCTTTCGAAACGTGGGGTGGCCCGGCGGCGCCGGGCAGCGGCGGCGTCGGTGGGAGGACGCCCTGGCGAGTCTAGTCGGTGGTCAGGGCGCGGGCGCCGTCGTCGGCCCCGGCGTACCGTTGGCGCCATGGCCAGGACGATCGCGACCAGCACCCGGACCACCCGCGAGGAGCTCCTCGCGTTCCTCCGCACCCGCCGCAACGGCATCCTCGTGACGACGAGGAACGACGGCGGCCCGCAGCTCAGCCCGGTGACCTACGGCGTGGACGCTGAAGGCCGGGTGGTGGTCTCCACCTATCCCGAGCGTGCCAAGGTGCTCAACCTCAAGCGGCGCCCGCAGGCGTCGTTCCTGGCCCTCGGCGACGACTTCGGCGACGCCTGGGTCCAGGTGGACGGCACGGCCGAGGTCCTGGACGTGCCGGAGTCCGTCGAGCCGCTCGTCGAGTACTACCGCGCGGCCGCGGGTGAGCACCCCGACTGGGACGAGTACCGCGAGGCCATGGTGAAGCAGGGCAAGTCCGTGGTCCGGATCCGCATCGAGCGCTGGGGTCCGGTGGCGACGGGCGGCTTCCCGGCGCGTCTCGCGGACTGAGCGCCGCTCAGAACAGCACCTGCTCCGTCCCGGCGGCCGCGAGCGGCATCGGGCCTGCGACCGCGGGCAGCCCCGGCAGGGCGCCCGCGGGGTAGTCCCCGTCGTCGTGCCGGTCCGTCGGCGCGATGCCGTCCGGGTACGTACCACCGCCACGCCGGCGGTGCCCGGAGCTCCCGAACCCGCGCTCGTCGAGCAGCGGCTGGACCCGCGCCCAGAGCCAGTCGCGGTACCCCTTGTGGGCGTAGGCGCCGCGGCCGTACACGCGCCCGTAGCCGGCGACGAGCCGCGGGTGGTCGCGCCCCAGCCACTCGAGGTACCACTCCCGTGTACCGGGGCGCAGGTGCAGCGGGATCACCGTCACGCCGGTGGCACCGGCCTCGACGACCGAGTCGAGCAGCCGGCGCAGGTGGTCCATCGAGTCGGTGAGCCACGGGAGCACGGGTGCCACCATGACCCCGCACGGGAGGCCCACGTCCCGGACCGCGCGGATCAGGTCCAGCCGTGCGCGCGGCGTGGGCGTGCCGGGCTCGACGGCCTGCTGCAGCTCCTCGTCGGCGAACGCCAGGGAGACACCGATCCCGACCTCGACCCGCTGGGCCGCGGCGGTCAGCAGCGGCAGGTCGCGCCGCAGCAGCGTCCCCTTGGTCAGGATCGAGAACGGCGTGCCCGAGTCGGCGAGCGCCGAGATGATGCCGGGCATGAGCTTGTACCGGCCCTCGGCCCGCTGGTAGGGGTCCGTGTTGGTGCCGAGAGCGACCGACTCGCGCGCCCAGGAGGGCTTGGCGAGCTCGGCGCGCAGCACCTGGTCGACGTTGACCTTGACGACGACCTGGGCGTCGAAGTCGGCACCGGCGTCCAGGTCGAGGTATTCGTGCGTGGGCCGCGCGAAGCAGTATTTGCACGCATGCGAGCATCCGCGGTACGGGTTGACCGTCCAGCGGAACGGCATCTGCGACATGGCCGGGACCTGCGACAGCGCGCTCTTCGCCACGACCTCGTGGAACGCCATGCCCGCGAACTCCGGCGCTCGCACGGTGCGCAGGAGCCCCGCACGCCGCAGGCCCGACAGCTCGAGCCCGGGCAGCGCGCCGTCGTCGTTCGCGATCGTCTGTCCGTCCCACCTCACCCAGGCATTCGAACACGCGTTCTATGGTCGGCGCAAGCCGGGCGTCAGAGCCGCGCCTCGCACGACGCGACCACCATGCCGTCGACGGCGAGCACCGTCTCGACGACCCAGCCCGCCACCTCGTCGTCCAGCAGCGCGCGCGGCGGTGCCACGTGGAAGGCCCCAGCCGCCGGGTGCGCCAGGCCACGGGAGATGTCGTCCTGCGAGGTGACGGTGCCGTCGTCGGACACCACGGCCCGGGCAGCGGGATACGCCGCGCCCTCCGGGTCGCGGAAGGCCACGCTGACGCTGCCCGACGCCGGGCCCGCGCCCTCGCCGCGCGCCTCGCCCCGGGCAGTGGTGACCCAGGTGACGTCGAGGTGGTCCCGCGGGTCCGGCAGCGACAGGCCGACCAGGTCCCGGCCGTAGGCCACCCACGCGACGTCGGCTGCGTAGTCGGCACCGTTCGGCCCGACGTCGCAGGCCAGAGGCCTGGACTCCTTCACCACCGGTGCGAACGCCCACCCCGACCAGACGAGGGCCATCACCCCGCCCGTCACGATCGCGCTCACAGCGAACCGTCGCACCCGCCGGGCGGGCGTGACGTGCAGGACGTTGTCGCTGGAGGACTCGCCGCCCGGCGACCGCCGGCACAGCCCGCGCGACCGTGCGGGGGGCGGTGACGCGGAACGGGTCACGTGGACGAGGGCCTCGGCCCATTCGCCGACGACCCCCTCGCGTGGTGTCTCGGAACCAGCCATCGCGGTCTCCCGGGTTCTCGCCCCGGCTGGCGGCCCGCCCGGGGTGATTCCGACGGATCAATTCGATCCCCGCCGGACGGTACCCGACTGAAGCGGCATAACTTACCGAGCAGTAATCACCCGCCCGGACCCGGGTCACGGCTCAGCCCCCGGCCCCCGGCTTGGGGTGACGGCCCCGGTAGATCCGTCGCGCAAGGACGACGTAACCCATGCCGATCAGGCCTGAGAGCCCCACATGACCGTCGAGCGCGGCGAGCAGCAGCACGGCGAGCACCAGCACCACGAGCGCGAGGCCCGCCAGGAGGAGCAGCGTGACCGCGCGGCTGGGACGCTTCGGCACCGCCTCACCCTCGCGGCCTTCCCCGGTCGCAGGCTGCGGGATCCGCTCGGGGTCGCGCGCGGGCAGCGGCACCACGAGGTGCGCCGGGACCCGCGCGTCGATCTCACGCGCGACCACCTCAGGCGTCAGCCCGGGGAACAGCGTGGGCTCGGCCGCCACCGAGTACCCGTCCCGCGCGGTCAGGTATCGCGCGCCGTCGGGCCGGGTGGTCATCGCGGCGAGCTCGTCGAAGCGCACGGTGTTCGCGCCGTCCGGCGCGCTGATCGACACTCCGTCGGGGGCGAGCACGAGCGCCACCTCTGGGCTCCCCGCCATGGCCAGGCTGCGACCTTCGACCGGCTGGGTCGCCGGGTACTGGGGCGCCGGAGCAGGCCCGGCCCAGTCGATCCCACGACCCGGGACGATCCACAGCGCCCCGTCCCACACCGCCCGTGCGACCGCACGCACCTCTGCGGCGGTCACGGCTTGGAGCTCCGCCCGGAGCTGTTCCGGCGACTGGACCGGGTGCCTCATGAGCAGACTCATGGCGTAGGTCGGCAGGAGCGCCGCGCCGAGCTCGGGTACCTCGAAGCCCTTGAGGATCCGCGCCCGGGTGGCTGCCAGCTCGTCGTCGGCGACGTCGACACGTCGGAGCCGGTTCAGGGTGTCGACGAACCCGCCGACGACGGCGTCCTGCTTGTCCGCCAAGGCGTCCGCGTAGAGGGTGATCCTGGCGTGCTCGCCGTCGATCGGCGAGTAGTCGCCGTCGGCCGCGTAGGAGAGCCCGCCCTCCTGCCGCAGGTCGCGGAACAGCGCCCTCGCCGCCACCTCGGTGAAGAGCGTCGCCGCCGACGACCGCGGGACGATCGCGTCGAGCGCCACCGTGCCGTCGTACGCCCCGACGTACGCGGGCAGCTCGGGCAGCGCGAGGCTCGGCACGGGGGGCGCCACCCAGGGGCCGGACGGGAGGCGGAGGTCGAGCCCGGACGGGAGCGCATCGCTCGTGACGAACAGGACGGCGTTCTCACGGGTGAAGCGCGTCCGAGCCCAGTCGCGGACCTCGTCGGCGGTCACCCGGAACGTACCGAGCTCCTCGTAGCCCAGCAGACCGTGGTCGGTCGCGCCGTGACGCCACACGCGCAGCGTCCGCGTCCCCCGGCCGCCGCGCCCCGCCGCCTCCGTCCGCAGGATCTCCTTCTCGACTCCCAGCCGGTCGAGCGGCAGGTCGCGCAGCGCCTCGCAGACCCCGTTCAGGTACTCGACCACCTCAGCCGACGTCCCTGTGACGTGGAAGACCGTGTAGGTGTCCGCCGTCGCGCCGTTGTGGTGGGACTCGCTGAGGTTCTGCCGGAACAGCGCGAGGTGCTCCACGAGGTGCGTGATCCCGGCGGTGGCCAGCGTCTCGTCCGCCCGGCCGACGCGGAAGACGAGCCCCGCCGTGACGGGCCCCTCGCGGGGCGCGAACAGCGCCGGGACGCCGTCCACCTCGGCCATCTTCACCAGGTGCTCGACGGAGGAGAGGTCACCCGGGTGCACCCCGGCCGGTCCGGTCATGGCCGGCTCGGTCGTCGTCACAGTCCCGCCTCCCGCTTCAGCCGAGCGGCCCGGACATGGGCCCACACGGGGAAGACCATCAGCCCGAGCGCGAAGGCCAGCATGGTCCCGGCGATCTGCCACGAACCGGCGTCGACCGGCTCCTCGGTGAGCGTCATGACCCCGATGAAGGCGAAGAACGCCGCGACCGTCCCGCAGACCAGATAGGCGAGGACCAGCGCCTTCGGCGATGCCGCACCTGGCGAGGGTCCGCCGGCCACGGCGGGGACCGGAGGCACGGGCTTCTCGCCCAGGGCGAGCGCGCGTGCTCGGCGGTAGAACCCCTCGGGCGCGTGGGTGTGCACCCAGCCGGAGTCGGACGGGGACTCGCCGGCCGCTCGGAAGTGGGGCGCCGCGTCAGCGTGCCGGCCCGCCTCCGAGAACAGGAAGGCGAAGAGGCTGTGCGCCCTCACGGTGCCGGGCGAAGGGACGTGCTCCGGGTGCCACACCGATGCCAGCGCCGCGGCCCTCAGCCGCTCGACCACGACGGGGTCCTTGAGCCGGTCGGCCGAGCCGTCGTCCTCGATCCACCGCTCCAGCTCGAGCTCCGCCACCAGCCGGTGGCTCAGCGAACCGGGCGGCGCGTGCTCGACCGACGCGGCGATGAACGCCTCGGCGGCATCCCACGAGCCGCCCCACTTGGGCACGGCCTGCTGGAGGTACACCGACTGCGCAAAGACGTGGTGCGGGTCCACAGCAGCCAGGCGGTCATAACGCCGCCGCGCCTCCGCCTGGCCGAGCTCCAGCCCGCGGGAGGTCGTCAGGCGGGCCTCCCAGGCCGGAACGAACGCCGGCTCGTCGGCGCACACCTCCGCGAGGAGGCGCTCCGCCCGCCCGAGCCAGTCGTGGAACTGCGCGAACTGCTCCGCGGAGACGTGTCTCGCCCGGGCACGCGTCCGGATGTCCCAGCCGACGGTGACGTAGCGCAACGCCAGCACCGTCCGTCCCAGCGGCTCCGCCGGATCGGCCTCGACCGCAGCCTCGAGGCAGGACTCGATGCCTCTGACGTCTGCCACGAGCCACATGGCGTACGACAGCTCGTCGGACGACGTGGCCTCCCGGAGGAATGCCAGGATCGCCGCCGCGTCACTCGCGTCGCAGGCGGCTCGCAGGGCGGCGAGGTGCGGGCTCAGCGCCCACGGGTCGAAGAGCGGCGCGCCGGAGGCCCGCTCGATGGTGCTTGTCATGTCGTTCCTGGTCACAAGGTTCCGGGCCGGACCGGACGCCGTCGTCCGTTCGGCAGTGGCCGCACGTTACCAGGGATCAGGCACGGATCCAGACGCGCACCTGCTTGCCGCCGACCCCGGTCTCCTCGCCCGCCGGCACGAAGCCGCACCGCCGGGCCACGGCCTCGCTGGCGGCGTTCCCCGGCATCGTCAGGAGCGCGACCCCGGGAAACCCCGCGGCGAGCGCCCAGTCCGCGAGCGCGGCGGCGGCCCGCGTGGCGAGCCCGCGTCCGCGATGACCGGGCAGCAGGGAGTAGAAGACCTCAGGGCGAGCCGTGTCGAGGGCGCCGATCCCTGCGGTGCCGGCGGGGACGCCGTCGGCCAGCAGGACGTAGCGGGCGGCGACGCCCTCGGCCCGGCGCACCGCGGAGCGGGTGGCGCGGGTGCGCGCCTCGCGCTCCGTCATGGACGGCGGGTAGTAGGTCCAGAGCGGCACGTCGGGCACCCGGGAGAGCTCGATCTCGAGCGCCCAGTCCGCGCCGGTGAGCGCCCGCAGGCTCGCGGGCTGGTCACCAGCGCGGGCCTGCGGGAGCTCGAGGCGGTCCGGAGGGACCTCAGGCATCCGCGGGGACGACGCGGGGCCAGAGGTCGTCCGCCGGAGGCTGCCAGGCGGCCGCGTCGGCGTCGGTCTGCTCGCCGGAGCGGATGTCCTTGACCTGGTCGGCGCCGAGCGTCCCGTCCTCGCCCTCCGTCCCGGGGAACCACACGAACGGGATGCCGCGCCGGTCGGCGTACTGGATCTGCTTGCCGAACTTCGCGGCCTTGGGCGCCACCTCGACGGGGATGCCGCGGGCGCGGAGGGCTGCCGCGACGGCGTCGGACGCGGCGCGCGTCTCCTCGGACGTCACAGCGACGACGACCGCGGACGGCACCGAGCGGGTGGCCCGGACGAGCCCGCCGGACAGGAGTCGCGACACGAGACGCGAGACGCCCACGGAGATGCCGACGCCCGGGTAGGTGTTCTTGCCGTCCGACGCCAGGGTGTCGTAGCGGCCGCCGGAGCAGACGGAGCCGAGCTGCTCGTGCCCCACCAGCACGGTCTCGTAGACGGAGCCCGTGTAGTAGTCGAGCCCTCGGGCGATCTTGAGGTCGGCGACGACGACGCCTGGCGCGCGCTCCGCCGCGGCGGTGATGAGCGCCCCGAGCTCGGCGAGGCCGGTCTCGAGGAGCTCGTTGCCCGCGCCGTACGAGGCGGCGAGGGACCGGACCTCGTCGACGACCGACGCGTCGGCGCCGGAGATGGCTGCCAGCGCCAGGCAGGCCTTGGCCTGGTCCTCGGTGGCGCCGCACTCCGCGACCAGGAGCCCGGCGACGGCCTCGGGGCCGACCTTGTCGAGCTTGTCGATCTGGCGGAGGACGCCCTCGACGTCCTCGATGCCGAGGCCGCGGTAGAACCCTTCGGCGACCCGCCGGTTGTTGACGAGGATGCGGACCTCGGGCAGACCGATGGACCGGAGCGCACCGAAGGCCTCGGCCATGACGAGCGGTACCTCGACCTCGTAGTGGTACGGGAGCTCGCCGGCGCCCACCACGTCGATGTCGGCCTGGACGAACTCGCGGAACCGCCCGTCCTGGGGACGTTCACCGCGCCAGACCTTCTGGATCTGGTAGCGCTTGAACGGGAAGGCGAGGTGCCCAGCATTCTCGAGGACGTAGCGCGCGAAGGGGACCGTGAGGTCGAAGTGCAGGCCGAGCTGCTTCTCGCTGGACGACGGCCGGTCGCCCGCCTCGGCCTGCAGGCGGCTCAGGACGTAGACCTCCTTGGAGGTCTCGCCCTTGCGCAGCAGCTGGTCGAGCGGCTCGACGGCCCGCGTCTCGATCCCCGTGAACCCGTGCAGCTCGAACGTGTGCCGCAGCGTGTCGAGGACGTGCTGCTCGACGATGCGACCGTCAGGGAGCCATTCGGGGAAGCCGGAGAGAGGAGTGGGGCGAGCCATGCCTCAGATCTTCCCACGTCGGCCCGGGTCGCGGCCCGCGCTTTCCACAGGGTGACGAGCGCCGGGAGCGTCACGCGGGCGGGTGAACCATGGACGAACCGGCCCATCCCTCGTCCGGTTTCCCCGCCCGCGCGGTGTCACCAGGGCTGCGATGCCTACACTGTCCCCGCACGGGAGGATTCGTCCTGCCGTCGTACAGAAGCCGGTTCGAGGAAGGAGCGGTGGCGGGTGTCGACCACCAAGCAGCGCGAACGAGTCAACGCCGCGAAGCGTCAGGCCAAGTGGGCGGAGCGTCAGGCGAAGGCGCGGGCGCACCGTCAGCGTGTCTGGACGATCGTCGCGTTCGTCGCCGTGATCGCCGTCGTGGGCACCATCGCGATCGCTGCGGTCGTGTCGTCGCCCGACCCCGCCGGGGACGACGCCGCGGCCGGGACCAGCGCCTGCCCCGCAGGCTCCACGGACCCGCGCGAGGGCTACACGCTCGCCGCCCCGGAGGCCGCCGAGGGCCGCACCTGGACCGTCATCCTGCAGAGCTGCTCCGGTGACGCCGAGGGCGACATCACGCTCGAGCTCGACGGCGCGGCCGCGCCGCAGGCGGTCGCCAGCTTCGTGACGCTCGCCCAGCAGGGCTACTTCGACGGGACGCAGTGCCACCGCCTCACGACCCAGGGCATCTACGTGCTGCAGTGCGGCGACCCGACGGCGACCGGCTCCGGCGGCCCCGGCTACACCTTCGGCCCCGTCGAGAACGCCCCGGCCGACGACGTCTACCCCGCGGGCACCGTCGCCATGGCGCGGGTCGGCAACGACGGCGAGTCGATGGGCTCCCAGTTCTTCCTTGTCTACAAGGACTCGACCATCCCGTCCGACTCGGCGGGTGGTTACACAGTGTTCGGCAAGATCACGTCCGGCCTGGACTTTGTCCAGGCAGTCGCTGACGTGGGAGTGGAAGGCGGCGCCTCCGACGGCACCCCGGCCAACCCCGTCACCATCGAAGGAGTTGAGACCCAGTGAGCGAGAGCACCGAGCGCGAGGCGTCCGGTCGCGTCAAGGACGCGGCCGCAGCCGAGCCTGAGGAGACGGCCGAGACTCCGGAGACCCCCGCAGTCGAGGCTGAGCCCTCGGTGCCCGACGACGCCACGGTCGCCACCGCGACCGCCGTCGCCGAGGAGGACGTCGCCGACGAGCCCGCACCCGCGGCTGAGGTGGCGTCCGAGGTCGAGACCCCTGAGGCCGAGAACACCGTCGAGGAGCCCGCCGCCGAGGAGTCGGCTGCCGAGGAGCCCGGGGCCTCTGCCGAGCCCGACGAGGCGGAGGAGAGCGACGCGGACGAGTCCGCTGACTCGCCGGACTCTGCCGACTCGGCTGACTCTGCCGACTCGCCCGACTCCCCGGACTCCGCCGACTCCCCTGACGAGGAGTCCTCCGGCGAGGAGTCCTCCGGCGAGAGCGACACGCCGGCCGAGGAGCCCGCCGCCGCCGAGCCTCCGGCCGAGGAGCCCGCCGAGGAGCCCGCCGAGCCCGCCGCCAGCGCGGCAGAGCCGGCGGATGCTCCTGAGGAGCCCACGGCCGCCGAGGAGCCGGAGCCGGCCGCCGAGGCGACGCCCACGGCGGCCACCGCCGGCGCGGCGCCCGCCGACGCCACCCCGACCGAGCCCGAGACCGAGCGGACCGAGCCCGTCGTCGCGCAGGCAGCACCGGCCACGGCCCCTGCTCCCGCCCGCCCGGCCGTGCCCTCCCCCGCAGCCCTGGCCCGCCCGCGCGCCCCGAAGCCGTCGGCGGTCCGCCCGTCGGCTCCCGCCGCCGCGCCGGACGCCGCGTCGGCTGCCGCCCCGGCGGCCCCGGTCGTGGTGCCCGCCGCCGCTGACGCCGCCGCGGCGGCGGAGGCCCAGACGTTCGGCCGGGTCGACGACGACGGCACCGTCTACGTCCGCGAGGCCGCGGGCGAGCGCGCCGTCGGTCAGTTCCCCGGGGTGAGCGCGGAGGAGGCCATGAGCCTCTACGTGCGTCGCTACCTGGACCTCGCGGCGAAGGTGGGCCTGTTCGAGGCCCGCCTGGAGAGCGCGGACCTTTCGGTCAAGGAGATCGACCAGACCCTCGCCAAGCTGGCCGAGGAGACCGCCGAGCCTGCCGCCGTCGGCGACCTCGACGGGCTCCGTGCCCGGGTCGAGGCTCTCCGTGGCCGTGCCGCCGAGCGCCGCGCGGCGCTCGAGGAGGCCCGCGCCGCCGCCAAGGCGGAGGCCGTGGCCGCCCGCACGCAGATCGTCGAGGCCGCCGAGCGGATCGCTGAAACGGACCCCGCCAAGATGCAGTGGCGTCCGGCGGGCGAGGAGCTCCGCAGCCTGCTCGACCGCTGGAAGGAGACCCAGCGGACGGGTCCGCGTATCGACCGCGCCACGGAGGAGTCCCTCTGGAAGCGGTTCAGCCACGCGCGCACCACGTTCGACCGCGAGCGCCGGCACTACTTCGCAGACCTGGAGCAGCGCAACTCCGCCGCGAAGATCGAGAAGGAGAAGCTGGTCGCCGAGGCCGAGGCCCTGTCGACGAGCACCGACTGGGGCCACACCGCGGGCGTCTACCGCGACCTCATGGCGCGCTGGAAGGCGGCCGGGCGCGCGTCGCGCAAGGACGACGACGCCCTGTGGGCCCGCTTCCGGGCGGCTCAGGACGCGTTCTTCACGTCCCGCGACGAGCAGAACGCCGCGCTGGATGCTGAGTTCGGCGAGAACCTCAAGGTCAAGGAGGCTCTCCTCGCCGAGGCCGAGCGCCTGGTGCCGGTGAAGGACCTCTCGTCCGCCAAGGCCGCCCTGCGCGACATCCAGGAGCGCTGGGAGCAGGCGGGCAAGGTTCCGCGGGGTGACGTGCAGCGGGTCGAGGGGCGCCTGCGCGCCGTCGAGACGGCCGTCCGGGACGCCGAGCAGGCGCAGTGGAACCGCAGCAACCCTGAGACGCGCGCTCGTGCCGAGGGGGCCGCTGCACAGCTCCAGGCCGCGATCGAGTCGCTCGAGGCCGACCTGGCCAAGGCTCAGTCGGCGGGTGACAAGCGCAAGGTCGCCGAGCTCGAGTCGGCGCTGGCCGCCCGCAAGTCGTGGCTGGAGCAGGTCGTCAAGGCCGCCGAGGACAGCCGCGGCTGATCCCTCGTTCGTCCACAGGATGCCCGGCCGTGCTCAGCACGGCCGGGCATCGTGCGTCTAGGGTCGGTCCGTGATGCTCGCGACCCTGCTCGACCCGGCGTCCGGGCCGCCCCTGCGTGTGGTCGAGCCGGACCACGTCGGCGGCCGTGCGGCGTGGGCAGACCTCCTCCGCGCGGGCGCGCTGGACCTCCTGCACGACGACGCGGCGGTCCCGCGTGGCACCGTCCTGACAGCGGTCCACCGAGCGCTCGCCCTCGCCGCCGTCGTGCCGCCTCGCTGTGTCCTCGCGGGCCGGTCCGCCGCCTGGGTGCACACGGGGCTGTACAACGGCCGGCCCGTCGTCCGGCTGCCCCCGGGCACGGCAACGGAGGTGGCCTATCCGCTCGGCACCCACCACCCGGCGCCGCGACCGGGTCTGCACGTGCACCAGGCGCCACGCCTTCAGCGGGACACGGACCGCGTCGCGGGGGTCGCCGTCATGTCGCCGGTCCGGACCGCTGTCGAGGTCGCCTGCCGGGTGCCGCACCCCGAGGCCGTCAGGCTCCTGCGCGGGCTGGCGCGCGCCGGGGCGGACCTTCGTCTCGCGGCCCGGCTGCTGGAGCAGCGGCAGCGCGTCGTCGGGCGGCCTGCGGCGCGCCGGGCGCTCTCGGCGGCGGTAGCGGCGCTGCCCGGCTAGTTTGGCTCCATGGCGACCAAGACTCCAGCCGTCGAGCTCGACGTGGCCGGCCGCACCGTGCGCGTCTCCAGCCCGGACCGGGTCGTCTTCCCGGACCGGGGCCTGACCAAGCTGCAGGTCGTGGAGTACTTCGTCGCGGTGTCCGACGGGATCACCGGCGCGCTGCTGCACCGTCCCACCACGCTGGAGCGCTGGCCCAAGGGCTTCTTCGACGGCGCGGTGATGTCCACCCGGGCCGACAGCCACGGCGACGCCTTCTACCAGAAGCGCCTCCCCCAGGGTGCCCCCAACTGGGTGGAGACGGCGACGATCGCCTTCCCCAGCGGCCGGACCGCCGACGAGGTGTGCCCCACGGAGCCGGCCGTCGTGGCGTGGGCCGCCAACCTGGGCACTCTCACCTTTCACCCGTGGCCCGTCCGCCGCGACGACGTCGAGGCCGTGGACCAGCTCCGGATCGACCTCGACCCGCAGCCGGGCACGGCGTTCGCCGAGGCGGTCGCCGTCGCCCCGCACCTGCGGGAGCTGCTGACGGAGCTGGGGCTCACGGGCTACCCCAAGACGTCGGGTGGCCGGGGCCTGCACGTGTTCGTGCCTCTCACGCCGGGCTGGTCGTTCACCCAGGCCCGGCGCGCCACCATCGCGATCGGCCGGGAGCTGGAGCGGCGCCTTCCCGACCAGGTCACGACGAAGTGGTGGAAGGAGGAGCGGGGCGAGAAGATCTTCGTCGACTACAACCAGATGGCCCGCGACCGCACCATCGCGTCCGCCTACTCGATCCGTGCGAACAAGCGGGCCACGGTGTCCGCGCCGCTCGAGTGGGACGAGGTGGACCAGGTCCACCCCGACGACTTCGACGTCACCACCGTGCCGGCGCGCCTCGCCGAGAAGGGCGACCTGTACGCGGCCCTCCGCGCCGACCGCGACCCGTCGCTCGACTGCGACCTGCGCCCTGCCCTCGATCTCGCCGACCGTGACGAGCAGGAGCACGGCCTGGGCGACCTGCCGTACCCGCCCGAGTACCCCAAGATGCCGGGCGAGCCGAAGCGGGTGCAGCCGAGCCGTGACAAGGACCGGCCGAAGGACTGACGACTCCTCAGCCGCCCGCGAGCGTGGCCAGGGGCGCGCCCGGGAGCAGGTCGCCCAGGTCGTACGACACCGGTTCCTCGAGCTGCTCGTACGTGCACGACGCCGGCTCGCGGTCGGGCCGCCAGCGCTTGAACTGGGCCGTGTGCCGGAACCGGGTGCCCTCCATGTGGTCGTAGCCGACCTCGAGCACCCGCTCGGCCCGCAGCGGCGTGAACGACAGGTCCTTCCCGCTGCTCCACCGCGACACCGCCCCGGGCCGGCGCTCCTTCCCGTCGGCGGCGGCGGGGTCCTGCCAGTCCGCCCACGGGTGCGCGTCCGCGGCGGCCGTCCCCGGCTCGACGACGAGCGGCGCCAGCTCCTCGATCAGCGCCGCACGCCGCGCCGCGGGGAAGGAGGCGGCGACACCCACGAACTGCAGCTGACCACCGTCGTCGAACAAGCCCAGCAGCAGCGATCCGATCAGCGGCTTGGCCTCCGTCGAGGTCTTGTGCAGCCGGTAGCCGGCGAGCACCACGTCGGCCGTGCGGGCGTGCTTCACCTTGAGCATGGTGCGCTTGTTGGCCTCGTAGGGGCCGTCCAGCGGCTTCGCGACGACGCCGTCGAGCCCCGCGCCCTCGAAGGAGCCGAACCACTCGCGGGCCACATCGGCGTCGAACGTGCGCGGGGTGCGGAACACCAAAGGTCCGGTCAGCCCCAGACCGTCCAGCACGTCGAGCCGCTCACGGAGAGGCCGCGCCGAGACGTCGTCGTCGGCCAAGGCCAGGACGTCGAAGACGACGAACGCTGCGGGCGTCTGCTCCGCGAGGAGCCGCACCCGTGACGCCGCAGGGTGGATGCGCTGCGAGAGCAGCTCGAAGTCGAGCCGGGCTCCCCCGTCGCCCGCGCGGGCGATGACGATCTCGCCGTCCACCACGCACCGCTCCGGCAGAGCCTCACGCACCGCCTCGACGACGTCCGGGAAGTACCGCTCCATCGGCTTCGCGTTCCGCGAGTCGATGCGCACGCTGTCGCCGTCGCGGTACACGATCGCGCGGAAGCCGTCCCACTTGGGCTCGTAGACGTACGACGGCGGCCCCTCACCCTGGTCGGGCACGCTCGCCACCGAGCGGGCCAGCATGGGCAGGACCGGGGGCAGCACCGGCAGGTCGAGGTCCGCAGTCATGGCCCCGATGCTGCCACCGGCGAGGGGCCGAGGCGAGTGCTCGCGGCCTCCCTGGCTCGGGGAACCGCCGTCAGCGGCGGGGAGCCGTGAGCGTGACGGGGAACGGCTGCGTCAGGTCGACGGACTCCCCCGGCGAGACCTTGGCCACCACCTCGTACGACTCACCGGCGAGCGCGTAGACCACCACGGACCCGTCCAGGTCCACCCGCCAGTACGCCGGGATCCCGGCCTCGGCGTACGCGACCAGCTTGTCGCCCCGGTCGGTAGTCACGGTCGACCGGCTCGCCACCTCCACGACGAGCTCCGGACGGACGGCGTTGTACTCGACGTCGGCGAGCACTACGCCGGGAGACAGGACCGCAATGTCGGGGACGAACCGGTTCTCCCCCAGCGCGATGCCGATCTCATAGAGCACGTCCCAGCCCTTCGGCACGCCCGTGAGCAACGTGAAGAGCATGTCCCTGGCCACCGTCTGGTGGCCAGCCTTGGCAGGGGGTGTCACGAGCAGCCTTCCGTCGACGATCTCGTACAAGTACCCGTCCGGAAGATGCTGCAGGTCGGCCTCGGTCCAGTCCGTCTTCAGCGGGTTCAGCAGCTCTGTCATCGCGCCACCTCCTTTCGGGGTACAGGTATCAGTCTCGCCCGTCGCGGGCAATCCCGCCCGTCGAGACCTAGACATCTACACCGGGAGCTGCGGGCGCTCCGCCGCCTTGGTGCCCGTGATGCGGTGGACGTCGAAGACACCGTCGACCTTCCGCACGGCGGCCAGAACCGTCGCGAGGTGCGCCGGCTCGGCCATCTCGAAGACGAACCGGGAGATCGCCAGGCGGTCGCTCGAGGTGGAGACGAAGGCCGAGAGGATGTTGACGTGGTTGTCGGAGAGCACCCGCGTCACGTCGGAGAGCAGGCGGGCCCGGTCGAGGGCCTCCACCTGGATCTGGACCAGGAACATCGTGTTGGCGCCGGTGGTCCACTCGACCTCGACAAGGCGCTCGGGCTGCTTCCGCAGCCCTTCCAGGTTCACGCAGTCGGAACGGTGCACGCTGACGCCCTGACCGCGGGTCACGAAGCCGACGATGTCGTCGCCCGGCACCGGCGTACAGCACTTCGCGAGCTTGACCCACACGTCGTTGCTGTCGGACCCCTTGAGGGCCACGCCCGGATCGCCCGCGCGGATGCGTCGTGTCGGCGTGCCGAAGGCGGGACGGGCCGCCTCGGCCATGTCCTCCTCGGCGCCGTTCTCGCCGCCGAGGGCACGGACCAGCTTCTCCACCACGTTCGCGGCCGAGACCTGCCCCTCGCCCACCGCCGCGTACAGCGCCGACACGTCGGGGTAGCGCATCTCGTCGGCGAGGCCGACGAGCGTCTCGTGCGACATGAGGCGCTGGATCGGCAGGTTCTGCTTGCGCATCGCCTTGGCGATGGCCTCCTTGCCGGTCTCGACGGCCTCCTCGCGGCGCTCCTTGGTGAACCACTGGCGGATCTTGTTCTTGGCCCGCGGCGACTTGACGAACGCCAGCCAGTCGCGCGACGGGCCGGCGGTCTCCGACTTGGACGTGAGGATGTCCACCACGTCGCCGTTGTCCAGCGACGAGTCCAGCGGCACGAGGCGCCCGTTGACGCGCGCGCCCATGGTGCGATGGCCCACCTCGGTGTGCACCGCGTACGCGAAGTCGACGGGCGTGGCGTCCGCCGGGAGGGCGATGACCTCGCCCTTCGGCGTGAAGACGTAGACCTCGTCGCCGCCGATCTCGAACCGCAGCGAGTCGAGGAACTCCGCCGGGTCGGCCGTCTCACGCTGCCAGTCGACGAGCTGACGCAGCCACTTCATGTCCTGGTTGCGCGGGTCGTCGTTCTTGGGTGCGCTGCTCCGCGCGCCCTCCTTGTACTTCCAGTGCGCCGCGACGCCGTACTCCGCACGCCGGTGCATGTCGTGGGTGCGGATCTGGATCTCGACGGGCTTGCCGCCCGGGCCGATGACCGTCGTGTGCAGCGACTGGTACATGTTGAACTTCGGCATCGCGATGTAGTCCTTGAACCGGCCGGGGACCGGGTTCCACCGCGCGTGCATGGCGCCGAGCGCCGCGTAGCAGTCACGCACCGAGTCCACCAGGACCCGGGTGCCGACGAGGTCGTAGATCTCCGCGAAGTCGTGGCCGCGCACGATCATCTTCTGGTAGATCGAGTAGTAGTGCTTGGGCCGGCCCGTCACCGTCGCCTTGATCTTGGCCGACCTCAGGTCGGACTCGATCTGCGCCTTCACCACGTCGAGGTACTCGTTGCGGGCGGGCGCGCGCTCGGCCACGAGGTGCACGATCTCGTCGTACACCTTCGGGTAGAGCGCCTGGAAGGACAGGTCCTCGAGCTCCCACTTGATGGTGTTCATGCCCAGCCGGTGGGCCAGCGGGGCGTAGATCTCGATGGTCTCGCGCGCCTTGCGCTCCGCCGACTTGGAGGGCACGTACTTCCAGGTGCGGGCGTTGTGGAGCCGGTCGGCGAGCTTGATCACGAGCACGCGGATGTCGCGCGCCATCGCGACCACCATCTTGCGGACGGTCTCGGCCTGGGCGGAGTCGCCGTACTTGACCTTGTCGAGCTTGGTCACGCCGTCCACGAGCAGGGTGACCTCGTCGCCGAAGTCGGTGCGGAGCTGGTCGAGCGAGTACTCGGTGTCCTCCACCGTGTCGTGGAGCAGCGCGGCGGCGATGGTGGTGCCCTCGAAGCCGAGCTCCGCCAGGATCGTGGAGACCGCGACCGGGTGGGTGATGTAAGGGTCGCCGCTCTTGCGCATCTGCCCGCGGTGCGCCTTCTCGGCAATCACGTAGGCGCGCTCGATGAGCGAGACGTCGGCCTTGGGGTGGTTGGAGCGCACGGCCTGCAGCAACGGCTCGATGGCCGCCGTCGAGGCCCCCGAGCCCGCACCGCGAACCCCCAGGCGCACCAGACGGTTGCGCACCCGGACGCCCGTGCCCGGGGTGGGTACGGCGGGAGTCTGACGGCCCTGCGGACCGGAGCCCGGGTCACCGCCGGACGGCGCGCGCGACACCGTGGTGTTCTCTGACATTGCGCGCCTCCTTCTGCCTGGGACGACTGCCGGAACGGCAAGTCTAGCCCCGGGACCTCTATTCCCCGGACGACTCCACTCGCAGGAGCGTATCGACGTGGCGTCCGTCCAGCCTGTCACGGCCGCGGAGCGCCGCGAGCTCGAGCAGGAAGGCGAGCCCCGCAACCACGCCTCCGCACTGCTCCACGAGGCGGGCGGCGGCCTCGGCCGTGCCGCCCGTCGCCAGGACGTCGTCCACCAGGAGAACGCGGGAGCCGGGGGCGAGTGTTCCCGAGCGCAGCTCGATGGACGCGGAGCCGTACTCGAGGTCGTACTCGACCCGCTCGGTGGGCGGAGGCAGCTTGCCGGCCTTGCGCAGCGGCAGGAACCCGACGCCCAGCTGCACCGCGAGCGGGGCGCCGAGCAGGAAGCCGCGGGCCTCCATGCCGGCCACCACGTCGACGCCCTCGGCCGTCGCCAGACCGGCGAACGCGTCCACCACGTCGGACAGCGCCGGGCCGTCGGCCAGCAGCGGCGTGATGTCCCGGAACATGATCCCTGGCAGGGGGAAGTCCGGGACGTCGGCGATCAGGGAGCGCACCGACGCCGCCCTCTCCGGCCCGAGGCCGGAGAGGGCGGCGACTGAGATGTCGTCGGTCAACGCGACCTCAGCGACGACGCCGCGGCTGCGCCGTGTGGCCGAGGTGCTGGCCCGGCACGAGCTGGGCCGAGCCGGCGGCGACGGCGGCGAGGGTCTCCTCGTCCGCGCCACCCTCGACGAGGCCGGCCCGCGCCTGGAGCACCTTCTCCGTGTGCGCGGCGATCTTGGGCTCACGGATCCGCAGGGCCACGTCGAGCGGCGTCGCCAGGAAGATCGACGACGCGGCACCCACCGCGATACCCACGAACAGCGACAGCGAGATGTCGCGCAGCGCGCCGGCGCCCAGCAGGAAGCCGCCGACGAACAGGATGCCCGCCACCGGGAGCAGCGCCACCACCGACGTGTTGATCGAGCGCACGAGGGTCTGGTTCACGGCCAGGTTGGCCCGCTCGGCGTACGTGCTGCGCGTCTGCTCCAGCACGCCCTGGGTGTTCTCGCGCACCTTGTCGAAGACCACGACCTTGTCGTAGAGCGAGAAGCCCAGGATCGTCAGGAAGCCGATGATCGTGGACGGCGTGACCTCCCAGCCGACCACCGCGTACACGCCCGCGGCGATGAGCAGGTCGGCCAGCATGGCGACGATCGCGGCGACGGACATCCGCCACGCGCGGAAGTAGATCGCCATGAAGATCGCGACCGCGACGACGAACGCGATGACACCGAGAAGCGCACGCTGGGACACGCCCTCGCCCCACGTGGGGCCGATGAACGCGCTGGTGATCTGCTCGGACCCGTTCACGCCGTAGGCCTCGGCGAGGGCCTCGGCCACCGCGTCGGTCTGCTCGGCCGTGAGCTCGGCGGTCTGGACGCGCACGGCGTCCTGACCGACGCTGGTCACGCGCGCCTCGTCGTTCGGCACCACCGACTGCACCGCCTCGACGGCGAGGTCCTGGTCCTTGGTGGTGACACCCGAGACGGTGAACTCCGACCCGCCGCGGAAGTCGATGCCGAGGTTCAGGCCCTGGAAGACCAGGACGAGGACCGAGGCCACGGCGAGCACACCGGTGACGACGAACCACCGGCTGCGCTTCTGGACGATCGGGTACGACCTGCGACCCGTGTAGAGGTCGTTGCCCCACTGCGCGAAGCTGCGGCCGGCCATCAGTGCTTCTCCTCGTTCTCGTCGACGGGCGCGTCGGCCTGCTCGGCCGCCGCCCGGCGCTCGGCGGCACGCCGCTCCGCGATCGTCATCCTGCGCCCGTCCGGGCCGCTCTGCGGCAGGCCCTGCGGGGCGATCCCGGCCATGGCCGGCTCCGGGACCTGCTCCTCGGCGGGGGCGTCCTCCACCGCGGCGGGCGCGGTGGACCGGGAGCCCGTGGCGACCCGGCCGGCACCGACGTACCGGGTACCGGCGACCTGGAGGCGGTCGGGCGAGAGGCCCGACGCCGGGTGGCCGTCGCGGAAGAACTTCACCTTGGAGATGAGCTCCATCACGGGGTGCGTGAACCAGAACACGACCATGACGTCGATGATCGTGGTGAGACCCAGCGTGAACGCGAAGCCCTGCACACCGCCGACCGTCATGTAGTACAGGATCACGGCGGAGAGCAGGTTCACGCCCTTGGCCGCCAGGACGGTGCGGCGGGCGCGGTCCCAGCCGCGCTCCACGGCGACGCGCAGCGTACGGCCGTCACGCAGCTCGTCACGGATGCGTTCGAAGTACACGATGAACGAGTCCGCCGTGAAACCGATGGCCACGATCAGACCCGCGACACCCGGCAGGGACAGGCGGTAGCCCATGCCCCACGAGAGCAGCGCGATGGCGGCGTAGGTCATGACACCGGCGACCACGAGGGACGACACGGTCAGCAGGCCCAGCGTGCGGTACTGGAACATCGAGTACACCACGACCAGCAGCAGGCCGATGAGGCCGGCGAAGAGGCCGCGCTGCAGCTGCTCCGAACCCAGCGTCGCCGAGATCTGCTCCTGACTCTGCACCTCGAACGTGAGCGGCAGCGAGCCGAAGCTCAGCTGGTTGGCCAGCGTCGCGGCGCTCTCCTGCGTGAACGAGCCCGAGATCTCCGCGCGGCCGTCGTTGATGATGACGCCCGGCGACAGCGACGGCGCGGACACGACCAGGCCGTCGAGCGTGATCGCGAACTGGTTGCGCGGGCTCTCGAGCCCCTGCAGGCGGGTGGTCGTCTCGGCGAACTGCTCGGTGCCCTCGCCGTTGAACTGCAGGTTCACGGCCCACTCGTTCGTGACCACGCCGTTGGCGCCCGTCTTCAGGCCCGAGCTCGCGTTCGTCAGGTCGGTCCCGTCCACCTCGACGGGGCCCAGGATGTACTTCAGCGTGCCGTCCTGGGAGCACGTGACGAGCACCTTGGCGGGGTCGTCACCGCCGCCGCCCTTGAGGTTCTCGGGGTCGGTGCAGTCGAGAGCGGTGAACTGCTCCTGCACGGAGGGCGTGATCTGCGCGAGGTCGCTGGGGTCCGTCGCCGTGACGGGCTCCTCCTCGGCCGGGGCGCTGGCCTCCGCGGACGGGCTGGCCTCCGCCGAGGGCGCGGCGCTCGCGTCGGGGGCCGGGCTCGCGACGGCAGCGTCGGGAGCCGGGGCCGCGCTCGCGTCGGCGGACGGGGCTGCGCTGGGGTCGGCCGACGGGCTGGCCGACGGCTCCGGTGCCGCCATGCCCACGTCGTACGTCAGCACGGGCCGGAACTTCATCTGCGCGGCCTTGCTGATGAGCGCGATCGTGTCGTCGTCCACCTCGCCGGGGATGCCGACGACGATGTTCTCGCCGCCCTGGCTCGCGATCTCCGACTCGGAGACGCCCGAGGAGTCGATGCGCTGGCGGATCACGTTGATCGCCTCGTCCAGGGCCTCCGCGGTCACCTCCGAGCCGTCGGTCGTGACGGGCTTCAGGATGACCTGGGTACCGCCCTGGAGGTCGAGCGCGAGGCCGGGGGCCAGGCTTGCGCCGTCAGGATTCTCGCTCGAGCGTGGGTCGAGCTGCACGCCGGCAAGGAGCGCGCCGAAGGGCAGCAGGATCGTCAGGACCGTCATGAGGACGATCGTGCGAACCGGCCGCGAGCGCCGGGTAGGAGTCGCCAACTTCTGTCTCTTCTCGTGTGCGCGCCGCGAGCGGCGCGGGTTCGGCACCGGCCGGGTGGCCCCGGCCGGTGCGGTCGTCACTTGCCGTCGGTGTCGCCGTCCCGGCGCGCCTTGGGGTCCCGAGGTGCGTCGTCGAGGCCGGACAGGTCGTCCGGGACGTCGATCACGTCGGGGGCGATGCTACTTGCCGTTCCCGGCTTGTCTGTGACGGAACCGTCATCTGTGGTGGTGCCGTCCTCGTCGTCGGCGTCCGTGTCGTCCTCGGCGGGCGTGGCGTAGCGCGCCGGACGCTCGTTGACGGCGGCCAGGACCCACTCCGTCCGGGCACCGGACTCGGACTCGACGGTGACGATCTCGGTCTCGGCGTCGACGCTCACGACCCGGCCGACCATGCCGGACGCCGTCATGATCTCCTTGCCCGGCTCGAGGCTCGCACGGAACGTCTGCGCGGCACGCTGCTGCTTGCGCGTGCGCGAGGACATGAAGAACATCGCTGCGGCGAGCAGCACGATGAGGATGAGGAATGTCGGGTCGCCCACGGTGGCAGATCCTGTTCGGTCGGGAGTGGGAACCACCACAGTCTAGGTCGGTCCGGGGGTGCTGTGGGTCATTCCTCGAAGAGCGTGACCCCTGCGGGTGCGCGGAACGGTCCGGACGACGCCGGGTTCGCTGTCCCGGGCGCCCCGGCGGGCGGGGTGAGGCCCAGGTGGGCCCAGGCCGCGGGGGTGGCGACGCGGCCTCGGGGGGTGCGTCCCACAAGGCCCTCGCGGACGAGGTAGGGCTCGGCCACGGTCTCGACGGTCTCGGGCTCCTCGCCCACCGTGACGGCGAGCGTGGTGAGGCCTACGGGCCCTCCGCCGAACCGGGTGCAGAGCGCTTTGAGCACCGCGCGGTCGAGCCGGTCGAGGCCGATGGGGTCCACCTCGTACACCTCGAGGGCCGCGCGGGCGGCCCGCAGGTCGAGCACGCCGTCGCCACGCACCTGCGCCCAGTCGCGCACGCGACGTAGCAGGCGGTTGGCGATGCGGGGGGTGCCTCGCGACCGGCCGGCGATCTCGTGGGCGGCGGTGTGCTGCAGCTCGACGCCGAGCAGGCCGGCGGAGCGGAGGATGACGCGCTCGAGCTCCTCGGCGGAGTAGAAGTCGAGGTGCCCGGTGAAGCCGAACCGGTCGCGCAGGGGCGCGGGCAGCAGGCCCGCCCGCGTGGTGGCCCCCACCACGGTGAACGGGGGCAGGGCCAGCGGGATCGCGGAGGCCCCGGCGCCCTTGCCGACCACCACGTCGACGCGGAAGTCCTCCATGGCCACGTACAGGAGCTCCTCGGCGGGGCGCGCGAGACGGTGGATCTCGTCGATGAACAGCACCTCGCCCTCCTCCAGCGAGGACAGCACGGCCGCGAGGTCGCCGGCGTGCTGGATGGCGGGGCCGCTCGTGACGCGCAGCGAGGTGCCGAGCTCGGACGAGATGATCATGGCGAGGGTGGTCTTGCCGAGCCCGGGCGGGCCCGACAGCAGCACGTGGTCGGGCGGGTTCCCTCGGGCGAGCGCCGCCTGGAGCACCAGGGAGAGCTGGTCGCGCACCACGCGCTGGCCCACGAACTCGTCGAGCCGCTTGGGCCGGAGCGCCGCCTCGGCGGCACGCTCCACGTCGTCGGCCGACGAGTTGACGATCCGGCCGGTGCCGACGCTCTCGTCGCCGAACCCGCTCGAAGAACCCACCTCAGCGCCTTCTCGGCCTCGCTCAACCACGGCGGCCTCCCAGCGTCCGGAGCGCGTCGCGCAGGGTCACAGCAACGTCCGCCTCGGCCACCACGTCGGTACCCGCCTCGGCGAGCACCTTCGCGACGGCGTCCTCGGCCGCCTTGGCCTGCCAGCCGAGGCCGGTCAGCGCCTCGACCACCTGAGCGGTCCGGTCGTCGGCGACGGGCGCGGCCGGGGCGTGCGAGCCGCCGTCGGGCAGCGGGGCTCCCAGGCGGTCGCCGAGCTCGAGGACGATGCGCTGGGCACCCTTCTTGCCGATGCCGGGCACGCGCATCAGCGCGGCCAGGTCCTCCCCCGCCACCGCGCGCCGCAGCGCGTCAGGCGTGTGGACCGCGAGCATCGCGAGAGCGAGGCGCGGGCCGACGCCGCTGACCGACTGGACCGCCTCGAAGACGTCGCGCTCGTCGGCGTCACCAAAGCCGTACAGCGTCATGGAGTCCTCGCGCACCACGAGGGAGGTGGCCACCCGGGCCTGCTCCCCCACGCGCAGCGCCGCCAGCGTGGTGGGCGTGGCGTGGACCAGGTAGCCGACGCCGCCCACCTCCACGACCGCGCGGTCCAGCCCCACGTGCTGCACCGTCCCCGTGAGCGAGGCGATCACCGGCGCCCCCCTTCCTCGATCGAACGTCCGTGCGATCCTAACAACGCGGGCCGACGCCGGAGCGCACGCGGGTGCCCCGGCGTGCCGCAGCCGGTGGCCGGGTCTCTCAGCGCCGCGGGCGCTGCTTGGCCGCGTGCTCCGCGGCCGCCCAAGCACGCTGGGCGGAGGTCAGCTCGTGGCGGTCGCCGCCCTGCAGCGCACCGGCGGGCCGCCACAGGTGGCACACCGCGAGGGCCAGGGCATCGGCCGCGTCGGCGGGCCTGGGCAGCTCGGCCAGGCCGAGGATGCGCGCGACCATGCGCTGCACCTGCTCCTTGTCGGCCCGGCCGGAGCCGGTGACCGCCGCCTTGACCTCGCTGGGCGTGTGCAGCGCCACGGGGACGCCGCGCCGGGCCGCCGCGAGCATGGCCAGGCCCGCCACCTGGGCGGTGCCCGTCACGGTGGCGACGTTGTGCTGGGCGAACACGCGCTCCACGGCCACGACGTCGGGGACGTGCTCGTCCATCCAGGCGTCCAGCCTCTCGGCGAGGTGAAGCAGCCGGAGGTCCACCGACAGATCCGTCGAGGACCGGATGACACCCACGGCCACCATCGACGCGCGACGGCCGGGGAGGGAGTCCACCACGCCGACGCCGCACCTGGTCAGGCCAGGATCCACCCCGAGGACGCGCACGCCCTCACCCTCTCACGGGTGAGGGCGTGCACCGGCGCCACGCGCCGGGGACGCTCGGGGCGCCGGGGAGGTTCAGTCCTCCTCGAGGGCCGCCATGACCTCGTCGGACGCGTCGAAGTTGGCGTAGACGTTCTGCACGTCGTCGCTGTCCTCGAGGGCGTCGATCAGGCGCATGATCTTGCGGGCGCCCTCCACGTCGAGCTCGACCTGCATGGACGGGTGGAACACCACGTCGGCGGAGTCGTAGTCGATCCCCGCGTCCTGCAGCGCCGTGCGCACCGGCACCAGGTCGGTGGCCTCGCTCAGGACCTCGAAGCTCTCGCCGAGGTCGGTGATCTCCTCCGCGCCCGCGTCGAGCGCCGCGAGCATGACGTCGTCCTCGCCCACGCCCTCCGTCTTGGGCACGACGATGAGGCCCTTGCGGGAGAACAGGTACGAGACCGAGCCCGGGTCAGCGAGGTTGCCGCCGTTGCGGGAGAACGCGAGGCGCACCTCGGAGGCGGCCCGGTTCTTGTTGTCGGTGAGGCACTCGACCAGGAGGGCGACACCGTTGGGGCCGTAGCCCTCGTACATGATCGTCTGGTAGTCCGCGCCACCGGCCTCGGCGCCGGAGCCGCGCTTGACCGCGCGGTCGATGTTGTCGTTCGGGACCGACGACTTCTTCGCCTTCTGGACCGCGTCGAACAGCGTCGGGTTGCCGGCCAGGTCACCGCCACCGGTGCGCGCGGCAACCTCGATGTTCTTGATCAGCTTCGCGAAGAGCTTGCCACGCTTGGCGTCGATCGCGGCCTTCTTGTGCTTGGTCGTGGCCCACTTTGAGTGCCCTGACATGACCCTGAGTCAATCCCTTCGCGATGCTTCGATGATCTGGACGAACCGCCCGTGCACACGCGCGTCACCGGTGATCTCCGGGTGGAAGGCGGTGGCGAGCAGCGATCCCTGTCGTGCTGCGACGATCCTACCGGCGGCCGCCACCGGACGGCCCTGGATGTCGGTCGCGGGGATGCGGGCGAGGACCTCGACGTCCGGCCCGGCCTCCTCGATCCAGGGCGCCCGGATGAAGGCGGCACGGACCGGACCGCCACCGGGCTGGTCCGAGATCCCGGCCATCTCCAGGTCGGTCTCGAACGAGTCGACCTGCCGGCCGAACGCGTTCCGGCGCACCACGACGTCCATGCCGCCCACGGTCCGCTGCCCGTCGATCCCGTCGAGGATGCGGTCGGCGAGCAGGATCATCCCCGCGCACGACCCGTACACCGGCAGCCCGGCCTTCACCGCGGTGCGCAGCGGCTCGTCCAGCCCGAAGATGTGCAGCAGCTTGTCGATGGTGGTGGACTCCCCGCCGGGGAGGACCAGGCCGTCCACCGCCTCGAGCTCAGCGAGGCGCCGCACGGGCACGGCGCGTGCGCCGACGGCCTCCAGGGCCGCGAGATGCTCACGGACGTCGCCCTGCAGGGCGAGGACTCCGACGGTAGGTGCGGTCACGACCGTCCATCTTACGGCCCACCGCGGACCCCCTGCGGCGGGCGCTCACGGGTTGCACTCGAGCGTCAGGCCGAGCGGGATCACGGAGACGCCGCCACGGACGGTGCGGGTCGACGTCGGCCCCGTCCACGTGGTCCCGGGCAGGAACGGCGTCACGACGATCGTGTACGTCCCGCCCAGCAGGCTGCCGAGCACCTGCGTGATGAGCCCCTGGTTGATCACCACCGACCGCGTGGTCCCGTTGTCGGTGACGGCGACCGGCTGCCCGTTGAACGTCGCCCGGTAGTCGAGCACCGCCGGGGACGTCACCTCGGGCCAGGTCACCGCCGCGGTCTCGAAGAGCTGGCCGTCCGTGTCGGTGCAGGTGGTGGCCGGCGCCTGGATGGTCCACGCGCTCACCGTCGCGGTGTCGGTCACCGAGTCGGACCACCACGCGTGGGCCGGGGGCGCGGCCCGCAGCCCGGTCACGGCGAGCAGCCCCACGCCGAACGCGGCCAGGCTCGCCAGCGCGGCGCGGGCGGTCTCCCGGCGCCTCACGGTGCCACCTGGGTCGCCGCGACCACGACGGTCACCGTCGCCGACTGGCCCTGGAACGAGCTCGGGGCGGTGGGCAGCACGCGCACCTGGACGCACACCGCCTGGCGGCCTGTGGTCACGCCCTGGGCGACGGGCTGCAGGACGGTGGTGGGCGGCGTCGTCGTCCCGCCCGTGCACGTCGTCCCCGCGTCGGTGGCGCCGTACCGCAGGACGACCTCGACCGCGTCCGGGCGCGACGTCGTCGCGGTGACCGAGTACGCGAACGCCGCCCGCGCGGTGCTGCCGTTGCCGACGGTGAAGGCCTGCGCCTGCTGGCTGCCCGGCACCGCGTTCGTCAGGTCGAGCTGGTCGAGGTTGTACGTGCCTCCCGGGCCGATCACGTACTGGCCTGTGGCCCCGAGCACGAGGTCCAGGCGCCCGGCGACCGCCTCGGGCGGCTGCGCCGAGCCGGACGCCGCCCACCAGGCCCAGGCCACGCCACCGCCGGCACAGGCCGCCAGGAGGACGGCGAGCGCGACGAGAGCCGCGCGGCGCGCACGGCGGGCGAGCGAGGCGATGGTGCGCTCAGCCACGGCGCCTCCGCACAAGGATCAGGGCCCCGGCAACCACGGCCGCGCCCGCGACGAGCAGGAGCGGCAGCACGTCGCCTCCGGTGACGGGCAGGGCGGCCGACGGCGGCCGTACCCCCTCCGGGGCGGCGTCGGGCGCCCGCGGCGCGTCCCCCGGCGGCACCGGTGTCGGCGGCGGCGAGCCCCCGATCGGCGACGGCACGGCGACGCCCGGGTCGGTCAGGGTGACGTGCACCGCCAGGCTCGCGGACTCCAGCTGGGTCTCGTTGCCCGACGCGGGGTCGAAGGACACCGAGAACCGCACCGGGACCACCTCCTCCGGGTCCAGCTCGACCGCTCGCGAGCGGACGCCCTCGGTCCAGGGTTCGTCGCCGATGCTCGTCCGCACCTCGAGGTCCGCCGGGAGGTCACCGCCGCCCGCGACGACCACCTCGGCCCACCCTGTGGCGGCGCGTCCGCTCTGGTTCCGCACCCAGAGGGTGGCGTCCTCGGCATGGCCGGGTATCCAGCGCAACGCCGGGTCGAAGAGGTCGGCCTCGAGCCGGGGCGTCCAGGTGACGCCGTCGACGCTCAGCCCGACGGCGTCGTCGGGCACCTCCGCCGCGGCGACCGTGCCGAGCGCTCCGGCCACGAGGACCGCCGCGAGCGCCGCGGTGCCCGCGGCCCGCAGGCCGCGCCGGACGGCGCGGGCCGTCACGGACCGCCCCCGTGCTCGGGCACGGCGACCGCCGCGGGCTCCTCCCGAGGGCGGGAGAGCCGGGCACGGGCGGCACCCGCGACCTGCCACGCGGCGTAACCGAGGAGCAGCACGACCAGGCCGGTCGTGGCGGCCTCCCGCTGGCCGGGACCGAGCAGCACCGACACACGGCCCAGGTACGGGACCTGGTACCAGAGGACGCCGCGGACCTGCGCCTCCCGTACCGGGTGCGGGTCCGTGCCGGTGTTGGCGTCGCCGCGCGTGACGAGGGTGCGCTCACCGGTCGTCGTGGAGCCCACGCCCACCACACGGTGGGTCGCCACCTGGGGGTCACCGGACCGCAGCTGGTAGGTGACCACGTCGCCGATCCGGATCGTCGCCGGGTCGGCCGGACGCACGACGGCGAGCGTCCCCGCGGGCAGCGCGGGGCGCATGGAGCCGGTGGTCACCACGTAGGGCGTGGCCCCGGCGAGCCGCGGCACGAGGACTCCTGCGAGCAGCGCGGAGCCCGCGACGACGAGCAGCACCAGAGCCAGGGCGCGCCCCGTGACCCGGAGCACGTCCCCCATGTCAGGGGGCGACCTCTTCGTGCGCCTGGGTGAGCGTGACGGTCACGTCGGCGAGCGCCGCGACGAGCTGCGCGGTGGTCGTGGACTGTGAGGCGTTGGTGGCGCCCGGGCCGTCGAACACCACGCCCAGGTCGACCTCCACGGTGTCCCCCGCTGTGACCGGCACGGGCAGCGTGGCGGCGGCACCGTTGACCGTGAAGGTCGGATCCTGGAGGGTGAGCTCGGCCGTGAAGGCGTTGTCGGCCTCCCAGTCGGGCGCGCCGATGGCGACGTCACCGAGCGCGAGGTGGGCGCCTTCGTCGCCGTGCCCTTGCTCCGCACGGTAAAGGGCCTTCGCTTGACGCGCACCCGGGCGTGTTGCCGCAGGATCTCAGGCAAAACAGGGCGACACGCCACGAAACCCGGCGCGAGGAGCGGGATAAAGGAGGGTGAAAAGGCCAGAGGTGAGGACCTAGTCGTCGTGCTCCGTGCCGAGGTGCCGCACAGTCCCGTCCCACCCCTGCGCGAGGGCCTCCACGAGGTCGGGGAGAACGTGGGGGAACACCTCGAGCGGCTGGGTGCGCAGGTCGTGGGCGGACATCCACCGCAGCTCGTCGAGCACGTCGAGCTCGACAGCCGTCCAGCCCGCGCGGTCGGGCACGTAGCCGCCGCTGACCCGGGCCACGAAGAACACCTCGTCCTGGCGGCACGTCTCGGCGAAGAAGTCGAAGATGGCTGACCTCGTGAGCACGGGGCCTTCGAGGTCGGCCGCGGTCAGCACCAGCCCGGCCTCCTCGCGCAGCTCGCGGAGCGCGGCCTCGACCTCGCTCTCCCCCGCGTCGATACCGCCGCCCACGGTGAACCACCACGACCGCTCCGGCTGGTCGGCGTCGTGCCCGCGCGCGAGCAGGGCACGGCCCGCGTCGTCGAGGACGATCACGCGCGCCGCGCGCCGGAACCGCAACCCGTCGGGCCCGACCACCCAGTCCGGGCCGAGGGAGGTGGTGCCGGGCCCGGGTGCGGTGGCGCCGGCGTCGCTAGCCCTGTTCATGCCGACGACGATACGTCGGACCGCGGGCCTCACCGGTGTCGCCGACCGGTCTCGCACCACCACCCTCGCAATCTGAATCGTTTAAATCGGGGGGATTCCATTGACGTTCGGAAACCGGCGGCCCTACGTTCGTTGACGTCCCGCATTTGAACGATTCAATCCACGATTCAATGCCGGGCTGTTCGATGACATCGTGGCAACGGAGCCGCTTGCCGTCGCCGCGCCTCGCCAGAACCTCGGGCGTGCCCGCCACGGCCGAGCCACCCCACAGAGGAGCGAATCAATGTCAAGGCAGAGAACCACCAGAAGGGCGGCGGTGGCCGGGCTCTCCGGGCTCGCCGTCGTCGCGACGAGCCTCGTCGCGCTGAACACGGCGCACGCAGCGACCACGCGGTACGAGGCCGAGTCCGCCCCGGCCGTCTGCAACGGCGTGATCGAGTCCAACCACGCCGGGCACTCGGGCACCGGGTTCTGCAACTCCGACAACGCGGTCGGGGCCGGCATCGACTTCACGATCCAGTCCGCCGCCGCCGGCTCCGCCACCCTGGGTATCCGGTACGCCAACGGCGGCACGGCCAACCGGCCGGCGTCAGTCATTGTCAACGGCGCCACCGTCCAGACCGTCGGGCTGGAGCCGACCGGCGCGTGGACCACGTGGGCAATCAGCACCGTCACCGTCCCCGTCAACGCGGGCTCCACCACGGTGCGCCTGGCCGCGACAACCACCGGGGGCCTGCCGAACGTCGACTACCTGGACGTCACCACCGGCGACGGCGAGCAGCCTGGCGGCGGCAACGGCGTCTACGAGGTCGAGGCCCTCACCCGCGGGGTGACCGTCGTACCATCAGGCAGCGGCAACCTCGTCAGCTGGCGCCTGCTCGGCACGGACAACCCGAACGCGGCCTTCAACGTCTACCGTGACGGCCAGAAGCTCAACGCGTCACCGATCACCGGGGCCACGAACTACCTCGACGCCAGCGGCAGCGGCACCTACACCGTCGCAGCCGTCACCAACGGCACCGAGGGCGCGCGCTCGGGCACCGAGGTCCGGTTCGGCTCCGGCGGATACTTCGACATCCCGATCAGCAGGCCCTCGAGCACCTACGAGGCCAACGACGCCAGCGTCGCCGACCTCGACGGCGACGGCGACTACGAGTACATCGTCAAGTGGTACCCGTCGAACGCCAAGGACAACTCGCAGTCCGGCGTCACCGAGAACACGATCATCGACGCCTACACCCTCCAGGGCACCCGCCTGTGGCGGATCGACCTGGGGCGCAACATCCGGTCGGGGGCGCACTACACCCAGTTCCAGGTGTACGACTACGACGGTGACGGCGACGCCGAGATCGCCATGAAGACCGCCGACGGCACGCGCGACGGCCGTGGCGTCGTCATCGGCAACGCCAGCGCCGACCACCGCAACAGCGGCGGCTACATCCTGACGGGGCCGGAGTACCTGACGATCTTCGACGGCCGCACCGGCGGGGCGATCGACACCGTCGACTACCAGCCCCCGCGCGGCAACGTGTCCGCCTGGGGCGACAGCTACGGCAACCGGGTCGACCGCTTCCTGGCCGGCACCGCCTACCTGGACGGTTCCACGCCGTCGATGATCTTCGCGCGCGGCTACTACACGCGCTCGGTGATCTGGGCCGTGGACTTCAACGGCCGGGACCTCACCACCCGGTGGATCTTCGACTCCGACGTCAAGGGCTCGCAGTACCGCGGGCAGGGCGCGCACAGCCTCTCGATCGCCGACCTGAACGGCGACGGCCGCCAGGACGTCGTCTACGGGGCGATGGTGGTCGGCTCGGACGGGAACGCATTGTGGAACTCCCGGATGGGCCACGGCGACGCGCTCCACGTCTCGGACTTCGTGCCCAGCCGCGCGGGACAGGAGGTGTTCATGGTGCACGAGGACGGCTCCATGCCGTCCTCCAGCCTCATCGGCTCGAACGGCACGGTCCTGTTCCAGACCAGCCCCAGCGGCGACAACGGCCGAGGCGTCGCCGCGAACGTCACCACCGCCAACCCGGGGGGCGAGTACTGGTCCTTGAACGTGACCGACCTGCGGAACGCCTCCGGAGGCTCCGTCGGCACCAAGCCGAGCTCGGCGAACTTCCTGTCCTGGTGGGACGGTGACGGCGAGCGTGAGCTCCTCGACGGCACGCAGATCAACGACTACCAGAGCGGGCGCCAGCTGACGGGCTCGGGCGTGGCGTCGAACAACGGCACCAAGGCGACGCCGTCGCTCTCGGCGGACCTGTTCGGCGACTGGCGCGAAGAGGTGGTCTGGCGGACCAGCGACTCCTCGGCGCTGCGCATCTACGCCACGCCGCACCGGACGAACCTGCGCATCGCGACGCTGATGCACGACGTGCAGTACCGCGTGGCGGTCGCCTGGCAGAACACCGGCTACAACCAGCCGCCGCACCCGAGCTTCCACATCGGCAGCGAGGTCAGCAGCTACCCCTGGCCCAACATCCACACCCCGTAACCGGGGCCGGGGCACCAGACCCGGGGCGGGCGGACCGTGCGGTCCGCCCGCCCCGGGCGTGCCGCGCTGGCGTCGCCTTAATCGGTACGCACCCTGCCGTCGGTGCCGCACCCGGTGTATCGATAAACCTCCAGGTGATCGCTCACGACGCGCAGGAGGTACACGACGATGCACCCACGTAGCGCCCGGTTCCCGGGCTCCGGAACCAGCTCGGGCACACTGCCCCAGAGACGGACGGTGTCGCTCGGCGCCGCCACGCTGGCCGTCGTCGGGCTCGTTGCCGCCGGCCTCGCCCAGCAGCCCGCAGCCGCGGAGGGCTCGGGGGACCTCGCCGCGACGGTGCAGTCGGTCCGCGCCGCGGCGGACGGCCCGCCGATGACGGACAACAGCTTTGCCGTCACCCGCGAGGGAGCGTACGGCGACAACCGGTACACGGTGTTCCGCCCGTCCGACCCTGCGGCGGCCGGCGGCGGCCTGCCCGTCATCGCGTTCGGCAACGGCGCGTGCGCGCACACCGACAACAGCGAGGTCACCCGGCTGCTGACCACGATCGCGTCCAAGGGGTTCGTCGTCGTCGACACCGGGTCGGCCGACGGCTCGCCCAACGGCGTGCCCAGCGGCCAGCCGATCCCCTCGCTCCTGACCGACGCCGTCACCTGGGCCGAGGGGGAGCAGCGCCGCACCGGCGCCCCGCTCGCGGGACGGCTCGACCTGTCACGGGTCGCCACCGCGGGCCACTCGTGCGGCGGCATCGAGGCGCTCGTCGCCGGGCAGGACCAGCGGGTGTCCGCCGTCGTCGCCCTGAACAGCGGCCTGTTCGCCGACGGCTCGCTCGGCTACTCGCGCACCGAGCTCAGCAGGTTGCACACGCCCGTGATGTTTCTAGACGGCGGCCCGTCCGACGTCGCGTACGACAACTCCCGGGCCAACTACGACCTCGTGCGCGTCCCCGCGGTCCGCGCCTCGAACCCCGACGCGGGACACGGCGGGTTCATCACCGGCGCGCAGCTGGCCGACGGCGTCACCGCCGTCGTCTCGTTCCTGGACCTGGTCCTCAACGACAACGCGACGGCGCGGCGGTACGTCCTCGACCCGTCGGGGCTCGGCTCCCGGGCGCCGTGGTCGGTCGCCTCGAAGAACTGGCCGGCCGCGTCGCCGTCGCCGTCTCCCTCGGTCTCGCCGTCCCTGACCACCCTTCCCCCGACGCCGACGCCGACGCCGCCCGCGAGCGCCTGCTCGGCCGCGCTGCGCGTCGTCAACTCGTGGGGCGGCGGCTACCAGGGCGAGGTCACGGTCACCGCGCGCTCCGCGATCAGCGGCTGGCGCGTGACGCTCCCCAGCGGCGTCACGCCCACCCAGCTCTGGAACGGCAACCTCTCCGGTTCCACCGTCACCAACGTCGCCTGGAACGGGAACGTCGGCGCCGGCCAGAGCACGGGCTTCGGCTTCATCGGCAGCGGCTCCGCCCCGGCCGCTGCCGCCCTCCCCTGCGGTTCCGGAGCCGGGCCGGCGCCGTCCCCGAGCGCGTCTCCGACGGTCTCGCCGAGTCCGAGCGCGTCACCCACGGTCTCGCCGAGCCCGTCGCCGTCGGCGCCGGCCTGCGAGCTGCCGACGCGCTACAGCTGGACGTCCACCGGCCCCCTGGCGCAGCCGAGGTCCGGCTGGGTGTCGCTGAAGGACTTCACGACGGCGCCGTACCAGGGGAAGCACCTCGTCATCGCGACCACGCACGACGCGGGTGACACCTGGGGCTCGATGACGTTCGGCCTCGTCTCGAACTGGTCCGAGCTGGCGACCGCCACGCAGACCGCGATGCCGTCCGGGACGGTCGCACCGTCGCTGTTCTACTTCGCGCCCAAGAACACCTGGGTGCTCACCTACCAGTGGGGGCCGGCGCCGTTCATGTACCGGACGTCGAGCGACCCGACGAACGTGAACGGCTGGTCGGAGGCGAGGCCGCTGTTCTCCGGCAGCGTCGCGGACGCTCCGTACGGCCCTATCGACCAGACGGTCATCGGCGACGACAGGAACATGTACCTGTTCTTCGCGGGCGACAACGGGAAGATCTACCGGGCCAGCATGCCGATCGGGAACTTCCCGGGCGACTTCGGGACGGCGTCGACCGTCGTCATGAGCGACACGCGGGAGAACCTGTTCGAGGCCGTCCAGGTGTACAAGCTCAAGGGCACCCAGAAGTACCTGATGCTCGTCGAGGCGATGGGCACCAACGGGGTGCGCTTCTTCCGCTCGTTCACCGCGGACAGCCTCTCGGGCACCTGGACGCCGCAGGCCGCGACCGAGTCGAACCCGTTTGCGGGCAAGGCCAACAGCGGCGCGACGTGGACGAACGACATCAGCCACGGTGAGCTCATCCGTACCAGCGCCGACCAGACCATGACCGTCGACCCCTGCGACCTGCAGCTCCTGTATCAGGGCCGCGACCCCAGCTCCGACGGCATGGACTACGGGCAGCTCCCCTATCGTCCGGGCCTGCTGACGCTCCGGCGTTGACGGCGGTCCTCGCTCGGCGACGGACGGTCGGGCTCCGTAGGCACCCGCCTGCGGAGCCCTACCGTCCGTCCGGCCCGCTCAGCGGACGACGGCGATCGCGAAGCCGTCCCAGCCCTTGAGGCCCACGGTCTGCAGGGCCGTGGCGTGGGCGATGCGCGAGTCGGTTCCGAGGGCGTCGATCAGCGCCCAGGTGCCGAGCACGCGGGGGTCGTCGCTCTGCGGGTCGGCCACCGCGCCGTTACGCACGACGTTGTCGCCGATGATCACCGTGCCCGGCCGGCTCAGCGTGAGCGCAGCGTCGAGGTAACGCTTGTTGCTGGGCTTGTCGGCGTCGATGAAGACCAGGTCGAACGGCTCGACGCCGTCGTCGATCAGCCGCTGCACCGACTCGGTGGCCGGGCCGACGACGACCTCGACGCGGTCGGCGACCCCGGCCCGCTCGAGGTTCTCGCGAGCGACCGCGGCGGTCGGCTCGTCGATCTCGAAGGTCACCACGGCGCCCTCCGGTCCGACGGCCCGGGCGAGCCAGATGGTCGAGTACCCGGCCAGGGTGCCGAACTCGAGCACCCGTCGCGCGCCCGCGAGGTGGGCCACCAGGGCGAGGAACGCGCCCTGGTTGGGTGCGACGTCGGCCAGCGGCATCGCCGTGCGGGTCGAGCTCTCCCGCGCGTGGGCCAGGGCGTCGTCCTCGGGCACCAGCTTGTCGATGAAGTACCGGTCGACCGCTGTCCAGATCTCGTCACCCTCGTACATTCTCCGACCCTATCGGAGCGCAGGTCAGAGGGGCAGGACGATCTCCCGCAGCTCGGCCAGGGCTCCGATGCGATAGGCGGCCCCCACAAAGTCGGACGACGCCGTGAACTCGTTGTGGACCACGGCGCACTCGATGCCGGCCGCCACCGCCGACCTCAGTCCCCTGGCGGAGTCCTCGACCACCAGCGTCTCTTCCTTGGTGGCGCCGAACCGATCCAGCCCGGTCAGGTACGGCTCCGGGTGCGGCTTCGCGAGCCGGTAGTCCTCGCGGACGAGGACGAAGTCCATGAACTGCGTGATCTGCCGCCGCTCATGGATCAGGTCGAAGTCCGCGCGCTTGGCCGTCGTCACGATCGCCAGGCGCGCGTGCCGCGACAGTTCCGCGAGCGCCTCGACGACGCCGTCGATCTCGATGCGCTCCGTCCTCAGGTACTCCTTGTAGTAGGCATCACGAGCCGTGCGCGCCCGGGCGATGGTCTGCTCGTCCACCCCTGCTTCCCTGGCCTGGACCCACGTGCCCCCGCTCTGATTCATGTCACGGAGGTACTGCTCCCGGTCCAGGGTCAGGCCCACGTCCGCCAGGGCTCGTTCGCCGGCCTTGTAGTACCAGTGCTCGGTGTCCACGAGGACGCCATCGTGGTCGAAGAGGATGTAGTTCTTCATGCGGGCCGTACGAGCCCGGGACGGTGACGATCCTTCACTGGCGGGGCTTCACCTTTCCGGTCGGGACGGCCGTGAGCGGGTCCTCCGGCCACGGGTGGCGAGGGTAGCGGGCTCGCAGGTCGGCACGGACCTGCGGATAGCCCTGCCTCCAGAAGGAGGCGAGATCGCTCGTGATCGCGACCGGGCGCTGGGCGGGCGACAACAGGTGCAGGACGACGCGGACCCGACCGTCCGCGACCGCGGGGGTGGTGGTCCAGCCGAACACCTCCTGCAGCTTCACCGCGAGGACCGGCGGCTCGGCGCCGTCGTAGGCGAGCCGGACCGCGGAGCCCGACGGGACCGTGAGCCGCTCCGGCGCCAGCTCACCCAACCGGGCCGCCGCAGGCCAGGGAAGCAGTCGCCGGAGCGCCGAGGCCACGTCGATGCGGGCGAGGTCGCCCGAGCCGCGCACCGAGGCGAGCTCTGTCCCCAGCCATTCGTCGAGACCGGCCAGCAGGGCGTCGTCGTCGACCGCAGGCCACGGGTCGCCGAGGTGGGCGTGGCAGAACGCGAGCCGTTCCCGCAGGGCGAGGGCGGCCTCCGGCCAGCGCAGCGCCGACAGACCGTCACGCCGGATCCCGTCGCGGACGGCCGCCTGGACGAGCAGCGGGTCGGGCTTCGCCAGCGGGAACTCCTTGAGCACGATCGCGCCGAGCGCCTCGACCCGCCGCGTCACAACCCGGCCGTCGTCCCAGCGGACCTGGTCGGTGGTGGTGACGAGGTCGCCCGCGATGTCTCGCGCAGTCTGCTCGTCGATCGGCGCGGCGGAACGGATCCTGGCGTCGGCGCGACCGGGTGCCCGGTCGGCGACCGCGACAGCCAGCCAGGCCGTGTTCCGCAACGGCGACTGCGGGTCCAGCGCAGCACCCGTGCCGCCGGACATCTGGTACGTCGCCGAGCCGGTCCCCCGGGCGCGCGCGATCCGGTCCGGATACGCCAGCCCCGCGACGATCCCGGCCGCGAGATCGTCCGGGACCCGCGTTGCCCGACCAGAAGCCCCGCTCGGGGCGTCGCGCGTCGTCGTGCCTCGGCCGAGGCGCTCTGTCTCTTCTCGCCAGCGGGCCGTGGCTCCGCGGTCGTCGCCACGGCGCAGGGCCCGCCAGCGCGCCGGCAGGTCGTCGCCGAGGTCGCGCCCGGAGTCGTCCGAGAGCATCGCGACCACCTCGCGCGCCCGGTCGGCGCCGACCCGCGGCGTCCCGTCCAGGAGCGCCCGGGCCAGGCGAGGATGCACCCCGATCGCCGCCATCTGCCGGCCACGCTCCGTGATCCGCCCGGCGACGTCGACGGCGCCGACGCGGCGCAAGAGCTCGGTGGCCGCGGTCATCGCCGCCGACGGCGGCGCGTCGAGCCAGGTGAGGCCCTCTCCCCCCGGCGCGCCCCAGGCCGCGAGGTCGAGGGCGAAGGCCGCCAGGTCCGCGATCGCGATCTCCGGCGCCGCATGATCGTCGAGCCGGGCGTGATCGGTGGCCGACCAGCACCGGTAGACCCGGCCGGGCGCCTCCCGCCCTGCCCGACCCGCCCGCTGGTCCGCCGACGACCTCGAGACCCGGCAGGTGACCAGTGCACCGAGGCCACGGGACTGGTCCGTCCGGGGCTCCCGGGCGAGGCCCGAGTCGACCACGACCCTGACCCCGGGCACAGTCAGCGAGCTCTCCGCGACCGACGTCGTGACCACGATCCGACGGGTCGCGGCCGGGGCCAGTGCGCGGTCCTGCTCTGCCCTCGACTGGCGGCCGAACAAGGGCACGACGTTCTCACCGGCCAGCCGGCGAGCAACACCGTGGATCTCTCCCTCCCCCGGGACGAACACGAGGAGGTCGCCGTCGTTCTCGGCCAGAGCACGCCGGACGACGGCCGCGACGTGGTCCAGCAGCCGCCGGTCGACGCGCCCACCGGGAAGCAGCGGCGCGGGGACCGGTGGCGGGGCCCACTCCACCGCCACGTCGAACTGCGCGGCGGACGCGGTGATCACCGGCGCGGGGACGTCCGCACCCAGAGCGCGGCTCAGCCGGACCGTGTCCGCCGTGGCCGAGGTCGCGACGACCGCCAGGTCCTCCCGGAGGTTCGCCCGGACGTCGACGCAGAGCGCGAGCAGCAGGTCGGCGTCAAGATGGCGCTCGTGGCACTCGTCGATCACGATCCCAGCGACCCCCGGCAGCTCGGGATCCTGCTGCAGGCGCCTGACGAGGAGCCCCGTCGTCACCACCTCGACGCGGAGCCCTTTGCCCCCGCGGCGCTCACCCCGCATCGCGTAGCCGATCCGCTCCCCCAGCGGTTCACCGACCAGCATCGCGAGCCGGGCCGCGGCCGCACGGGTCGCCATCCGTCGCGGCTCGGCGACGATGATCGTGCCCTCGAGCGCGTCGGCCAGCGCGAGCGGCAGCAGGGAGGTCTTTCCCGATCCGGGCGGCGCGACCAGCACCGCGGTACCGCGCGACCGGACAGCGTCGACCGTGGCAGGCAGGACGGCCCGGACGGGCAGGTCCGCCCCCGGCATCGAGGGTTCGGGCAGCAGCACGCTCACCGGGGTCCGAGTCACCTCGTGACCTTAACGGGCGTGGCGGCGATGAGAAACGGCGTCGACAGTGGTCTATGTACCGTCCGGTGGAAACGCGCTGCGCGCATCGAGGGAGAGCACGAGATGAGACCACTTCGCTACTCGATCAACGTCACGCTCGACGGCTGCTGTCATCACGAGGCCGGCCTCCCACCGGACGAGGAGTCGATGCGCTACTGGACCGACCGGATCGAGCAGGCCGACGCCCTCCTGTACGGCCGGGTGACCTACGAGATGATGGAGTCGGCCTGGCGGCGGCCGGCCACGGGCACCTGGCCCGACTGGATGGATGCGTGGGATGTCCCGTTCGCCGAGGCCATCGACCGGGCAAAGAAGTACGTCGTGTCGAGCACGCTGACCGAGGTCGACTGGAACGCCGAGCTGGTGCACGGCGACCTGGGACAGGCGGTCCAGCGGCTCAAAGAGGAGCCGGGTGAGGGCCTCGCGACCGGAGGCGTGACCCTCCCCCTGGCCCTGGCAGACCTGGGGCTGATCGACGAGTACGAGTTCGTCGTGCAGCCGGTCCTTGCCGGGCACGGGCCGACGCTGCTCGCCGGTCTGCGTGAGCGCATCCAGCTCGAGCTCGTGGACCGCCACGAGTTCCGGTCGGGGGCGGTCGCTCTGAGGTACCGGCCCGCGCAGGTGTGAGTTTGGCCGGCCCGAGGGTGCGACCCGGTTCCCGGCCCAGGCGGCGGGATACCCTACGGCAGTGCCATCGAACGCGGGGATCGACCCGGACGAGCTTGCCACCACCCTCCGGGTACTGGGCCGGCTCCAAGACCTCGACCCCAACCATCCCGACGTCCAGACGGTCAAGCGCGCGACCGGCTACATGTGGAAGCTGCTCAAGAAGTCCCGCAAGGCAGCCATCCGCGAGGAGCGCCAGGCGCACGACCGGAGCATCATCGAGCAGACGGCGACCGGCTCTGCGGCACGGATCGACGACGAGACCGCCGGCATCCCGCTGGTCTCCACCACACCGGGGGCGTTCGCCGGCGAGCTGCTCACCGCCCGTGGCTGCTACATCTGCAAGACGGACTACACGCTGGTCGACTCGTTCTACCACTGGCTCTGCCCGGACTGCGCCGCGAAGAGCCACGTGCGTCGCGACCAGCGCACGGACCTGACGGGCCGCCGCGCCCTGCTCACCGGGGGCCGGGCCAAGATCGGCATGTACATCGCGCTGCGCCTGCTGCGCGACGGCGCCCACCTCACCATCACCACGCGGTTCCCGAAGGACGCGGTACGCCGCTTCTCCGCGATGCCCGACGCCGCAGACTGGCTGCACCGGCTCAAGATCGTCGGCATCGACCTGCGCGACCCCACCCAGGTGATCGCCCTGGCCGACGACGTCGCCGCGGCGGGCCCGCTCGACATCCTGGTCAACAACGCCTGCCAGACGGTGCGCCGGTCCCCGGGGGCCTACTCGCAGCTCGTCGCGGGCGAGTCGACCCCGGTCGCCCCGCTCCCGTTCGGGCTCCAGGCGCCGGAGATGGTCACGTTCGACCACGTCTCCGAGGCGCACCCCGCGGCGATCGCGGGGGCGCTGACCGCGCTGTCGGTCGCCCACCGCGAGGGGCAGTCGCAGGACGACGCCGTCGCGATGCACACCGCGGCGTCCCTGACGGCGCTGGCTCTCCGGGCGGGCTCGGCCTCCCTCGACGCCCACCTGGCCGGCACCGCCGTCGACGCCGGGGGGCTGCTCCCCGACCTGCAGACCACCAACTCGTGGACCCAGGTCGTGGACGAGGTCGACCCGCTGGAGCTTCTGGAGGTGCAGCTCTGCAACGCGATCGCGCCGTTCCTGCTCATCTCCCGGCTGCGGCCCGCGATGCGGGCGGCGACGTCCCAGGCGCGACGCGGGTACGTCGTCAACGTCTCGGCGATGGAGGGGCAGTTCTCCCGCCGGTACAAGGGCGCCGGGCACCCGCACACGAACATGGCCAAGGCCGCCCTCAACATGCTGACGCGGACCTCCGCGTCGGAGATGTTCGAGACGGACCGGATCCTGATGACCGCGGTGGACACCGGGTGGATCACGGACGAGCGCCCCCACCAGGAGAAGCTGCGGATCGCCGCCGAGGGCTGGCACGCGCCCCTCGACCTGGTCGACGGCGCCGCCCGCGTCTACGACCCGATCGTCCAGGGCGAGTCCGGGACCGACCTGTACGGCTGCTTCCTCAAGGACTACGAGCCGTCGCCCTGGTAGAGCGGGAGAATGGCACACTGGCGGCCATGACCCTCCCGGACGTCGCCCCGGTAGCGCCGGCACTCGAGGTGCTGCGTGACGTCTTCGGCTATGACGCCTTCCGCGGCGACCAGCAGGAGATCATCGAGACGGTAGCCGGCGGCGGCGACGCCCTCGTGCTGATGCCGACCGGCGGCGGCAAGTCGCTGTGCTACCAGATCCCCGCGCTCGTCCGCCGCGGCACCGGCGTGGTGATCTCGCCGCTGATCGCCCTGATGCAGGACCAGGTGGACGCCCTGGAGGCGCTCGGTGTCCGGGCCGGTTTCCTCAACTCCACGCAGGACCCGGACCAGCGCCGCGCGGTGGAGCGTGCCTACCGCTCCGGTGAGCTCGACCTGCTGTACCTCGCCCCGGAGCGGCTCGGCGTCGAGTCCACCGCCCGGCTTCTCGACGAGGGCACCATCGCCCTGTTCGCCATCGACGAGGCGCACTGCGTGTCGCAGTGGGGCCACGACTTCCGGCCCGACTACCTGCGGCTGAGCGAGCTGGCCGAACGCTGGCCCGGCGTCCCCCGCATCGCGCTGACCGCCACCGCCACTCAGCACACGCGCGAGGAGATCGCCACCCGCCTCAGGCTCACCGACGCCCGGCACTTCGTCGCCAGCTTCGACCGGCCCAACATCACCTACCGGGTCGTCCCCAAGGACAACCCCGGCAAACAGCTGCTCGACCTGCTGCGCACAGAGCACCCGGGTGACGCCGGGATCGTCTACTGCCTCTCCCGCGCGTCGGTGGAGCGGACCGCCCAGCAGCTGACCGACCAGGGCATCCGCGCCCTGCCGTACCACGCGGGCCTCCCCGCCGAGGTGCGCGCCGCCAACCAGTCGACCTTCCTGCGCGAGGACGGCGTGATCATGGTGGCGACCATCGCGTTCGGCATGGGCATCGACAAGCCTGACGTCCGGTTCGTCGCCCACCTCGACCTGCCCAAGTCGGTCGAGGGCTACTACCAGGAGACGGGCCGCGCGGGCCGGGACGGCCTGCCCGCCACGGCGTGGCTCGCCTACGGGCTGGCCGACGTGGTCCAGCAGCGCAAGATGATCGCCGAGTCCGACGGCGACCTCGCGCACCGCCGCAGGCTCTCGGCGCGCCTCGACGCGATGCTGGCGCTGTGCGAGACCGTCGAGTGCCGCCGTGCCCAGCTCTTGCGCTACTTCGACCAGGACCATCCGGGTAGCTGCGGTGCCTGCGACACCTGCCAGAACCCGCCCGAGACCTGGGACGGCACCGTCGCCGCCCAGAAGCTCCTCTCCGCGGTGTTCCGGTTGGACCGCGAGCGCAACCAGCGCTTCGGCGTCGGGCACGTGGTCGACATCCTGCGCGGAAAGTCCACGCCCAAGATCACCCAGTGGGGGCATGACAGCCTCACGGTGTTCGGCGTGGGTGAGGACCTGTCCGACGACGAGTGGCGGTCCGTGGCGCGCCAGCTCCTGGCCCTGGGACTGCTGGAGGTGGACTCGAACCACGGCACCCTGCTGCTCACGGGCACCAGCGGGGAGGTGCTGGGCCGGCGTCGCGAGGTGCGGCTCCGGCGCGACCCACGATCCGCGGGCAGCACACGCAAGCCCGCACGCTCCGGCGGCGCACAACCCGAGGCCGCCCAGCTCTCGGACGCCGACCAGGAGGTCTTCGAGCGGCTCCGCGCCTGGCGTGCGTCGGCCGCCAAGGAGCAGGGCGTGCCCGCCTACGTCGTGTTCCACGACGCCACGTTGCGCGCGGTGGCCACTCAGCGGCCGGCAGACCTGGACGCCCTGAGCGGGATCAGCGGCGTCGGGCAGGCAAAGCTGGACCGCTACGGCGACGGGATCCTGAGCGCTCTCCACGGCCGGAGCAGCCAGGCTGACTAAGCATCGTCGCGAGCGCGGCCGCAGCAGGACCATGTGCGACGGGCTACAGGCCCCGCGGACACGAAGTCCGCGAGGCCTCCCGCTCAGCCTCGAGGCGCGGCTACCGCCGCGCCCACACCTGGTTCGCCGCGCCGGTGCACGTCCAGAGCAGCACTGCGGTGTTGTTGGCCGTCAGGTTCCGGTCGACGTCCAGGCACAGCCCGGACCGCACGCCCCGAATCGTGCCGTCGGCCTGGAACGTCCACTGCTGGTTGGTGCCGCCGTTGCAGTCCCAGAGCTGGACACGCGTCCCCGCGGTGGCGTCGAGGGGTGCGTCGAGGCACTTGCCCAGCGATCGCAGCGTGCCGTCCGTCGGGGTCCACGTCTGGTTCGGCGCGGAGTGGCAGTCCCAGATCACGAGGCCCGTGCCGTTCGCCGTGGCGCTGTTGGGCACGTCGAGGCATCTGCCCGACGACGAGCCGACGAGGGCGCTACCGGTCGGCTGCGGCGCGCCGCCGGGCGTGACCCGGAACAGGGCGACACCGTGCTGGGCGACCTGCGCGGTGAGCTGGCCGGTGGTCGAACCGGTGGCGCCGGTCCACAGCTCGCGGTACCCGTGCGTGCCGGAGCCGAGCCCGACCTGGCTGAGCGTGGTCGAGATCTGCCGGGTGCCCGAACCGCGGTTGAGCAGCGCGACCGCCACGGAACCGTCGGCGAGCGGCTTGGCCCAGACCTCGGCATCGCCGTCGTCCCGCACCCGGTCCGCCTGCCGCACGAGCGGGTCCTGGTCGATCGCGAGGACGTCGCGGTTGGTGAGGACCGCACGAACGTCCGCGCTCATGGTGCGGAGGTCGTTGCCCGCGATGAGCGGTGCGCTGAGCATGGCCCACATGCTCTGGTGCGCACGGTTCTCCGTGGGGGTCAGCGAGTTCCGCACACCCACCATGAGCATGTCGGGGTCGTTGTACTGACCCGGCTTGGTCCACTCGCGCATCGGCTCGATGATGTCGAGGGCCTCCGTGATGCCGACGAAGCAGTCCGCCGACGGCGAGCATCCCGTCGACCAGGCGTCGTCGAGGTCCTCCGAGGTGCGCCACATGTCCGCGAAGGCACCCCAGCCGGAGTACGTCGGAGCAGAGTTCCAGTGGGCGCTGTTCGGGTTGATCGAGTAGACGATCGGGCGGCCGGTGGCCTTGAGCGCGTCGCCGAACCTCTTGAAGACCGCCGCCTGCTCGGCCGCCGTGCCGCGCGGGTCGCACCAGTCGTGCTTGACGTAGTCGACGCCCCACGACGCGAACAGGTTCGCGTCCCTGGTCTCGTACCCGTACGACGATGTGCCCGGCAGGTTCGCGAAGTACTGGTTGCAGGTCTTCTCCCGCGGAGCGTGGTAGATACCGAACAGCAGGCCCTTGCTGTGGATGTAGTCGCCCAGGGCCTTCATCCCAGAGGGGAACCGGTCCGTCCGGGCTCGCAGGTTGCCGCTGGCGTCGCGGGTGTCCTGCATCCAGCAGTCGTCGACCACGACGTACCGGTACCCGGCGGCGGCCATGCCCGAGCTCACCATCGCGTCAGCGGTCTCGCGGACCATCTGCTCGTTGATGTTGCAGTAGAAGGTGTTCCAGCTGTTCCAGCCCAGGGGCGGCAAGGGCGCCGGCTCCTGGACGGTGGGGTCCGCAGCTGCGGCCGCGGCTGGGCCGAGCGTGCCGGCGGCGGCCGTGTCGGTTGCGCCGGCGGATGGCCCGACGGCGATCAGGGAGGCGGTCAGCGCGGTCGCGGCGAGCACCGAGAGCAGGCGGCGACGAGACAGGTCTTTCACGAGCACTCCTTCGTGCAGCGGTGAGGTGGGCGGTGGTGACCGGCCAGGTCGCCGTCCGGACGGCGTGACCGACTGTGCGAGGGGGCCGCCGGGGGGGGGGGGGGCGGGGGCCCCCCCCCCCCCCCCGCGGCCCGCTGTGGGTCAGCGTTGCAGCGTGAGCAGGCCGGGGCGGTAGGGCAGGAGGCCGTAGTCGCCGCCGGAGCTGGGTGAGCGGCCCTGGTAGAGGAGCTGGAGGTTGCAGGCGTCGACGGTCATGGTCTGGTCGGCGCTGGTGCGGATGAGCTCGCCGTGGCTGATGTCGTTGGTCCAGGTCGCGCCGCTGTTGGCCTTGCCCGCGAAGGGGTTGGCCTCGGTCGCGGCCTGGGGGGTCCAGGTGCCGGACAGGCTGGTGGCGGTGAACGACCGGAAGTACCGGCCGTTGGCGCCGATGGCCTCGACGATCATGAGGTACTTGTTCAGGCCCTGGAGCTTGTAGACCTGCGGCGCCTCGAACAGGTTGTTCGTGGTGTCGCTCATGATCGTGGTGTACGAGGAGCCGAAGTTTCCGGGGAAGTTCCCGATCGGCATGCTGGTCCGGTAGATCTTGCCGTTGTCCCCGGCGAAGAACAGGTACATGTTCGTCCCGTCACCGATGACCGTCTGGTCGATCGGCCCGGTGCTGGAGCCGGAGATGCTGCCCGTGAACAGGGGGCTCGCGGCGGACCAGCCGTTCGGGTTCGTCGGGTCGGTGGAGGTGCGGTACATGAACGCGGCCGCGCCCCACTGGTAGGTCAGGACCCAGATGTTCTTCGGCGCGAAGTAGAACAGCGACGGCGCCACGGTGGCCGAGGACATCGCGTTCTGCGAGGCCGAGCCCAGCTCGGAGAAGTTGTTCACCAGCCCGAAGTTCATCGAGCCCCACGACGTGCCGAAGTCATGGGTCGTGGCGTAGACGAGGTGCTTGCCGTTGTACGGCGCCGTCGTGAAGTCCTTCAACGACGCCCAGCCCGACCGCGGCTGGGCCAGCACGCCCGTCGACGACCACCGGTACGACGACGGCAGATCACACGTCCCGCCGGGCGGGGGCGTCGTCCCGCCGCCGACCTTGACGAGCTGCCACTGCTGGTTCGAGCCGTTCCAGTCGGAGTACTGGACGACGTTGGCGCCATCCGCGGTCGACCCACCCTGGACCTCGACCGCCTTGCCGCTGTGGCGGGCGATGAGCTGGATGTAACCATCCACGTCCTGGACGCTGAACTGCTGGTTCGTCGAGTTCGCGTCAGTCCACTGGATGATCCCGGCACCGTCGGCCGTGGACCGGTTCGAGACGTCCAGCACCTTGCCCGACAGACGCGACTTGAGCCGGTAGTAACCACCACCCGAGTCCACGAACTGCCACTGCTGCTGGTTCCCGTCGTTCCGCGACCACTGCGCGATCCGCGCACCATCAGTGGTCGCCAGGTTGTACACGTCCAAGGCCTTACCGCTGTTGCGATTGACCAGCACGTAGTACGCGGTCGGGTCGATCGTCGCGGCCGAGGCAGCGGGCGCCGTCGCCACGACGCCCAGGGTGGCGACCAGTCCGGTCAGCAGCGTGGCCACCAGTCCCAGCCGACGTCGGCTGGCGGGTCTCGTTCTCATGTCGTTCCTCTCGGGTTGGGTTCTACGGGGTGGTCAGGTCGAAGCGCCGCACGGTGACCGCGCCACCGAGCGAGCCGGTGGCGTAGTTGAAGATCCCGAAGCGGTAGCCCATGAAGAACTGCCAGGCGTTGCCGAGCGTGAAGCCGGGCCCGAGCCGGGTGAACGTCACCCCGTCGGTGCTGTACGAGAACGTGGCCTGCCGGCCCGAGCCCGGCCGGATGTCGGCGGTGGCCCGCAGCCAGATCCGGCCACCGCTGACAGGGGCGCTCGCCACCTCGGTGCCGGTGCCGGTCGTGTTCCAGCTGCCGTCCATCGTCAGGCCGTTGGTCATCGAGACCCGGGTGACGCCGTTGTCGCGCCGGACGCCGATCCAGGCCGAGGAGTCCCGGAGCATCGCCAGCCCGGCCCGGTCGCCGTCGCGCATGGCGCTGTAGTCGAGCTCGATCGTGGCGGTGGACGACGGCCCCTGGATGCGGTGGGTGAGCGTGTTCCGGGCGTTGTAGAGGTCGTTCGTGACGGTGGCGGTCTGCAGCCGCAGCCCGTTGCTCACGGTGAACCTGCTCGCGTCCGGGTTGTGGTTCCACTCCCAGCGGGGGCCGAGTGACGGCCCCGCGAACGTGTCGGGACCGATCATGGACGCGACGGTGCGCGACGTCGTGATGTTCGGCTTGGGGTAGGTGGTGCCCCAGGCACCGTTGACGGTCTGCACGGTGGGCCATCCGTCGGCGCTCCAGCTGATCGGCGCGAGGGCCGGCACCCTGCCGCCCGGGTACGCGTCGACGAACGACATGTAGTACCAGTCGCCGTTCTGGGTCTGCACGAGCCCGCCCTGGTGCGGCACGCCGCCGCCCGGGATCGGGCCGGGCATGTCGAGCAGCACCTGGCGCATCTCGTAGGGACCGAACGGGGACGTGGAGCGCAGCACGTACTGCCCGTTGGCCGGGCGCGTCAGCCAGATGTAGTAGTAGCCGTTCCGCTTGTAGAACCGGGCGCCCTCGAGGGTGCCGACGCTCGACGGTGTGCTGAACACCTGCTGGCTGCGCACCTGGCTGAGCCCGTCGGCCGACAGCTGGGCAACGCTGATCGTGCCGTTGCCGTACGCGACGTACATGGTGTCGTCGTCGTCGACCAGCAGGCCGGCATCGTAGTAGCACCCGTTGAGCTGGGCGCGCTTGGTCCAGGTGCCGTCCACCGCGGTCGCCGTGTAGACGTAGGTGCGGTTGAACTCGACGCAGCCGATCCAGTAGAAGGTCCTGTTGCTGGGCCGGTAGTTGAACGCGGACGCCCAGATCCCCTTGACGTAGGCGCGGCCGCCGGTGAGGTCGTACCTGCTCGACCCGAAGTCGAGGGAAAGCACGGAGTGGCCGGCGTACTCCCAGTTCACGAGGTCGTACGAGCGCAGGATCGGCGCGCCCGGGGAGTAGTGCATCGTGGAGGCGGAGTAGTAGTACGCATCGCCGACCCGGATGATGTCGCCGTCGGCGAAGTCCTGCCAGACGACGGGGTTGGTGTAGCTGCCGCCGGGCGGGGGCGTCGTCCCGCCGCCGACCTTGATGAGCTGCCACTGCTGGTTCGAGCCGTTCCAGTCGGAGTACTGGACGACGTTGGCGCCATCCGCGGTCGACCCGCCCTGGACCTCGACGGCCTTGCCGCTGTGGCGGGCGATGAGCTGGATGTAGCCGTCCACGTCCTGGACGCTGAACTGCTGGTTCGTCGAGTTCGCGTCAGTCCACTGGATGATCCCGGCCCCGTCGGCCGTGGACCTGTTCGAGACGTCCAGCACCTTGCCGGACAGGCGCGACTTGAGCCGGTAGTAACCACCACCCGAGTCCACGAACTGCCACTGCTGCTGGTTCCCGTCGTTCCGCGACCACTGGGCGATCCGCGCACCGTCCGTAGTCGCGAGGTTGTACACGTCCAAGGCCTTACCGCTGTTGCGGTTGACCAGCACGTAGTACGCGCTCGTGTCGATGGTCGCGGCTGCCGCAGGGGCGACCGGACCTATCGCCAAGGTGGCGCCGACGACCGTGGCGGCGGCAGCGGCGACGAGCGCGGTCATGCGACGGCCGAACCGGGCGCCAGTCTCGGAAGACATCATCGGCTTCTCCCCTGTCATGTGAGCGCTAACATCGTCCGCTAGGTTGCCAGCCGACTTCCGAGCCCACAACAGGTTCGACAACGATTGAAACGCTTAGAACGCACCTGCTCGGCGAGTCGACGGCGAGTCGCGGGACGACGAAGCCCGCGGACCCGAAGTCCACGATCAGGTAGCGAGCGCGGCCAGCTCCGCCCGTGACGAGATCCCCAGCTTCGGGAACGCCTTGTAGAGGTGGTAGCCGACGGTGCGCGGGCTGAGGTAGAGCTGCGCCGCGATGTGGCGGTTGGACGCGCCCGTGGCGGCCAGCCGCACCACCCGCTTCTCCTGCGCAGTGAGCACGCTGAGCGGGTCGTCCGCCCGGCGTGGGGCCGCCGGGACGTCGCCGGTGGCGCGCAGCTCCGCGCGGGTTCGTTCCGCCCACAGCGCCATGCCGAGCCGGTCGAACGTCTCCAGAGCGGCGCGCAGCTGGGCGCGAGCGGCGGCGCGCTTGCGGGCCCGGCGCAGCCACTCGCCGTAGAGCAACCGCGTGCGGGCCTCCTCGTGCGGCTGCTCGCCCAGCTGGTGCACGCGCACGGCGTCGTCGTACAGGCCCTCGTCGTCCTCGACGAGCGCGCGGCAGCGTAGCGCGACCGCGTCGGCGGACGGCACGTCGACGGCCGCCGCCCAGCCCAGGTAGGAGGCCAGGGGGTCGCGTGCCCGCTCGGGTTCCCCGGCCCGGACCGCGGCCTCGATCCGGTCGGGGGCCGAGAAGACGGAGGCTGGTGCCATGGAGGGCGATATCCTCTCCAGCATCCCGAGCGCCACTTCCGGGCGGCCCAGCGCAAGCTCCAGCCGGCCCAGCCCGGCCACTGCGATCGCCTCGGCCATGCGGAGCCCGCGTGCTCGCGCCTGCTCCGTGGCCTCCGCTGCCGCTGCCCGGCAGCCCGGCTCGTCACCCAGAGCGCCGCGGGCCGAGGCGAGCAAGGCGGTGAGCATGACCGCTCCGCTCCGTCGGCCCAGGTCGCCGAGCATGGCGATGGTCTCCTCCAGCCGGGCCGCTGCTTCGCGGAATCCGCCGAGCAGCAGCTGCGTCTCCGCCAGGGTTCCTACCGCGAGAGTCAGCCAGCCGCCCATGTCATGGTCCCTGCAGTCGGCCTCGACGCGCGTCGCGACAGCCTCGCCGTGACCGTAGCGGCCGATCGGCGCGCACAGCTGCGCGAGGAAGAGCCGGCCCGGTGTCCCAAGGTCGGGCGGTTCCGGGGCGAGCACCAGCCCTCGCATGAGCGCGACCGCGTCCCGCAGCTCACCGTTCATCAGTGCGGCCAGACCGAGCGCACCACCGACCAGTGGCGAGCCGACCTCGGGCAGACCCCTGAGCAGCCTCGCCGCCTGGTCGGTCAGGCCGACGTCACTTGCGTACCACCCGCAGTGCACCGCCTCCACGAGCAGGTAGGCGGCCTGCTCGGCGTCCGCCGGGGCGACCCGCTCCGCGCCGGCGATGATGAGCCTGCCGGCCGCCGCCTGGCTGCCTTCCTCGAACTCCCGGTGAGCGCGCACCTGGATCAGGTGGGCGAGGGCCGACGGATCCTGGAGCTGCGCGCTGGCCCGGTCGGCCAGCGCGCCCGCACGCGTCGGCTGGCCTGCGTCGCTGGCCGCGACGGCTGCCGCGGCCAGCCGTACCGACCGCCTGGCGGGGTCAGGGGTCAGCTCGGCCGCCCGCTCGTACGCCGCGGCCATCGCGGCGTAGCCGGAACGGGTGCGCGCCCGCTCCGCAGCCCGCTCCAGCTCGCGGGCCACCTCCTCGTCAGGCGTGGTCGTCGCTGCGGCCAGGTGCCATGCCCGGCGGTCGGCATGCTCGTCGCCGTCGAGCACGTCGGCGAGCGCCTGCCTGACGGCCAGCCGCGACGTCAACGGCACGCCCTGATAGGCGGCGGCCCTGATGAGCGGGTGCCTGAAGGTCACGACGGCACCGTTCACCGTGACCAGCCTGGCCTGCTCGGCTGCTTCCAGGTCCGCCGGGCCGGCGGAGAACGACTCCGCGGCGCGCAGCACGATGCCCAGATCGCCCGTGTCGTCGGCGGCGAGCACGGCGAGCAAGGTCTGGGCCGTGCCGGGCAGCGCGCTGATCTGCTGGTGGAAGGCCTCCTGCACGCGGGCGACGACCGGCATCGTGGTGAAGGGGTTCAGCAGCCCGGCCCGCTGCTCGGCGGTGAACAGGGACGGCAGCTCGAGGAGCGCGAGGGGATTTCCGCCCGCCTCGGCCAGGACGCGGTCACGCGCCCTCGGCGACAGGTCCTTGGCCGAGTCGGCCAGCAGCGCGACGGCGGCGTCGCCGTCCACGCCGTCCAGCCACAGCTCGGGCAGCCCTCGTGGGTGGAACTCCTCTCGCCCCGCGAACACGAGCGCGATGCCCTCCGCGTCCAGCCGCCGCGCCACGAACTGCAGGGCGTCGATGGACGCCTGATCGACCCACTGCGCGTCGTCGACCAGGCAGAGCAGCGGTCCGTCGGCGGCGATCTCGGCCAGCAGACTGAGCACAGCCAGGCCGATGAGGAACCGGTTCGCCGGAGCTGCAGTCGCCAGCCCCAGCGCGGCCCGCAGCGCCGCCGCCTGAGGATCGGGCAGCCGGTCGAGCCGGTCGGCCTCGGACCGCAACAGCAGGTGCAGGGCCGCGTACGGCAGCTCGGCCTCGGACTCGTTGCCGACGCAGCGGAGCACCCGCGCTCCGGCAGCGCGCTCGGTCACGTACCGGAGCAGGGCGGTCTTCCCGATGCCCGGCTGCCCACGCACGACCAGCACCCCGCTGCGCCCGGACAGCGCCTCCCCCAGCAGCCGGTCCAGCCGCGCCTGCTCCGCAGCGCGTCCATGCAACATGGCCGCAGCCTAACGGAGCCGGCAGTACCGTCACGATGACAGATTCGGCACCGTACCTGCCTGCGTGATCCTCGGTGTCAGCAGGGACGACCGCGTCCCGCACCGAGGAGAGGATCTGACATGGCCGCCAACGCTACGACGCCCACCACCACCGCCGGCTCCGGCACGGACGCCACGCTGCTGCGGTTCGCGCTGAAGCAGGACGCCATCGGGTCGGGCGCCATCGGCGTCGTCCTCCTGGCCGCCGCAGCGATCTTCGGCTCGATGTTCGGCCTTCCCGCCGCCTTCCTCGTACCGGTGGGCGCTTTCCTCGTCGTCTGGGCCGCGAGTCTCCTGTACCTCGCCGGCCGTCCGGTGGTGAACCGGACGGCGGTGATCGTCGTGGTGGCGATCAACGTGGCGTGGGTGGTGGCCAGCGCGGAGGTCGTCATCGCCGGGTGGTTCCCGCTGACCGGCCTGGGCACCGCCTTCGTGATCGTCCAGGCAGTGGTGGTGGCCGCTTTCGCCGGCCTCCAGCTCGCGGGGCTCCGCAGGGCCTGAGCACGCCGCCGACCCCCTGCCCACTGGTGTGGGTACGCAGATGGTCGCCTCTCGAACTCGAGAGGCGACCATCTGCGTACCCACAGCGGAATGGGGGGTGTCCAGCCGGTCAGGCCGTCGTCACCGGGCGCACCAGCACCGTCCCCGTCCCGTAGTCGTCGCCCTGAGGGATCACAGATCGACCACACGCCGGAGGCCGGCGTCGACCGCATCCATCAGGTTGCCGGGCAGCGTGAACCCGGTGGGCTCGATGTCCGCCCGGTCCACCGTCATCGGCTGCGATACGTTCACGACCGAGTCCTTCGGCAGCCCGGAGGCGAGAGCCGGGAGAAACACGTTCCCGGGGTGCCGTGCGAGAGACGTGTTCGACGTGATCGGCAGGACGACGATCGTCGAGATCCGTGACTTGTTGTACTGGTCGGACTGCACGACGACGGCCGGGCGCCGCTTGGCAGGCACGCTCCCCGCGGGCTCCCCGAAGTCAATCCAGCAGATCTCCGCCCGCTGGATCACCACTCGTCCGACGCCTCGACGAGCCGGGAGTTCGCGGCTCGGCGCAGGTCCGCCGTCTCGTCGCCCGGCTGACCGAGCGCGTCGATCGCCTCGTCGAGCTGCGCGGTCAGATCCGCACCGCTCAGCTCGTCCGCGTAGTGCTCAGCGGCGCGGCGGTAAAACTCCGACCGGGTCATCCCGTGCTTCTGCGCGATGTGGTCGAAGCGCTCCGCCGCGTGGTCCGGAAGGCTGATCGCTGTCTTCATCACCCAACGGTATAACTTTTTCTACCATGCCACCAGGCCGCAGAGGGCGCTCCAGCGCGGGTCACTCCGTCAGGCCCAGCTCGTTCTGGAACTCGGCGCCAGATCGGCCAGCACCCCAGCCCGGAACACGCCCTTACCGCAACAGCCCACGACAGGCTCCACGAAACACGCTCCGCAATGCGGGAGGCGCCGCAGACGGCGAGGCCCCGCGGACACGAAGTCCGCGGGGCCTCACGCTCAGCCTCCGGGCCGACGTGCCGTCGTCACCAACCCCGCTCAGCCAGCCGAACCGGCGCCGGCTCCTCCTCGACATTGATGCCCACCATGGCCTCGCCCAGGCCGCGCGACACCTTGGCGATCACGTCGGGGTCGTCGAAGAACGTGGTGGCCTGGACGATCGCCTTGGCGCGGGCGACCGGGTCGCCCGACTTGAAGATGCCCGAGCCCACGAACACGCCCTCGGCACCGAGCTGCATCATCATCGCGGCGTCCGCCGGCGTGGCGATGCCGCCCGCGGTGAACAGCACGACGGGCAGCTTGCCGGTGGTCGCGATCTCCTTGACGAGCTCGAACGGCGCCTGCAGCTCCTTGGCAGCCACGAAGAGCTCGTCCTCGGGCAGGGAGGTCAGGCGGCGGATCTGCTGGCGGATCTGGCGCATGTGCGTGGTCGCGTTCGAGACGTCGCCCGTGCCGGCCTCGCCCTTGGAGCGGATCATCGCCGCGCCCTCGGTGATGCGGCGCAGGGCCTCGCCGAGGTTGGTGGCACCGCAGACGAACGGCACCGTGAAGGCCCACTTGTCGATGTGGTTGGCGTAGTCCGCAGGCGTCAGCACCTCGGACTCGTCCACGTAGTCGACGCCGAGGGACTGCAGCACCTGAGCCTCGACGAAGTGGCCGATGCGCGCCTTCGCCATGACCGGGATCGACACCGCCTCGATGATCCCGTCGATCATGTCGGGGTCGCTCATCCGCGAGACGCCACCCTGGGCGCGGATGTCGGCCGGGACGCGCTCGAGGGCCATGACGGCCACCGCGCCCGCGTCCTCCGCGATCTTCGCCTGGTCCGGCGTGACGACGTCCATGATGACGCCGCCCTTGAGCATCTCGGCCATGCCGCGCTTCACGCGCGCGGTACCGACCGTGCCGGCGGATCCGCCGGCGGTGTTGTTCTCAGGAGCCTCAGCCACCGTTACCTCACATCATTTCGCGCCACAGGGATTGCCGGGGCACAGCCACAGGATCGTGCGCCCCTGCCCACGATCCTACGCGCCGTGAACCAGGCCCGGCCGCGCTGCTCGCGCGCCGGTCACCGGCCGTTGGTCGCGGCCACCGGGTCCAGCCCGTCGGGCATCGCGTCGTCGAGCTCGACGGTCCGCGGCACGGGCGCCCTGCCTGCCAGACGCAGGAGCCGCACGTACCAGTGCCGACGCACCCGCTGCGCCTGCGCGACGGCCTCGTTGTGGAACCGGCGCGCCAGGGTGGCCCGGTACCAGGACGCCGCGAGGGAGTCGAGGAGCAGGTCGCCCGGGTCCACCGCACGGACCTCGTGGACAGCCTCCGGCGGGCCCAGCGCCTCGCGCAGCGTCGCCGACAGGTCGCTCTCCGCCCGTTCCCGCTCGGCACCTAGACCGTCGATCCCGAAGGTCACCTGCACGAGGGCCGACGGCGCGCGCCCGGCACCCGGCCCGCCGCCCGCCGCGTCCACCACCGCGCCGGACGAGCCCGCCACGTCCACCACGGCGTAGGCCGTCTCTGCGACCAGCACCGCGCTCGCAGGATCGAGCACGCCCGACGCGGCGAGGTCCACGGCTGCCGACGCCCGCCGCACCAGCTGGGTGTCGAGCGCGATGCGCGACGCCGCGACCTTGCGGTGCAGCCGGTCGAGGCGGGACGCAGAGCGCCACGCCAGGAACACGAGGACCGCCGCGGCGGCGAGCGCCCAGAACGCGATCTCGGACCAGGTCATCAGACGGCCGCCTCCCCCGCCTCGATCGCCATCTCGTACACGGCGAGCACCTGCTGGCTGATCGTGGCCCAGTCGAACCTCTGCACGAAGCCCGCGGCGCGCTCCTGGTACGCCTCCCGGCGGTCGGGGTCGGCGAGCAGGCCCAGGATCGTCTCCGCGAGGTGGTCGCTGTCACCGACGCGGAACAGGGCGCCGGCCGCGCCCTCGTCGAGCACGCGGTGGAACGCGCCGAGGTCGCTGGCGACCACGACGGCGCCGGCGCTCATAGCCTCGACCAGGACGATGCCGAAGCTCTCGCCGCCGGTCTGGGGGGCCACGTAGAGGTCGACGGACCGGAGCAGCCGCGCCTTGTCCTCGTCCGAGACCCCCCCGAGGAACTCCACGGCCCCGGCGTGCTCCCCCAGCGCGGCCCGCGTCTCCTCCTGCGCGTCCTCCCCGCGGCCCGCCACGAGGAACCTGGCGCCCGGCACCTTCTCCAGCACCCGTGGCACCGCGCCGACCAGCACGGGCAGGCCCTTGCGCGGCTCGTCGATGCGGCCCAGGAAGGCGATCGTCGGCGCGTCCGGTGTACCCGTCCACTCCGGCCGGGGCTCCGCGGCGCCGAACGGCGCGGTGAAGACGCCGTTCGGGATGACGACGGCGTCGCCGCCCAGGTGGTCCACCAGCGTGCGGCGCGCGTCCTCCGACACCGCGATGCGGGCCGCGATCTTCTCCAGGCTCTGCCGCACGAGCGGGTAGGCGAGCTGCAGGGCGCGGGAGCGCACCAGCGAGGAGTGGAACGTGGCAACCACCGGGGACTGCGCCTGCCAGAGTGCCAGCATCGACAGCGACGGCGTCATCGGCTCGTGCAGGTGCAGCACGTCGAACTCCCCGGCCTCCAGCCAGCGGCGCACCTTCGACGCGGTCATGGGCCCGAAGGTCAGCCGCGCCACCGAGCCGTTGTAGGGCACGGGCACCGCGCGTCCGGCGGGCGTCACAAAGTCCGGCAGCGGGGTGTCGTCGCTCGCCGGTGCCAGCACCTCGACGTCGTGCCCCTCCGCCAGGAGCGCCTGCGCCAGGTCACGCACGTGGAACTGCACACCGCCCGGGGCGTCGAACGAGTACGGGCACACGATCCCGACCCGGAGGCGGCGCTTCGACGCGTGGCTTCGCCGCGAGCGCCAGAACGGCGTCCGGGTCACGAGGCCCCGCCGTCGTGGGCCGCTGCCGCCACCCTCCGCTCCCGGTCCCGCGCGGGGTCCAGGTCGGCGACGAACACGCGCTGCAGCATATGCCAGTCCTCGGTCCGCTCGGTGAGCGTGCGGGCGATCGCGTCGACCCACCCCTGCGTGAGGTGGGCGACCTGCTGGGGGCGCGTCCGGACGTCGTCGGGCAGCGGGTCCGGGAGGGCGACCGGGTCGTGGAACTCGATGACGATGCCCCACGGCGTGCGTGCGACACGCCGGCGGGTGCGGTCGAGTCGCTCGTAGGTGATGGTCACGGGGATCAGCGGCGCCTTCGACGCGAGCGCCAGGGCCGCCGGCCCGGCGGCGACCCGTGCACGGTGGCCGCAGAGGTCCACCTCGACGCCCGTCGCCGTCAGGTCGCGGTCGGCGAGCAGCGGCACCAGCCGGTCCCCGCCGAGCACCCCCGCCAGCAGACCACGGAACACCTCGCCGTCGCCGAGCCCGAGCGCCTCGATGCCGAGGGACCGGCGGAACGCGACGAACTCGTGGAACAGCGCCTCCGGCTTCAGCTTCTCCGCGACCGTCAGGACGGGGGCGATGTGCCGCGAGCAGTAGGCGCCGGCCAGGTCCCAGTTGCCGAGGTGTGCCAGCGCGAGGACCACCGCGCCCCGCCGGGAGCCGGGCCGGTCGAGGGCGGGGGCGAGGACCGTCTCGTAGCCGACGAGCCGCACCCGTGCGTCGACCTGCTCGGTCGACGCGCCCTGGAGCGTGAAGGCCTCCCGGAAGTAGCGCATGTAGGAGCGCATCCCGGCGCGGGCCAGCCGGCGCACGCCCCGGGCGTCCAGGTCCGGGCGTACGCGGGCGTAGTTCGACTCGAGGCGTCGCACGCCGTCGCCGCGGCGCCACCAGGTCACGTCAGCCACCACCGTGAAGGCGGCCCGCAGCACCGGCTCCGGGACCTTCGGCGCGTGGCGCCAGGCGAACGTGTACGCCTTCGCGACGTCGATCACGGGGCGACCGCCTCCCGGAGCTGACGCCGGACCGTGCCGACCCGCTGCGCCACCGTGACGAGGCTCGCGACCGCCAGCAGCCAGAGCACCACGACCGCGACCACGACGGGCAGGCCCACGTCGATGAAGGTCATGGGGACCAGGGCGATCACCAGGCGGTCGGTGCGCTCGGCGATGCCGTTGCTCGCCGACGCCCCGACGCTCTCGGCGCGGGCCCGGGCGTACGGGACCACCCCGCCCAGGACCAGGCAGGCCAGGCCCGCGAGCGTGCCCCAGGTGGCGTACGGCTCGTCGGCCCGCAGCACGAACCACAGCGTGATGCCCACGAAGACCGCGCCGTCGGAAATGCGGTCGAGGGTGGAGTCGAGGAAGGCGCCCCAGGGGCCGGAGCGGCCCTGCGACCGGGCCATCACACCGTCGAGCGAGTCGAAGAGGAGGAACACGCCGATCAGCAGCCCGCCGAGGAGGAGGTGGCCCGCCGGCAGGAGCGTGAGCGCCAGGGCCGTCACCACGACGGTGCCGGTGATGGTCACGGCGTCGGGAGTCACCCCCAGCCGGGTCAGCACGCGCGCGAGCGGCGTGAACAGCCGGGTCATCGTGGCGCGCAGGCCGCGGAACATCAGCTCTCCCCTCGGTCCCACGCGTCAGCCAGCCGGCGGCGCGTGTCTGCCAGCAGCTCCGGGAGCACCTTGGTCTGTCCCACCACGGGCAGAAAGTTGGCGTCGCCGAGCCAGCGCGGCACCACGTGCTGGTGCAGGTGCGCCGCAATGCCCGCCCCGGCGACCTCGCCCTGGTTCATGCCGAGGTTGAAGCCGGACGGGGCGTAGGCGGCACGCAGCGCGCGGACCGCCGCCTTCGTCATGGCGGCCAGCTCCGCCGTCTCGGCGTCGTCCAGGTCCGTGTAGTCCGAGACGTGCCGGTACGGCAGCACCATCAGGTGCCCAGAGTTATACGGGTACAGGTTGAGGAGCGCGAAGCACCGCTCCCCGCGGGCGACGACGAGACCCTCCTCGTCGCCGCCGCGCGGGATGCGGCAGAACGGGCACGACCCCTCGGTGGCATCGGCCGGCTTGTCCTGCCCGCCGATGTACACCATGCGGTGCGGCGTCCACAGGCGCTGCATGCCGTCTTCCTGCGGCCCGAAGGCCGAGGCGGGCTCGACACCGGAGGCGCCCCCGCCTGGGGCGCCCCCGCCGACGCCGGCTGCCGCCCCGCGACCGTGCTCGTCCATCCGCGCGTCAGACCTGGACGCGGTCCCGGACCGCCGCCGCGATCCGCTCGATCGCCTCGGCGACCGGCACCCCGTTCTCCTGCCGGCCGTCACGGAAGCGGAACGACACCGCGCCCGCAGCCTCGTCCTCGCCGCCCGCGATGAGCGTGAACGGCACCTTCTCCTTCGACGCGTTGCGGATCTTCTTGGGGAAGCGGTCGTCGGACAGGTCGAGCTCCACGCGGATGCCCTCGGCCCGGAGCCGGGCGGCGATCTCCGTGACGTAGCCGTCGAACGCGTCCGCGACGGGGACCAGCTTGACCTGCACGGGCGCGAGCCACACCGGGAACGCGCCCGCGTAGTGCTCGAGCAGCACCGCGAAGAAGCGCTCGATCGAGCCGAACAGCGCGCGGTGGATCATCACCGGGCGCTGCCGCGTGCCGTCCGACGCGGTGTACTCGAGGTCGAAGAGCTCAGGCAGGTTGAAGTCCAGCTGGATCGTGGACATCTGCCACGTGCGGCCGATCGCGTCCCTCGCCTGGACGGAGATCTTCGGCCCGTAGAAGGCGGCACCGCCCGGGTCGGGCACCAGGTCCAGGCCCGACGCCGTCGCGACCTCCTCGAGCGTGCGGGTCGCCTCCTCCCACGCCTCGTCCGAGCCCACGGACTTCTCGGGGTCGCGCGTCGAGAGCTCCAGGTAGAAGTCGTCCAGGCCGTAGTCCTTGAGCAGGTCGAGGACGAAGGTGAGCAGCGAGGTGAGCTCGTCCTTCATCTGGTCCGGCGTGCAGTAGATGTGCGCGTCGTCCTGGGTGAAGCCGCGAGCGCGGGTCAGGCCGTGGATCACGCCCGACTTCTCGTACCGGTACACCGTCCCGAACTCGAACAGGCGCAGCGGCAGCTCGCGGTACGAGCGGCCGCGCGCGTCGAAGACCAGGTTGTGCATGGGGCAGTTCATGGGCTTCAGGTAGTAGTCCTGGCCCGGCTTGCGCACGTTGCCGTCGTCGTCGAGCTCCTCGTCGAGGTGCATCGCCGGGTACATGCCGTCCTTGTACCAGGACAGGTGCTGCGAGATCTCGTACAGGCGGCCCTTGGTGATGTGGGGCGTGTTGACGAACTCGTAGCCCGACTCGAGGTGCCGCTTGCGGGAGTACTCCTCCATCGCCATGCGGATGATGCCGCCCTTGGGGTGGAACACTGCCAGGCCGGAGCCGATCTCGTCCGGGAAGCTGAACAGGTCCATCTCGCTGCCCAGGCGGCGGTGGTCGCGGCGCTCGGCCTCGGCCAGGCGCTCCAGGTGCGCCTTGAGCTCGTCCTTGGTGGGCCACGCGGTGCCGTAGATGCGCTGCAGCTGCGGGTTCTTCTCGCTGCCCCGCCAGTAGGCCGCGGCCGACCGCATCAGCTGGAACCCGTTGGCGATGAGCTTCGTGGTCGGCAGGTGCGGCCCACGGCACAGGTCCTTCCAGACCACCGTCTCGGACTCGCGCCCGGCGCCACGGACGTTGTCGTAGATGGTCAGCTCGCCGCCGCCCACCTCCACGTCGGCGCCCTCGCCGGCCTCCGACGACGACCCCTTGAGGCCGATCAGCTCCAGCTTGTACGGCTCGTTCGCGAGCTCGGCGCGCGCCTCCTCCTCGGTGACCACGCGTCGGCGGAACGTCTGGCCCTCGTTGACGATGCGCTGCATCGCCTTCTCCAGGGCCTTGAGGTCCTCGGGGGTGAACGGCTCCTCGACGTCGAAGTCGTAGTAGAAGCCGTCGGTGATGGGCGGGCCGATGCCCAGCTTGGCGTTCGGGTTGACCTGCTGCACCGCCTGCGCGAGCACGTGCGCTGCCGAGTGGCGCAGGACCGCCAGGCCGTCGGGCTCGGAGATCGTCACGGGCTCGACGACGACACCGGCGGGGAGGGGCTGGTCGAGGTCGCGCAGGACGCCGTCCACGCGCACCACGACGACGTCGCGGCGGTCGGCGAAGAGCTCGGCGCCGGTCGTGGCAGTCTCCGTCGTCGTCCCCGTTCCCTCGGTGGCGAGGTCGGTGAGGGTGGGCGGCGATACGACGTCGGACACGTGCGTCTCCTTGTGCTGGGGCGGGGGTCCGCCCGGACGGGTGGTGCGCCGCCGTCGACCGAGGTCGAGACGGACGAGGGGCACCGCCCCGGAACGGGCGGCGCCCCTCGATCGTACCGATGCCAGGCATCGGTGACGTACCGGGAGCAGCCGAGCGGCCGCCTCCCGGCCTGCGGTCACTGACCGCCGAACTCCTTGGCCTTCTCGGCCGCCGTGTCCACGAAGCCGTCGACGTTGTCGGGCGCGAACTCCTTGACCTTCTCCGCGGCACCGTCGACGTTCTCGTCGGTGAGGTAGCCCTTCGCCTTCTCGACGTTGTCCGGGTCCGTGACGAAGTCCTTCGCCTTGTCGAACATGTCCCCAAGACCGCCCATGATGGTCTCCTTCGGCTATCGCGGGCACGCCGAACAGCGCCCCCCGCGGGCGGCGGTGCATCCGCCGCCGGAGAGAACCTACCTACGCCCGCCGGGGTCTGCCACAGGTAGCGTCCGCTCGCCACTCCTGGCACCCACCGCCCGCTCAGGTCCGGGGACCTACCGCAGCCATCGCACGGTCGACGACGGCCGCGAAGCTCTCCGTGGCGCCGCCCGCGAGCCAGGCGTGCTGAGCAGCCAGGACGCAGCCGAGCGCCGCGGCGACCACGGCGCGCGGCGTGGGGTCGTCGGCGGCCCAGGTGCGGCCCGACGACGCGGCACGTTCACGCACCACGAGCTCGACCGCGCCCTGCACCCGCTCGATCTTCTCCAGGTACCGCGCCAGCAGGCTTGGCGTACCGAAGATGATGCGCTGCATCGGTGCGGCAGAGCCGGAGCTGCCGGCCGCGTCGAGGTGCGCGACGAGCCCGTCGAAAGAGTGCCGCAGCGAGACCCAGACCGGCTCGTCGGCCGGCCTGCTCCGCAGCGCGGCGAGCAGCTCGTCGGCCACGAGGTCGAGCTTGCCGACGACCACGTCCTCCCGGGTGGGGAAGTACCGGTAGAGGGTGCGGCGCGACATGCCCACGGCCTCGGCGATGTCCTCGATGGTGGTGCCCTCGTACCCGCGCTCGACGAAGAGCCGCTCGGCGGTCTCGGTGATCTCCTTCTGGACCGCCCGCCGGGTGCGTTCCCTGAGTCCCATGCGTGCCGGTGCCGCGTCCACGTCTCGATCCATGATGCGCAAACCCTACACGATGCGCCGTCTTTGACACAATGTGCCACTACGTGCATGCTGTGTCACATGGACAGCGACTCCGCACCCGCATCCCCCAGGACCATCGTCATCACCGGCGCCAGCGACGGGATCGGCGCCGCCGCAGCCCGCCTGCTCGCGCGAGCCGGCCATCGCGTCGCCGTCGTCGGGCGCAACCCGGACAAGACCGCGCAGGTCGCTCGCGAGCTGGGGGCCGACCACTTCGTCGCGGACTTCACCCGCCTGGCGGACGTGCGGCGCCTGGCCACCGAGCTCGACGACGCGTACCCGCACATCGACGTCCTGGCCAACAACGCGGGCGGCATCCTCGGGGACCGCACCAAGACGGTCGACGGGCACGAACGGACGTTCCAGGTCAACCACCTCGCACCGTTCCTGCTGACCAGCCTCCTGCTGGACAAGCTGCTCGCGAGCCGCGCGGCGGTCGTCCAGACGTCGAGCGTCGGGGCACGGCTGTTCGGGCGGCTGGACCTCGACGACCTCCACCACGACCGCGACTTCACGCCGCACCGCGCCTACGGAACGGCCAAGCTCGAGAACATCCTGTTCACCACCGAGCTGCACCGGCGCTTCCACGACCGGGGCCTGTCGTCGGCGGCGTTCCACCCGGGCGGGGTGGCGACGGGCTTCGGCAGCGAGAGCACGAGCTTCTTCCGCCCGCTCTACCAGAGCCGGATCGGCAAGCTGCTCCTGGCGACGCCCGAGCAGGGCGCCGCGCAGCTGGTCCGGTTCGCGCAGACCGCCCCCGGGATCGACTGGCAGTCGGGCGCCTACTACGAGCACGGCCGCGTCGCCCGGCGGGTCAACCCCCAGGCACGCGACGCCGACCTGGCGCGCCGGCTCTGGGACCGCTCCGCGGAGCTGGTCGGGGTGACGGCGGCCTGAGGCGCACGGTCGCCCGGTTCACCGCGTCAGGCGCGCCACCAGAGCGTCGTGCTGCGCGTCCGTCAGACCGCCGGTGGCCAGGTAGTCCCGCACGGACCCGTACCGGCCACGCAGGTGGGCGAGCGTCGCGCGCATCACGTCGGCCGACGGCGGCACCGCCCGAGCCGGGTGCCGCGGCGGCCGGCCCGGTGCTCCCGGGGCGACCGAGCCGTCGTCGGGCACAGCCGCTCTCTCCGCGTAGCGCGGGGCGAGCCGCTCGTTGGTGAGCACGTAGTCGGCGACGACCGCGTCCTCGCCGACTCCGGCCAGGGTGAGCGCCATGGCGACGACGAGCCCCGTGCGGTCCTTGCCCGCCGCGCAGTGCACGACCACCGGCCCGGGCGGCGCTTCCGCGACGGCGGCGACCGCGCGGGCGAACAGGGCTGGACGGCGGTCGAGCATGCCGATGTAGAGGTCGGCCCAGGGGCCCTCTTCCTCGTCCTCGGTCTCCTGGACCGGCAGCGGCTGGTAGAGCGGGTCCGTCGCGAACGCGTGCGGATACTCCACGGTCTCCCAGGTGCGGCGCAGGTCCACGATCCGGGTGACGCCGTAGGCACGCACGGCTTCCACGCCGTCGGCCGTGAGGTAGGTCAGGGAGTCGGCACGGACGAGCGCCCGCTCACGGACGGTGCCGCCGTCGGCGAGAGGGAGTCCGCCCAGGTCACGGGCGTTGAGGCAGTCGGGCCAGGTCAGGTGCAGCGGTGTGTGCGACGTCACCCCGCGACCGTAGCGGGGTACTCGCCCCCCGGGAAGCTCACCTCGGACGGTGAGGCTGCCCAGCGGCCCGGGCGACCAGGCACCTGTTCCCCGTCTCGGCGCGAGACGGGGAACAGGTACCTGGTCGGCGCAGGGCCGGCCGTCAGTCCTCGTCCGGAGGCGGCTCAGGCCCCTTGCGCAGCTCGAGCGCGATCTGGTCGGCGTCGAGGAGGTCGAGCGCGTGGCCCAGCGGCGCCGACCCGTACACGCCGGACGCTCGGGCCTGCAGCAGGACCGACCGCTGCTCCGCGATCGCCGCGAGGCGGAGCTCCTTGTACTGCTGGAACCGGTGGGCGGGCGACGACGCGTCCTCGTCCTGCTCCTGCTTCTCGCGCACCATGTCGGTCCGCACCCGGGCCACGACGGCCGGGTCGTAGGGCACCCCGTCGGGACGCCGCAGGTCCGGCCGGTCCAGGAACTCACGGGCCGCGCCCTCTGTCGCGTCGCGCAGCAGCGCGAGGTCCCCGTCGCCCGCGGCGGGAGTCCCCGCCAGCCCGAGGCGCCGCACGACCCAGGGCAGCGTCCCGCCCTGGACCAGCAGGGTCCCCGCCGCCACGCCGAACGCCACGAGGACGAGGAACGACCGGTGCGTGGTGTCCGCCGGCAGCGACTGCGCGGCCGCGAGCGTGACGACGCCGCGCATACCCGCCCAGACCAGCAGAACACCCTCGCGCGGGCCGAGCGGCTTCGCGAGAAGGTAGTCGAGGTCGGCGGTGCGGCGGGTCAGGACGCTCCGGAACCGTTCCGCGCGAGCCACGGTAGCCGCGCCGCCCGCGGTAGCCGCACCGCCCGCGGTAGCCGCACCGCCCGCGGTAGCCGCACCGCCCGACGGCGGCCCCGGCTCCGCCAGGTGCGCGTCGAGCTTCTCCTGCATGCCGGCGAACATGCCGCGCAGCTCCCGGCCGCGGCGCGCGCGGCGGGCGAGGAGCAGCAGCAGCGGGGTCACGTATGCGCTGCGGACCACCAGCACGGCGACCGCCGCGACCGCTGCGACCGCGACGGCGTGCAGCACGCTGCGACCCGACTCCCCCACGTCCTCGACGAGGGCGAACAGCTGGATGCCCATGAGCAGGAACACGCCGCCCTCGAGGAGCAGCTCCACGGTGCGCCAGTTGGAACGCTCCGCGATGCGGTCCTGCGGGCGCAGGTGGCGGGCGGACCCGTTGCCCGTGACCAGGCCTGCCGTGACGACGGCCACCAGCCCGGAGGCGTGCAGCTCCTCCGCGGGCAGATAGGCGAGGAACGGCACCACGAACGAGATCGCCGTCGACAGGGCGGCGTTCCCGAGGCGGGCCCGGGCGCGGAGGCCGAGCCAGCCCACCGGAGCGCCGATCACGACTGCCACCACGACGGCGTACGTGAAGTCGCCCACCACGCCCCACAGGGAGACGGAGGCGGCGGTGGCGGCGACCGCGGACCGCAGCAGCACCAGCGCGGACGCGTCGTTGAGCAGGGACTCGCCCTCCAGCACCGTGACCACGCGGGGCGAGGCCCCGAGCCGCTTCACGATCGACGTGGCGACGGCGTCGGTGGGGCTCACGATCGCACCGAGCGCGATGCCCGTGGCCAGGTCGATCCCGGGGACCAGCCAGGTGAAGAGGAGGCCGAGCAGCACCGAGCTGATCACGACGAGCGCGACGGACAGACCGCCGATCGCCGTGAAGTCCCGCCGGAAGTCCATGGCCGGCAGGCTCACGGCCGACGAGTACAGGAGCGGTGGCAGCACCCCGGCGAGGATCAGCTCGGGCGGCACCTCGACGGCGGGCACCATGGGGAGCAGGCTCACGCCCGCACCGAGCACCATGAGCACGAGCGGCGCGGCCACCCCGGCCCGGGGCGCGAGCGCCGTGACGCCGATGACCACGACGGCGGCCACGACCGCGACGATCAGGTACTCCACGTTCCTCCTCGGGACGGCGCCGGTCTCGCGCACCCCGTCGTGACACCGCCCACGGTACCCGGCGGTTCCTGCGGGTTACCCGGCAGCCCCTGGCAGCATCGAGGCGGGGGCCCGACGTCGGACCCCCGCCTCGCTCATCCCTCCGGTCCCGTCACCCGGGGAGGAGAGACAGGACCAGCTCGAGAAGCTTCTGGAGCAGCGCAAGCAGTGCGTCCACGCGGAACACCCCCTTCGATGTGCGGCGGTCGACCGACCGCTGTTCTGGCGGACGCGCCGACGGTAGGCAGCAAGGGGTGAAAGTTGCGCGCCGCAGCTGTGATACGACACGACGAAGGCCCCCGGACCATGGTCCGGGGGCCTTGCGTGCGACGGGTGGGCGATACAGGACTCGAACCTGTGACCTCTTCGGTGTGAACGAAGCGCGCTAACCAACTGCGCCAATCGCCCGCTGTGGTGCGGGTCTTCTTGTGGGCGATACTGGGATCGAACCAGTGACCTCTTCCGTGTCAGGGAAGCGCGCTACCGCTGCGCCAATCGCCCGTGATTGCGAGGTGGGTACGGGATTCGAACCCGTGTATACGGCTTTGCAGGCCGCTGCCTCGCCTCTCGGCCAACCCACCGTTGAGACGTCTCTCTCGTCACGGTGGACTGAGCAGAGAGAGTGGGCCTCCGAGCGGACGACGAGACTCGAACTCGCGACATCCACCTTGGCAAGGTGGTGCTCTACCAACTGAGCTACGTCCGCACGACCAGCAGCCGGGGGTGATCCCCGGCGTTCCGGCGCGCTCTGAACATTAATCGAACTACGGCGGGCGCGTCCAATCGCCCCGACCCGGCTAGCGTGGGGAACGTGCCGCCCAGCCCCTCCCAGACCCCCACGAACCGCGCGATCACGCCGTTCCCGCCCCACGCGGACGTGAGCGGAACCACGGCGGACACCCGCTCGGCGGACTGGGCACGCTTCGGGGGCAGGGTCGCGCGAGGTGTGGCGGAGTGCGTCGACCTCGCCGCGGAGCCGGGCAGGCTGACGAGCGGCACGTGGTTCGTCGTCGTCGACTTCGAGGGGCCCGACCGGGGCGGCCGCGCCCGAGCCTGGCGCTTCGACGACGTCCGTCCCGGGGCGGGGCCCGACGGCGAGCCGGCCGTCCCCTGGGAGGGTCCCCCCGCCGGCTCCTGGCGCAGCTCCCTGGACCAGGCCGGCTACGAGGCCGCCGTCGAGCGGGTACGCCAGCACGTCCGGGAGGGCGACGTCTACCAGGTGAACGTCTGCCGCGTCCTGGCTGCCCCGCTCCCTGCGGGCCCCGACGGGCGCGAGCCGGACGCCCAGGCCCTTGCCGACCGCCTCGCTGCCGGCAACCCTGCCCCCTACGCGGCAGCCGTGCACGTGCCGGCGTCGACGGGCGTCGACCCCGTCTGGGTGGTCAGCGCCTCGCCGGAGCTCTACCTGTCGCTCGAGCGGTCCCCGGCAGGCGGTGTGGTCACGTCCGGCCCGATCAAGGGCACCGCCCGCTCCCCGGAAGGGCTCTCGGACAAGGACCGCGCCGAGAACATCATGATCACCGACCTGGTCCGCAACGACCTCCAGCGGGTCTGCCGGCCCGGCACCGTCGAGGTCACCGACCTCCTCGCGGTGGAGCGGCACCCCGGTCTGGTGCACCTCGTCTCGCGCGTGCGCGGCCTCCTGAAACCTGACGTCGACGGCTCCCCCGACCTCTGGCGCCGTCTGCTCGACGCGACCTTCCCACCCGGCTCCGTGTCGGGCGCTCCCAAGTCGTCTGCGCTGCGCATCATCGGCGAGCTGGAGCCGGTCCCGCGCGGGCCGTACTGCGGCGCCGTCGGCTGGCTGGACGCCGACGAGGGCACCGCCACCCTCGCCGTCGGCATCCGCACCTTCTGGTGGGCCGACGACGCCCCGGCCTGGTCCCGCTCCCGCGGCACCCTGCGCTTCGGCACCGGTGCCGGGATCACGTGGGGGTCGGACCCGGCGGCCGAGTGGCGGGAGACGGAGCTCAAGGCGGCGCGGCTCGTGGGGCTCGCGTCGTCCCCCGGCCGACCTACGATGCCGACATGACCATCGGACTCTGGCCCAGCCTCGTGTACGCCGACGCTGCCGCCGCCTGCACCTGGCTCTCTGCGATCGGCTTCACCGAGCACGTGACGTTCAAGGACGAGGAGGACGGGCACCTCCACCACGCCGAGTACCTCTGGCCCGCCGGGGGCGGCGTCATGTTCGGTACCTACCACCCGGACTACCCCGAGTGGCCGGCCCGGCCCGGCACGGGCAACACGTACCTCGTGACCGACGACGTCGACGCCGTCCACGCCGCCGCGATCGCCGCGGGCGGCACGTCGGTGCGCGAACCTGTCGACGAGGACCACGGCCGCAACGCGACGGTCAAGGACCCCGAGGGCAACCTGTGGTCGTTCGGGACGTACGTCTCGGCCTGCGGTCCTCGGCCCGCCCGTGCGTCGCGCGGGCCTGCTCCCCGGATCGCCTGAGGACCCGTACGCGGACCTGGAGGCAGTCCGGCGCGACGTCGCGGAGCCCCTCCCGGGCGCACCCCGGCCGTCCCTGGGCGAGGGGGACGACGTCGGGCAGACTGGGGAGCATGACGGTCATCTGGACGGACGGGCGCCTGGTCACCCCGGGCGAGGGCGCGCTCAGCGCCGTGGACCACGGAATCACTGTCGGCGACGGCGTCTTCGAGACGCTCGCCGTGTTCGACGGGCAGGCGTTCGCGATGACGCGGCACCTGCGGCGGCTCGCCCGGTCTGCGGCGGGGCTTGGGCTCGCACCCCCTGACGAGGCGAAGATCCTGGAGGGCGCCAAGGCCGTGCTGGCCGAGGCGGGCAGCAGCGCGGGCCGGCTGCGCATCACCGTGACGGCAGGGCAAGGGCCCCTCGGCTCAGGCCGCGAGCCGGGACCGCAGACGGTGGTCGTGGCCGCCGGGCCCGCCGTGATCCACCCGGAGGGGCGCGCCGCCCGGTCGCCCTGGGTGCGGAACGAGCGCTCGGCCGTGGCGGGCCTCAAGACCATCTCCTACGCGGAGAACGTCGTGGCGCTCGCCGACGCCGTCTCCAGGGGCGGTGACGAGGCCGTCCTCGCCAACACGCGGGGCGAGCTGTGCGAGGGCACCGGCTCGAACGTGTTCGTGGAGCGGGGCGGCGAGCTGGTGACGCCGCCGCTGTCGTCGGGCTGCCTTGCCGGGATCACGCGCGAGCTGCTGCTCGAGTGGGCGGCCGAGGAGGGCCTGCCCGTACGTGAGGCGGCCCCGGACGAGCTCCCGTTCTCGGTGCTCGACGAGGCGACCGGGGGCACTGCCCAGCTCCTGCTCACCGGCTCGGTACGCAACGTCCAGCCCGTGACCTGGCTCGACGGAGCGCAGCTGCCCGTGGGCGAGCTGAGCGCTGCCGCGCGCGACCTCTTCGAGCAGAGGCGGCGCGAGCGCCTCGACCCCTGACGGCGACAGCGGAAACTCCGTTTCGCATCGGGTCGGAATTCGGCTAGCATCGTCCACGCACACAGCGATGGGCGATTGGCGCAGTTGGTTAGCGCGCTTCGTTCACACCGAAGAGGTCACAGGTTCGAGTCCTGTATCGCCCACCCTCGCACGCAAGGCCCCCGGACATCGGTCCGGGGGCCTTCGTCGTTCCGGCTGCGGCGGCGTGCGCGGACCACCTCTGGCACGTGACCGGTAGTGGGGGGGGGGGGGGGGGGGGGGGGGGGCGGGGGGGCCCCCCCCCCCCCCCCCCCCCCCCCCCCCCCACTACCGGTCACGTGGAGGCCGTCGGCCGCTGGGCGGCGCACCGGGGCCGCGGGACTGAATCACACCGTTGTAGTTCGTCGGGCCGCCCGTCCAGGCTGGTCAGCGGGCGTTCCCCCGCGGCACCGCTCATTCGATTGGACCTTTGCCCGCTCCGTCCCTTAGTCTTTCCGAGCGCCGATCCGCGGGGGAAGCCCCGGGAACGATCGGTCGCGCGGACGTAGCTCAGTTGGTAGAGCACCACCTTGCCAAGGTGGATGTCGCGAGTTCGAGTCTCGTCGTCCGCTCGGTAGCCCTCGTGCCCCGGCTCGAGGGGGAGCGAGAACAACCGCACGGTGGAGTGGCCGAGAGGCGAGGCAGCGGCCTGCAAAGCCGTCCACACGGGTTCGAATCCCGTCTCCACCTCGGGCGATTGGCGCAGCGGTAGCGCGCTTCCCTGACACGGAAGAGGCCACTGGTTCGATCCCAGTATCGCCCACAGCAGGACGAAGGCCCCGGACTCTGGTCCGGGGCCTTCGTCGTTCCTGAGGCACCCCGTGTGTTCGGCAGTTCGTCGGATGATCGGCCGCCCGGGGGGGCGCGCCTGCGCCGCACAGCCGCACACCGGGGCCACACCCCC
>NZ_JBXTSN010000001.1:0-59093 GCF_057158775.1 Antribacter sp. NEAU-D49 | reverse complement strand
GTGGGGGGGGGGGGGGGGCGCCGCGCCCCCCCCCCCCCCCCCCCACCCCCCCCCCCAACTGCCGAACACATGGTCAACTCGCCCGGTGGCTCCGCGGGCCTGGTGTCAACGGGGACATCTCCCCCACCGCCGGACACCTTTCGGCCAGGTCACGGCCACCCTTCACCCCTAGCCTTGCACCCGGCGCGGCGAGGGGTCGCGCCGGGACAAGGGGGTTTCCATGGGCAGGACCATGCTGCGGCGCGCCGCAGCCGCGAGCGCCGCCGTCGCGACGCTTTCCGCCGCCCAGGTCGTCACGGGGCTGCCGGCTCACGCCGACGCCGACTCCGACCCGCTGTGCTACACGACGACCGGGACGAGCGACTTCTACCCGGGCGCGTCGGCGAGCCGGGTCTACGACAACCAGTTCAGCAACGACGTCGAGGTGCCGTCCGGCCTCATCGACGAGAACTGGGTACCTCAGGGCCTCGCCGCGTGGGCGAACTGGAACGGGACCGGCGAGGACATCTTCCTCATCTCGGCCTTCTACGACCCTGACCACGACGGCTCGGCGGACAACGGCAACAGCGCCGTGTTCGGCGTCGTCGCGACGGGGGCGCGCCGCGGGCAGGGCCTCGGCCGGATGCTGGTGCAGGGCGGGCACGTCGGCGGCATCGGCGTGCACAAGGGCTACCTCTACCTGGGCAGCGGCTACACGCTGCGGGCCTACCCGCTGAGCACCGTGCGCACCGAGCTCGAGGGCGCCAACACGAGCACCGTCCGCTACCCCACATACACGCGCGACAGCTCGTACGAGATCGGCTTCGTCGGCACGGGCGGCGGGTTCCTGTGGGCCGGCGACTTCGACGCCGACCAGACACGTCACCTGAACCGGTACGAGCAGACGTCGTCGTCCGGCGCTGTGCGGTACGTCGACCAGTTCTTCGCCCCTGCCAAGACGCAGGGCGTGGTCGTGACGGACACTCACGTCTTCTTCTCGACGTCGTACACGCGTGGCGACCGAGGGAACATCTGGGTCATGCGCGACGGGGCGACGACGCGTACCGACGCCAACTCGTACTGCTTCCGGGCGCCCTCGATGAACCAGGGCGTCACCATCCTCAACGGCCGCCTGTACGTGCTCTTCGAGAGCGGCTCCAACACCTACGAGGGCGGGGCGCGCAACCCGATCCGGCACATCCACGACGCCGGCGTCTCCTCGCTCGCGAACCTCCTCGCGACGGACAACCCCGCCGACTGACGACCGGCCGCGGTGGGCCGGTGCCCTGGAGGCCCGGCCCGCCGCGGCGTAGCGTCGGGAGCATGTGCCGCAACATCACGACGCTCCGCGGGCTCGAGCCGCCCGCCACCGACGAGGAGATCACGGCCGCCGCCGCGCAGTTCGTGCGGAAGGTCACGGGCGTGACGAAGACGAGCGACGCCACGCGCGAACCGGTCGAGCAGGCAACCGAGGAGATCGCCCGGATCGTCGCGCGCCTCCTCGAGGACCTGCCTGCCCGGCGCCAGCCACCGGCCACCGTGCCGCCGCTGCGCCGCGAAGAGGTCAAGGCCCGCATCGCCGCGCGGCAGGCCGCGCGCGAGGAGCACGAACGGATGCACGAGCTCGGCATCGAGCACACGCACTGAACGCGCCGGGTTCAACCGGCCGGGCCCAGCCCTGGAGCACCGTCAGGATCAGTGCGGGATCCGCCGCGCGTCCACCGCGATCAGGCGCGGCATGCCCGCCGGCGCCACGGCGCTCAGCGCCAGGTAGCGGGCCTCGGCCCGGTGGAGGCGGATGTGCTCGTCGAGCGACCAGTCGGGCCCGTTGGTCAGCACCATGCCGCAGGAGCAGTCGATCTCGACCCGGTCGTCGGGCTGGTGCCGCACCTGGCCCACGGTGACGTGCGACGCGCGCGCGTCGGCCTTGGCGCGGTGCATCGCAGCGCTGACGGGGAGGTGCTCCTGACTCACGCGGACAAGGCTACGCGTCGCCCGCCCGCGGGACAGGCGCGGGCCGGCGAGTCCGCCGGCCCTCAGAGCTCGTCGGGGTCGTCCCAGGACACTCCGCTCGACGCGCCCTCGATCGGGTCGAGCTGGTGCTCGGACAGCCGGCGCGGCGCCTTGGTCGCGTCGCCACCGCCCAGCACTGCTCCGCGGGCGCCGTCGGCCCGGGTCACGCGCGGGGGTGCGAGGCGCGCGTAGGAGGCGATCGACTCGTCGACCCGGTCGGTCGGCGGTCGGGTGGTGGTCGTACTCGCGGGGGTGTCCGCTTCTTCGGTGCTCATGTCCTAGATCTACCAGCCCTTCCTGAGGCTCGCCGGTGCATGCCACGCCGATCGCGCCAGGATCGCGTGGCGATCGGGTGAAGGGCTCTCGGCACGCCGCGCCGCCGCCGCGCACCGGGCGCCCACCGATGTGATGATGCACGGCATGCAGACGTGGCCCGGCCGTTCCTACCCGCTCGGTGCGACCTTCGACGGAGCGGGCACCAACTTCGCCCTCTACTCGAGCGTCGCCGAACGCGTCGAGCTGTGCCTCATCGGTGGCGACGGCACCGAGAAGCGCGTCGACCTCGGTGAGACCGACGCGGACGTGTGGCACGTATACCTTCCCGGCGTCGGCCCCGGCACCCGGTACGGCTACCGGGTGCACGGGCCCTACGACCCGGCGTCGGGCCACCGCTGCAACCCGGCCAAGCTCCTGCTCGACCCGTACGCGAAGGCGCTGGACGGCGACATCGACGGTGACGAGTCGCTGTTCTCCTACCGCTTCGACGACCCGTCCGCGGCGACGAAGTCGACCACCCCGAGCGACCTCGACTCCGCGGGGCACACGCTGACGTCCGTGGTGGTCAACCCGTTCTTCGACTGGGGGCACGACCGCCCGCCCGCCACGCCGTACCACGAGTCCGTGATCTACGAGGCGCACGTGAAGGGCATGACGATGCGGCACCCGGGAGTACCGGAGGAGCTGCGCGGCACGTATGCGGGGCTGGGGCACCCCGCTGTCATCGATCACCTGCAGTCGCTCGGCGTGACGGCGCTGGAGCTGATGCCGGTGCACCAGTTCGTCACGGACCCGAGCCTGCTGCCGCGCAACCTGACGAACTACTGGGGCTACAACACGATCGGGTTCTTCGCGCCGCACAACGGCTACGCGGGCTACGGCCGGCGCGGCGAGCAGGTGATGGAGTTCAAGGCGATGGTCAAGGCCCTGCACGAGGCGGGGATCGAGGTCATCCTCGACGTGGTCTACAACCACACCGCCGAGGGCAACCACATGGGCCCGACGCTGAGCTTCCGCGGCATCGACAACGCCGCCTACTACCGGCTCGTGGACGGCGACGAGGCGCACTACTTCGACACCACGGGTACCGGGAACTCGCTCCTCATGCGCTCCCCCGCCGTGCTGCAGCTCATCATGGACTCGCTGCGCTACTGGGTCGAGGAGATGCACGTCGACGGGTTCCGGTTCGACCTCGCGGCCACCCTCGCCCGCCAGTTTCACGAGGTGGACCGCCTGTCGGCGTTCTTCGACATCGTCCACCAGGACCCGGTGGTCTCCCAGGTCAAGCTGATCGCCGAGCCGTGGGACCTCGGCGACGGCGGCTACCAGGTCGGCGGCTTCCCCTCGCTCTGGACCGAGTGGAACGGCCGCTACCGCGACACCGTGCGCGACTTCTGGCGCGGCGAGCCGGCGACCCTGCCGGAGTTCGCCTCCCGGCTCACCGGGTCGAGCGACCTGTACGAGCACTCGGGCCGCAAGCCGATCGCGTCAATCAACTTCGTCACGGCCCACGACGGGTTCACCCTGGCCGACCTCACGTCGTACAACCAGAAGCACAACGACGCCAACGGCGAGGGCAACAAGGACGGCGAGAGCCACAACCGGTCCTGGAACTGCGGCGTGGAGGGCCCCACGGACGACGCGGAGATCAACCGCCTGCGCGCCCGCCAGCGGCGCAACCTCCTCGTCACGCTGCTGCTGTCGCAGGGCGTGCCGATGCTGTCGCACGGCGACGAGCTGGGCCGCACGCAGGAAGGCAACAACAACGCGTACTGCCAGGACAACGAGCTCACGTGGATGGACTGGGACCTGGACGACGAGCGCGCCGCGCTCCTCGACTTCGCCCGCCGGGCGGTGCGGCTGCGCCGCGACCACCCGATCCTGCACCGCCGCCGCTTCTTCGAGGGCCGGGTGGTGTCCGACGGCGGTGGCGCCGGCACTGCGGCCTGCACGCTGCCCGACATCGAGTGGCTGGACCTGACCGGCTCGCGGATGGATGCGACGGACTGGCAGCAGTCGTACGCGCGGACGGTGGCCGTGTTCCTCAACGGGGACGCGATCCCCGAGAAGGACAGCCGCGGCGAGCCCATCGTGGACGACTCGTTCCTCCTCCTGCTCAACGCCCACTCGGAGCACCTGGACTTCACCCTCCCGCCCGAGACGTACGGCGAGCAGTGGACCGTGGTGCTGGACACGGACGGCAACGCGGAGCCCGGTTCCCACCTCGACGCCGGGGCGGTGCTGAGCGTGTGCGGGCGGAGCGTCGTCGTGCTGACTCGCCCTTCCGGCGTTCGCCGCTAGGCTGTCCGGCGTGACCGGACCGAGGAACGGCGCCGGAGGACCCACGAGCGGGGCGGGAACGCGCCCGCGCACGGCCGGGTCGACGCCACCGCCAGTGCCGGGACCCGACATCCCCGTGCCAGGTCCCCGGCCTGTCGTGTGGGCCCCACGGGCCAGGATCATCGAGGTGGTCCTCCCCCAGCCCGACGGCGGCGAGGAGCGGCTCCCCCTGCGCCTCGTCGGCGCCTCCCTGCCCGGCTACTGGGGGGCCGACGGCGAGCTCGCCGCCGGCACCGAGTACGGCTACTCGATCGACGGCGGCGACCTGCTCACCGACCCGCGCGGTGTCTGGCTGCCGGACGGCATCCACGGCCCGACGCGCGTGTTCGACCCGACCTTCGACTGGTCCGACGACGAGTGGATCCCGCCCGACCTCGGCTCCGGCGTGATCCTCCGGCTCGACGTGCCGACCTTCACGCGCGAGGGCACCCTCGACGCGGCGACCCGGCACCTGCGCTCCGTCGCCGACCTGGGCATCCAGGGGGTCGAGCTGTCCCCCGTGTGCGCGTTCGACCCCGACGAGGGCGCCGCCAAGGGTGTGCGCCTGTACTCGGTGCACGAGCCCTACGGCGGGCCGCGCGCCCTGCAGCGGTTCGTCGACACCGCGCACGCCGCGGGCCTCGCCGTCGTCCTCGACGTGCCCTACCGGTGGGCGGTCGCCGAGGGGGCCGGCCTCGACGCGTTCGGCCCGTACGCGGTCGGCTCCCCCGCGCCCGTCCGGTCCCGCTCCCGGGGCGGGACGTACCGCCCGGGCGCGGGACCGGCGTCGGACCGGGTGGCCGCGATGCGGCCCCGTACCGGGCAGATACCACTGGTACGCCCGCGCACCGGGCAGATCCCCGTGGTGAACAGCCGGGGCGCCACCCCGTCCGCCCCGACCTTCCGGACCGACGGCGGGGGCGCCGCCGCACCGCGCTTCAACCTCGACGGCAGCGGCAGCCGCGGCGTGCGCGACTTCCTGCTGGACGACGCCAAGCACTGGTTCCGCGAGTATCACGTGGACGGCCTGGTCCTCGACGTCGAGGCGCTGACCGACCGCGCTCAGGTCCCGTTCCTCGGCGAGCTCGCCGACACGGTGGTGTCCGTGGGCGAAGAACGACGGCGTCGGTTCGCGCTGCTCGTCGACGGCCCCGGCCGGAGCGACCGACTGGCGACGGTGGTGCACCGCATGCTCTCCGCCCCCGGCGACCCGCGCGACGTCGACGACCTCCGCCTGCTCGCCGACCAGGTCCACCCGTCGGTGCGGCGGGCAGTCCGCCAGGCCCCTCCGGCACGCCGGACCCAGCGGAACGACCGCCGGGCGGGGGCCACGGTGGTCGAGAACATCACCCGGCTGCCCGGTGCGACGCACACCACCCCCTGGTTCGACCCGGAGAGCCCCCGGCTCGAGCTGGAGGACCTGGACTCCCGGGCGAGCCTGCTCGCGTGCTCCGTGCTCGCGGGGACGCCGCTGGTGCTCGACACCGTGCACGTGCCGGTCGTGGCCCGCACGGACCGTGACCGGCGCCTGGCCGCCTGGGCCCACCACCTCATCAAGCTGCGCCACGACACGGCCGACGAGATGGACCTGCCCATGGAGATCCGGACGACCCCCGACCACACCGTCGTGGCAGCCCTGCGCGGCAACGGCGCCCTGGTGGTCAACGCCGGTGGCGGGCTCGCCGCCGTCCGCCTGCGCACCCTGCTGCGCCCGGCCGAGAACGACCCGCAGGCCCCGGCCCCTGCCTCGTTCCGCCTGATCGCGGCCTGGGAACCCGGCGCCACCCGGCTCGTGGGCGACACGCTGACGATCCCGCCGCGCATGGCCGCTGTCCTCCGCGCGGACTGAGCCCTCTGTCAGTAGGCTCTCGGTCCATGGCCGACACCGCCGAGGGACTCGCAGAGCACTGGGACACCGCCCCGCAGGACGCCCTGCGCTGGGCGCCCGGCACCTCGCTCGCCGTACTGGACTGCGGCGCCGCGCCGGGGTGGTCCGCCGGCAAGACTGAGGCCAAGGCGCTGGTGTCGGCACGCGCCGACGAGCTCGCGGACCTGCAGGAGCGGCTCTTCGCCCACGGGCGGTCCGGCGGCGACCGGTCGGTGCTGCTCGTGCTGCAGGGGCTGGACACGTCGGGCAAGGGCGGGATCGTGCGCCACGTCGTCGGGCTGGTGGACCCGCAGGGCGTGGAGCACCGAGGCTTCGGCGTGCCGACGGAGGAGGAACGCGCCCACGGCTACCTCTGGCGCATCCGGAACGCGCTGCCCCGTCCCGGCTACCTGGGAGTCTTCGACCGGTCGCACCACGAGCAGGTGCTCGTCGTACGGGTGGACGGCCTTGAGCCGGAAGAGCAGTGGCGCGCCCACTACGACGAGCTCGTCGGCTTCGAGAAGGAGGTCACCGAGCGCGGCACGTCCCTCGTCAAGGTGGCGCTCATGGTGTCGGCCGCCGAGCAGAAGGCACGCCTCACCGAACGGCTGGAACGGCCCGACAAGCACTGGAAGTACAACCCGGGAGACGTGGACGTGCACCGGCGCTACGGCGAGTACATCGCCGCGTACCAGGAGATGCTCGACCGCACCTCCACCGGCGAGGCACCGTGGTACGTGGTGCCCGCCGACAAGAAGTGGTACGCCCGCCTGGCCGTCACCGAGCTCCTGCTCGGTGCCCTGCGCGGCCTGGACCTCGGCTGGCCGCCCGCCGACTTCGACGTGGAGGCGGAGAAGGCGCGCCTCGCGGCGGCGTGACCCGCGGCGGCGTGGCTCGCGGCGGCGTGAGCCCGCGTCTCGCGGCCGTGTGATCAGGCCGGGACGAGCCGGCGACCGTCCTCCGCAAGGGCGCCGAGGCGTGAGAGCGCCCGGTAGTACTTCTTGCGGTAGCCGCCGCGCAGCATCTCGTCCGTGAAGACGCCGGCCGAGCCCTGGCCCGCGAGCAGGACGGGCACGTCCCGGTCGTACAGCCGGTCCACGAGCACCACGAGCCGCAGCGCGACCTCCTGGCGCGTCACTGGGTGCACGTCGGTGAGCGCGACCAGCCCGATGCCGTCGAGCATGGCGCCGTAGCGGCTCGGGTGCACCGTCGCGAGGTGGGCCAGCAGGTCGTCGAACCGGTCGAGGGTGGCGTCAGGGCGAGCGGTCGCCGCCGCGGTGACCGCCTTCTCGTCGAGCGGCTCCGCGTCCGTCACGACGGCCCGGTGCCGGTAGTCCTCGCCGTCCACGCGCATGACCTCGAACCGGTCCGCGAGCGCCGTGATCTCCCGCTGGAAGTCCTGGGCAGCGAAGCGGCCCTCGCCGAGCGCGTCGGGGAGCGTGTTCGAGGTGGCGGCGAGCGCCACGCCGCGGTCCGCGAGCTCGCGCAGGAGCCGCGACATCAGGGTGGTGTCCCCCGCGTCGTCGAGCTCGAACTCGTCGATGCAGACCAGCTTCTTGGCGGCGAGCGCCTCGACGGTGGGGAGGAAGCCGAGCGCGCCCACGAGGTTGGTGTACTCGACGAAGGTGCCGTACGCGGCGGCGTCGGGGCCCAGGCTCGCGCCGACGGCGTGCGCGAGCGAGGTCAGGAGGTGGGTCTTGCCCACGCCGAACCCGCCGTCCAGGTACACGGCGGGGGCCGCCTTGCGCCGCCCGAACAGGCCGCGGCGGGGCGCCGAGATCTCCGCTGCGACCTGCCCCAGCCGCGCGAGGGTGCTCGCCTGGCTCGGGTAGGCGGGGTTCGCCCGGTAGGTGGCGAAGCGCGCGTCGGCGAAGTGGGGCGGCGGGACGAGGTCGGCCACGAGCCGGTCGGCAGGCACGACGGGCCGGACTCCCGCGAGGGTGCGGGTGGCGACGTCGTTCTCAGCGAGGGTCACGGTCACCCAGATTACCGGCGGCCCGGCGCGGGCCGGGCCCTCAGAGAGCAAGGTCACACGTCCGGGCTCAGGAGCCACCCAGGTGCACGACGGCGTCCGCGCCGGGCCGGTCGAGCACGTCGCCGACGGCGTGGGCGACCCGGGCGGGGTCCACCGTCCGTTCGGGCGACTCGTTCCGGTCGTCCTCGGCGACGGCGTCGTCGATGACGAGCTCGTGGAAGCGGACCCCGCGCGCCGTGCCGAGCTCGTCCTGCTCCAGGCGCAGCACGCGCACCAGCATCGAGAGCCCGGCGCCCGTGACGCTGACGGCGCCCGACCCGGCCATCGCCTGGTAGGACGCCGCGCCGTTCAGGACCACGTAGGGCGCGCCGCCGGGCACGTCGGCTGTCGCCAGGAGCGGCACGACGACGCGGGCGGCGTCGAGGTGCGCCGTGAGGTGGCTGGTGAGCGTCTCCCGCCACACCACGGGGTCGAGCTCGAGCAGCGCGGCGCCCTTCTGCCAGCCGCCGATCGAGACGACGGCCGCTCCGGGGAGGTCCGCGCCCGCGCTCGCGCACGTGCGGCGGACAGCCTCGGGCAGGTTCGGCAGCTCGCCGTAGGCGACGTGGTGCACCCGCGGTCCCCGGACGTCGTCCGGCAGCCGGCGCCGGGAGGCCGCCAGGACGACGCGGCCGCTCGCGGCGAGGCCGCGCACCAGGTGGCCGCCGACAAACCCGCCGGCGCCGACGACGAGCACAGGGCCGATGCCCTCAGGTCCAGTAGGGCGGTCTGGCATAGAGGGTTCCACTCTCCCGGTCCTTCACTACAGAGGGAAGCTGAGCCTGGGCGATTCGTGGCAGGTGGATCCCGAACGACGCGGGCATGAGGCGCTTCAGGTCGTTCGAGTGCCGCCCCGGCGGGAACGCGGCAACGGCAAAATAGCCGGGAATTCTCTGCGCCATTGTCACAGCCGGCACCAGGTCACTGTCGGCGCTAATGATCAGCGCGTCCTGACACCGTCCCGCGAGGGCATCAGCCACGGTCTCCGTCGCGATATTGACGTCAGTCTGCTTTTCCTCGTAATGGGGCCGAACGTGTCCGCACGACCGGCACGTGACCATTCGCTTCTGGTAGCGGCCGAGAGTGATGGTGAGAAGCTCGGGGTTCTGCGCCCGAAGCGCATTGAGGTAGTTCTCCTGGCGCGACAGCGCGGCTGGCTGATCCAGGACGTGCGCGGTGAAGTACTTCACCTGGACGAGCCGGCTACGGGGTCGGAGCCGACGCGTGAGGTCCACGACGTCCAACCACAGCTTGCTGCGCCGGGTGACCTCGTGCAGGCCGTGGTAGAGGTTGAAGCCATCGATGTACGCGATGAGGTTCCGGCCGGTCACTCGCCCCACACTCTCGTTCGAGTCCTCGGCGATCAGCCTGTTGGCCAGCCGCCCCGAGCAGGCTATAGGAGGCGCACCCACGCCGCCTGCCCTAGACATCCCGGCCCGCCGCGACTATCGTGGGTGCATACCACCCCAGGGAGTAACGGCCCTGGACCCAGCGGCCTCCTCCGGGAGGCCGCTTTTGTTTGCCGTGTCTCAGCGCGATCCCCCGGACCGCAGCCGTACGGGCATGAGCAGGTTGCGGTCGTCGGGGCGGTCCGGCGGCACCACGGCGAGCGTGCCGCGCACCGCGTCGAGCGACAGCGCCACCTCGTCACCGCCCGCCGCGGCGAGCGCCTGGAGGAGGTAGGTGCGGTCGAACACGACCGCGCCGGGCGTGGCCGGTCGGACGACGTCGACGCCGTGGTCGCTCAGGCGCACCGCCACGAGATGGGCGTCGGGTCCGATTACTCCCCCAGCGAGCCGCTCCTGCAGGTCGGCCGTCGGCGCGCAGGCCCCGTGCTCGCCGCCCGCCTCCAGCAACGCCCGGTAGTCGGGATAGTCCCCGGCGAGCGGCTCGGTCACGACGGGCCGACCCGCCCCGGCCGCCAGGACCAGCCGGTCGATCCGGAGCTCGACGGTGAGGTCGTCCGCGTCATCAGGCAGAGCCTCCAACGCAGCTGGCGGGACGACGACCTGCACCTCCGGGCCGGTCAGCCCCCGCACCGCCACGGACGTCACGGCCAGCCGCGCGCGGTCGCAGGCGACGAGACGGAGCAGGCCGCCGGCGCAGTGCAGCAATACGCCGGAGAGGGCCGGCCACACGGGATCGGCGGCCGCGACCGCGTAGCGCACGGCGCCCACGGCCCGGGCGAGCTCGGCGCGGTCCACCTCGAAGCGGGTCGCCGGCGGATCGGCGAGCAGGCCGTCCGCCGCCTCGATCAGCGCGCTGGACCTCGCGAGCCGCTCCTGCAGGGCGCTGAGGTGCTCGGACAGCACGGCACGCGCGGTCCCCGGACGATGGCGGTTCACCAGGACCTCGATGATGCTCGCGACCGGCAGCTCGGCCTCGCGCAGCAGCACCACGAGGCGCGCCTGCTCCACCTGGTCGCTCGTGTACCACCGGTAGCCCGTCCCAGGGTCCGACCATGCCGGGCGCAGCACCCCGGCGGCGTCGTAGTACCGCAGCGCGCTGACGGGCAGGCCGCTCGCCCGCGCGACTGCACCGATGCCGTACAGGAGCTCAGACATGGACCCGATTCTGCGCCCTCGACCTGGTCGAGGGTCACACCGGTCGTGTCGTCCCCGGCCCGGTCAGGGAGCCCAGGGCCCTCGCCCCCACCGCCGCGCACCCCAGCACGCCCACCAGGCAGACGCTCGCAGCGAACCCGGCGGACGTCGCCGAGGCCAGCACTCCCAGCGCCGCGTTCGTGAGGGTGGCGGCCAGGATCTGGACCAAGGAGACGAGCGCCTGCACGCGGGCGAGATGAGTTCGCGGGGCCCCGCCGAGCACCAAGGGGGCGAGGTGGGCCGAGAAGATGCCCGCCCCCACCCCGACGAGGGCGGCGCCGCCGACGGCGAGCACCGGCGTCCCTCCCACCGCGGAGAAGACCAGTCCCGCCTGGCCGGCCGCCGCGACGACGAGCCCGGCCGACGTCGCCGCGCCTGCCCTCCGTCGTCCGCCGGTCCGCGCGATCACGAGCGTGGTGACGACAGTGCCCGTCGCCTGGGCCCCGGCGACGAGGCCCGTGACCTGCGCAGTCCACCCCGCCTCGCGGGCGAGGAGCGGGAGCAGGAGTGAGACGGTCGGCAGGACGAAGGCAGCGGCGCCCGCGAGGAGCAGCAGCGCCGCGGGCAGGCCTGGCGTGCGCCGCACCACGAGGACGCCGTCCCACGCCGCTCGGCGGAGGCTGTCCGGCCGCTGGCCGGCGCCCGGCGGCGCTGGCTCGTCGGGCCCCGCGCCCGGTCGGACCCGCACCAGCACCACCAGCACGAGGGCGAAGGTCGCGGCATCGAGGGCGGCGACCGGGGCCAGTCCGCCCGCCCCGACGAGGAGACCCGCGAACGGGGCCCCGACAAGGCCGGCCGCCCGGCTCGCGCCCTGGTTCAGCGCCAGCGCCGACGGGAGCTGCCTGTCGGGGACAAGACGGCGTGGCATCGACCCGGCGGCCGGGCGGTAGAACGCGGCCACCGTGCCGCGGACCACGCTCACCGCGAGCAGGAGCCACAACGGCGAACCGACCGCGAGCACGGCAGCCGCGAGGCACGCCGAGACGGCGATCATCGTCGCGTCCCCCAGGATCATGACCCGTCGGGCGCCGAACCGGTCCGCCACAGTGCCACCGAGGAGGAGCAGGACGACGGTCGGCACGCTGCCGGCGGCGAGCGCCAGGCCCGCGGCCGCTCCACCGTACCCGGCAGCAACCCAGCCGATCGCGAAGCCGATGACCACGTCACCGAGCTGGGAGACGGTGGCGGCACCCAGCCACGCGAGGTAGGCCGCCGGGAGACGTTCGCGCGTGCCGGGCGGGCGCGTCCGGCGTCGGGCAGCGAGGAAGGTCGTCATGGGGGCGAGCCTGGAGCCTCGACCCGGTCGAGGGTCCAGCCGGACCGCGCTCGAGAACAACCTTGCGCAGGCAACGTGCCCCCGGAGCGGGCGGAATGTTGTTCTCGCGGCCCGGCCCGGCGTGGCACGCCCGACGGCGGGCCGGTCACCTCACGGGGAGGCGGCCGGCACGCCGTCGGGCAGCGGCGTCAGTGACCCGTCGCCGTGGGTGCCGGGTAGTACTGCGCGTACTTGCGCCGGTAGTTCTGCGTGATGCCCTCGACGATGAGGCGACGCTTGAGCCCGCCGTCACCGTCGTACTTGAGGGGGTTCACCACGCGGCCGTTCGCCTTGAGGTCCTTCAGGCGCTCGCGGAGCTGCGGGTCCAGCACGTACCGCAGCAGCAGGCCGAACGGCACCACCGAGTACAGGACCTCCTGCACGGCGCGCACCGGCAGGATCGGCCGGCCCAGCACCTGGTCCTCCACGAGCACCCGGGCCACGTTGGCCCCGCCCGCGGTGACGTAGTAGTTGTTCCGGCCGATGCGCGGGTTCACCTCGAAGTACACGTGCCGGCCCGTGCGCGGGTCCAGCTTGTAGTCGAAGTTCGCGAAGCCCACGTAGCCCGTCGCGTCGAGGAACCGCGTGGCGGCCTCCATCGCGTCGTCGTACGGCTCCACCAGGATCGCCGCGGGGATGCCGAGCGTGCCCGGCGTGTGCTCCTCGAGCAGCACGCGGCCGGTGGCGAGCAGCGTGACCGTGCCCGTGGTGTCGCGGTACGCGGTCAGGGACCGCATCTGCGTCTCGTCGCCCGGGATGAACTCCTGGACCAGCAGCGTCGAGGGGTAGCCGGCGTCGACCAGGTGGCCCACCAGCTTCTCGAGCTCGGCCCGGCTCTCCACGTGGTGGATCTTCGCCTTGCCCGGGAAGTCGACGTAGTGCCAGGCCGCCGAGTCGGACGGCTTGGCCACGACCGGGAACTCCAGGTCCACCTGCAGCGCGGGGATCGCCGCGCGGCCCCCGGCCGCCACCAGCGTCGGGACGTCCACCACGACGGTGCGCGGCGTCGGGATCCCGAGCTGGTCGCAGACCTGCGCGAAGCCCTCCTTGGTGCTCACCACGTCGAGCACCTCGCGCGACGGGTACGGCGTGAGGTAGCCCGCCGCCTCCAGCCGCTCGCGGTTCTCGACGACGGTCCGTACGAACCAGTCGGCGTTGGTCAGCAGGATCTTGCGGCGCGTCGGGTGCTCGGCAGCCACGCCCTCGAGCGACCGGAGGAACGTCTCCGTGTCGTCGAGGCCCGGGTCCACCAGGTTGGTCACGATGGCCGACTCCTGCATGGCGCGGGTGGCGACCGTCGAGAGGACGACAGCCGGGGCCCCGTACTGCTCGTGGAAGGCACGGCACAGCGCGTACATGCCGATGTCCCCGCCGACCCCCACGACCATCAGGTCGTCGACCCGCCCGGGCTCGTGGCCGTGGCCGGCCCCTCCGCCGCCGGGACCGGCGCCGCCGGGGAGACCCCTCACGCGTCGACCTCCGTGCGGTCGCCCGACCACTGGGTGTGGAACGTGCCGTCGCGGTCCACGCGGCGGTAGGTGTGCGCGCCGAAGAAGTCGCGCTGCGCCTGGATCAGCGCGGCCGGCAGGCGCTCGGCCCGCACACCGTCGTAGTACGCGAGCGACGAGGAGAACGCGGGCGTGGGCACGCCGTTCTGCGCGGCCCCGGCCACGATGCGGCGCCAGGCCGCGAGGCCGTTGCCGACCGCGTCGGTGAAGTACGGGTCGGCGAGGAGCAGCGGCAGGGCCGCGTCACGCTCGTACGCCTCGGTGATGCGGTTGAGGAAGCGGGCGCGGATGATGCAGCCGCCGCGCCAGATGCGGGCCATGGCACCGCGGTCGATGTCCCAGCCGTTCTCGAGCGACGCCGCCGCGATCTGGTCGAAGCCCTGCGAGTACGCCACCACCTTCGAGGCGTAGAGCGCGAGGCGCACGTCCTCGACGAACGCGTCGCGGTCCTTGACCTCCCACGCCTGCGCGTGGGCCGGGAGGGCGGCACGTCCCGCCTCACGCTGCGGCACCGAGCCGGACAGCGCACGGGCGAACGTGGCCTCGGCGATGCCCGTGATCGGCACGCCCAGGTCCAGGCCGTTCTGCACGGTCCAGCGGCCGGTGCCCTTCTGCTCCGCCTGGTCGAGCACGACGTCGACGAACGCCTGGCCCGTCTCGGCGTCGACGTGACGCAGCACGTCGGCGGTGATCTCGATGAGGAACGACTCGAGGTCGCCGGTGTTCCACTGCGCGAAGATCTCGCCGATCTCCGCGGCCGAGGCACCGAGACCCTGCTTGAGCAGGTCGTACGCCTCGGCGATGAGCTGCATGTCGGCGTACTCGATGCCGTTGTGCACCATCTTGACGAAGTGCCCGGCGCCGTCGGGACCCACGTAGGTGCAGCACGGCGTGCCGTCGACCTTCGCGGAGATGTCCTCGAGGATGGGGCCCAGGGACTCGTACGACTCGCGCGTGCCGCCCGGCATGATCGACGGGCCGAGCAGCGCGCCCTCCTCGCCACCGGACACGCCCGTGCCCACGAAGTGGAGGCCGTGCTCCTTGAGCGCCGCCTCGCGGCGGATGGTGTCGGGGAAGTGCGCGTTGCCGGCGTCCACCACGATGTCGCCCTCCTCCAGGAGGGGCACCAGCTCGTCGATCACGGCGTCGGTGGCCGCACCGGCCTTGACCATGATGACGACCTTGCGGGGGCGCTCGAGCGACGCCACGAAGTCGGCCATGGACTCGGACGGCACGAAGTCGCCCTCGTGGCCCGCCTCGGCGATCAGGGACTCGGTCTTCGCGTACGAGCGGTTGTGCACCGCGACCGTGTACCCATGGCGCGCGAAGTTCCGGGCGAGGTTGCGGCCCATGACCGCAAGTCCGGTGACGCCGATCTGTGCGCGTGCTGACATGACTTGCCTGCTCCTTCGGTCGGGACGGGAACCGGGCGCGGCCGCGCCCGTGGCCCGCCGCCAGCCTAGTGCGCAGGACGCACGTCCCGCCCGGGACGTCCAAGGTCAGCGTGCCGGCGGCAGGTCCCGCCCGATCAGGCCGACGACGGCCGCCTCGGTGGCGGCGGCCAGGTCCACGGTGTGCGGCTCGAGCAGCCACTGGACCTGCAGCCCGTCCATGGTGGCGATGATGACCGTCGCGACGGTGCGGCAGTCGAGGTCCGCAGCGACCTCGCCGAGCTCGCGCGCCTCCTCCAGGGCCTCGACCAGGATGGCCCGCAGGCCCTGGTACCGGTCCCGGAAGTAGTCCTGGGCGGGGTGCCCGGCCGTGACGCTCTCCGCGGCGAGGACCGTGTAGAGCCGCACGATGCCCTCGCGGCCGGCGTTGCGCCGCGCCGTCTCGACGAGGTGCCGCAGGAACGCCAGCCCGTGGGGCCGCTCGGTGCCGAGCTCCTCGATGTCCGTGGAGTCCCGGAGGTCGAGCACGCCCGTGAGCAGCCCGGCCTTGGACGGGAAGTAGTGCAGCACCCCCGCCTGCGTGAGCCCCACCCGGTCGGCGATCTCGGCGAGGGAGGCGTTGTGGTAGCCGCGGGTCGCGAACGTCTCCATGGCGATGCGCAGGATCTCGGCCCGCCGCTCCGCCGGTGGCCGCCGCACACGGACCCCGCCACCTTCTGCCTGTCGTGTCATCCGGCCGAGTCTAGAGGCTCGGTACCTACCAAGTACTCGGTAGGTATGGAAGGATCGTCCCTCGACAGCACACCTCCACCGAGGGAGTCGCAATGACGCGTACCACTCGTTCCCTGTCCGTCCGCGCGGCGCTCGCCGCGCTGAGCGTCCTGGCCGCCGGAGCCACCGGGATCGGCCTCGCGGCCGGCCCGGCCGAGGCCGCCCCGACCACCGCCCAGGTCTGGGTCACCACGGCCGACGGCGCCCGCAGGCTCTCCGCGGGCACCGACGTACCGTTCGGGTCCAGCCCCCAGGCCATCGACATCCGGGTCGACCCCGGCCAGACCGCCCAGCGCTACTCGGGCGCGGGCGCCTCCGTCACCGAGGCCTCCGCCTCGCTGATCAGCAGCCTGCCCGCCGCGCAGCGCACCGCCCTGCTGCAGTCGCTCTTCTCGCGCTCCGGCGACGGGATCGGGCTGAGCTACCTGCGACAGCCGCTGGGCAGCAGCGACTTCAACTCCGGCGGCTTCTACACCTACGAGGACACTCCCGGGCAGTTCAGCATCGCCCGCGACCAGCAGCAGATCCTCCCCGTCCTGCGGCAGGCCCTGGCCGTGAACCCCGGCATCCGGTTCATGGGAACGCCGTGGTCGCCGCCCGCGTGGATGAAGACCGGAGGCTCCCTGAACGGCGGCAGCCTCCGCACCGAGAACTACGACGAGTACGCCGACTACCTCGTGCGCACCATCCAGGCGTACGAGCAGCAGGGCGTCCGTCTCAGCGACCTCACGGTCCAGAACGAGCCCCTCTTCGCGACGAGCTACCCGTCCATGAGCATGTCGCCGTCCGAGCAGGCGGCCTTCGTCCGGGTGCTCGACGGCGCCCTGACCCGCGCCGGCCTCGGCACCCAGCTCTTCGCCTACGACCACAACTGGGACCGGCCCGACTACGCCCTCGACGTGTTCGCCGGGACCAGCGGGATCTCCCGCGTCGTCGGCGCGGCGTTCCACTGCTATGGCGGGTCCCCGGAGGCGCAGGCGCAGGTCGTGAGTGCCGGCAAGCGCGTGTACTTCACGGAGTGCTCCGGCACGGACAGCGCGAACCCCGCCGCCACGTTCGGCGACACCCTCGTCTGGCACGCGGAGAACCTCGTGGTGCGCAACATGCGCAACGGCGGCGAGACCGTGCTGACGTGGAACCTCGCGCTCGACCAGAACGGCGGCCCGCACCAGGGTCACTGCGGCACCCGCTGCAACGGGGTGGTCGAGATCGCGGGCAGCACCGTGACGCGCGGAGGCGAGTTCTACGTGCTGGGCCACCTCAGCAAGTTCGTCGACGTCGGCGCCCGGCGCATCGGCTCCACCAGCCAGGGCCCCGGCGGCGTCCAGAACGTCGTCTTCCAGAACCCGGACGGGACCCGGGTCGCGTTCGTCGTGAACGCGTCGTCGGCCGCACAGACCTTCTCGATCACCGACGAGGGCCGGTCCCTGGCGTACTCCCTCCCGGGCCGTGCCGTGGCGACGTTCCGCTGGGACCCGCGGGCGACGTCGGCCGTGGACCCGAACGCCTGGTACCAGGTCTCCCCCGCGGCGAGCGGCAAGTGCCTCGACGCCGCAGACTGGGGCACCGCCGACGGCACCGGGCTGCAGCAGTGGGCGTGCGGCGGCGGCGACCAGGCGAACCAGCGCTGGCGCCTGACCCCCACCGGCGACGGCCACTACCAGGTGCTCAACCAGCACGCCGGCAAGGTCTGGGACGTCTCCGGAGGCACCGGAGCGACGGGCGACGGCACCCGGGTCCACCTCTGGACGTACGTGGGCGGTACCAACCAGCAGTGGCGGCCGGTCGCGTCCGGCGGCGGCCTGACGTTCGTCGCGCGCCACAGCGGCAAGTGCCTCACGCTGGACAGCCCCACCGCCGACGACGGACGCCGGCTCTCCCAGCAGCCCTGCACCGGCAGCGCGGCGCAGGTCTTCCGGCTCACGCGGGTGGGGTGACGGACGGCCGACGGTGCCGGGGTGCACCCGGGTGTGCCCCGGCGCCGTCGGGCGCAAAATCACAATCCGGCGACACCGGCGCGTGGTGTGTCGTCGCGACGCGCCGCACGCGTAAGTTTCTGGACGTGACCAGTGGCCCGCCCACAGGCGTCCCCCCCGACTTCGCAGCCGCGCTCGACGCGCTGCGAGGCCAGGCGCTGCGCCCCGAGGTACACCTCACCGAGATCCCCGCGCCGGTGCGGGTGGCGCCCTGGAGCGTCGCCCTCAGCGCCGACGTGATCCCGGGGGCGCCCCCGGGCACCCACGGCCATGACGACGACGCGCTGGCCACCGGCCGGTTCGTGCTCCTGCACGACCCCGCGGGCCAGGAGGCCTGGCACGGCACCTTCCGCGTGGTCACGCTCGTGCGGGGCACGACCGACCCGGAGATGGCGGCGGACCCGGTCCTCGCGGACGTCGCCTGGTCCTGGGTCCGGGAGAGCCTGTCCGACGCCGGGCTCGAGCCGGGCGTCGACCTGCTGGCCGAAGGGGGCACCATCACGCGGGTGCTCTCGCACTCCTACGGTGCCCTCTCGGGCACCCCGGACGCGGTGGACCTGGAGATCCGCGCCTCGTGGACGCCCACCGACCTGAACCTGGGCCCCCACCTCGCGGCCTGGGGCGCGCTGCTGGCCACCGCCGCGGGGCTGCCGCCCGCCTGGTCGGGCGTCGCGTCCCTGACCAGGCGTTTTACAAGCCGTTCCCCGAGGCACCCTACGGTGGGCCCATGAGCACCACCCCACCCGCCGTGTCCGAGCCCGCCGAGTCCGCGGGCGACGTGGAGGCCGGGACGCTGGGTGACGTCGTCCCGCTGACCGAACCGTCCGAGGGGCTGCCGCCCGTCGTCGACACCCCCGCCGCCTTCCAGAAGGTGGTCGACGCCTTCGCCGCGGGGACCGGTCCCGTCGCGGCCGACGCCGAGCGGGCGTCCGGTTACCGCTACGGCCAGTCCACCTATCTGGTGCAGGTACGCCGGGCGGGTGCGGGCACCGCGCTGATCGACCCGGTGGCGATCCCGGACCTGGCCCCCCTGGGGGAGGCCGTCGGCGACGCCGAGCACGTGCTGCACGCCGCCTCCCAGGACCTGCCCGGGCTCGCCGAGCACGGCCTGCGGCCCGCGCGGGTCTTCGACACGGAGCTCGCGGCCCGGCTGCTCGGCATGGAGCGGGTGGGGCTCGCCGCCGTCGTCGCGGAGGTGCTGGGCCTCGGCCTCGCCAAGGAGCACTCCGCCGTCGACTGGTCCACGCGGCCGCTGCCCGAGGACTGGCTGCGCTACGCGGCGCTCGACGTCGAGGTGCTCGTCGAGCTCCGCGACCGGCTGGCCGAGCGGCTCGAGGCCGCGGGCAAGACGGAGTGGGCCGCGCAGGAGTTCGAGGCGGTCCGCCTCGCCCCCCTGCCCGCGCCGCGCATCGACCCGTGGCGCCGCACCTCGGGCATGCACGTGCTGCGCGAGGCACGCCAGATGGCCGTGGTCCGCAGCCTCTGGCAGGCGCGCGACGCCAACGCCCGCGCGCGGGACGTGTCGCCCGGCCGGGTGCTCCCCGACCGCGCGATCGTCGCCGCGGCGAAGGCGCTCCCCCGGACGGTGCCACAGCTTGTGACGATCCCGGAGTTCGCCGGGAAGGGCACGCGCCGTCGGGCGCCCTACTGGCAGCACGCCATCGACCAGGCGCTCGCCCTGCCCGCCTCCGCGCTGCCGTCGGTCCGGGGGCCGCGCACGGACGGTCCGCCGCCGCCCCGCAGCTGGGGCGACCGCGACCCCCACGCGGCCCGGCGCCTGGTCCTCGCCCGCGAGGTGATCACCGCGCTCTCCGAGGAGCACGCGGTGCCCGCCGAGAACCTGCTCCAGCCGGACGCGCTGCGCCGCCTCTGCTGGACCCCGCCCGAGCCGGCCGACGAGGCGGCCGTGGCGGAGTTCCTCCGCGGCCGCGGGGCGCGCGAGTGGCAGGTGAGCCTCGTCTCGGCCCGCCTCGCGGAGGCGTTCACCCACTCCCGATAGAGTCTTCCCATGTCCGTTCTGCCCCCTGTGCTGCCCTCCGGCCCCCTGGCCGGGCCCCTCACCGTCGACGTGGTGACCGACCCCGCCGCCTGGGACCGTGAGGTCCTCGCGCTGGGTGGGCACCCTCTCCAGCTCTGGGGCTGGGGCGAGGTCAAGGCTGCCGGGGCGTGGCGGGCGCACCGGCTGCGCCTCACGGCCGCCGACGGCCGGGCGGCCGGGCTGGCGCAGGTGCTCGTACGCCCGCTCCCCGCGCAGTTCAAGGCGCTCTCGTACGTGCCGCGCGGCCCGGTCGTCGCCCACCGGCACTCCGACGACACGCGGTCCGTGGTCTACGGGGTGGGCGACGACGAGACGCGGGCGGCCGTGACGCAGGCGGTCACCGAGTGGTGCCGCACCCACGTGGGCGGCGTCGGCCTCACGCTCGAGCCCGACTGGCCGGCCGGGACCCGGATCGACCTGCCGGGCCGCCGGTACGCGCCGAACACGATCCTGTACCCCTCCACGCTGATCCTGGACCTGACGAAGACGCCCGACCAGCTCCAGGCCGCGATGGGCAAGTCCACCCGCTACGACATCCGCAAGGCGGGGCGCAGCGGGCTCGAGGTGCGCCGGGTCACCACGGAGGACGAGGTGCGGGCGGTGCTGGAGGTCTACAAGGAGACCGCCGACCGAGCGGGCTTCGCGCTGCACTCCGACAAGTACTACCTGGACATCCACCGCGAGCTGGGCGAGCACTCGGTGCTCGTCGCCGCGTTCGCCGACGGCGCCCCGTGCGCGTTCGTGTGGTGCGTCTCGTCGGCGTCGACCTCGTTCGAGCTCTACGGGGGCATCAACGACGCCGGGCGCAAGGCGCGCGCCAACGCGCCCGTCAAGTGGCACGCGATCGAGCTGGCCCAGCAGGCGGGTCTGGTCCGCTACGACATGAACGGGCTGCTCAACGACGGGATCAGCGAGTTCAAGAAGAGCTTCGCCCAGCACACGGACGAGCTCGTGGGCTCCATCGACGTGCCGTTCTCGCGGTGGTACACCACCTGGAACAGCGCGCTGCCGACGGCCAAGAAGGTGGTCCGCAAGCTGCGGGGCCGCTGAGCCGCACACCCCTCGCACGGCGTGAGACGGAGTATCTGACGGCGGGACGAATGTCACGAACTCGGTCTCACGTCGTGCGTGCTTTTTACCGGTACTCAGGGTAGCGTGTAACGCGTTCAGAGCGGTGTCGCTCACGACGGACGCCGCCGTCCCGACCCAGGAGCTGCCATGACCGTGGCCACGGAAACCCCTGCGCCCACGCCCCGGGCGCCGAAGCGCCGTACCCTGCGCGACGTCGTCTTCGTCGAGGGCGTCCGCACCCCCTTCGGCAAGGCGCGGCCCGACGGCCTGTACGCCGAGACGCGCGCCGACGACCTGATGGTCAAGGTGGTGCGCGAGCTGCTGCGCCGCCACCCCGAGCTGCCGCCCGAGCGCATCGACGAGGTGGCGATCGCGGCCACCACGCAGCAGCGCGACCAGGGCCTCACGCTCGGCCGCACCGTCGGCGTGCTCGCGGGGCTCCCCCAGTCCGTGCCGGGCTTCGCCATCGACCGCATGTGCGCCGGGGCCATGACCGCCGTGACCACGACCGCCGCGGGCATCGCCACCGGCACCGCCGACGTCACGATCGCGGGCGGCGTGGAGCACATGGGCCGCCACCCGATGGGCTTCGACGCCGACGTGAACCCCCGCTTCGTCTCCGAGCGGCTCGTGGACGCGCAGGCCCTGAACATGGGCGTCACGGCCGAGAACCTCCACGACAAGTTCCCGCACCTGACCAAGGAGCGCGCGGACGCCTACGCCGTGGACTCGCAGGCCAAGTACGCCAAGGCGCTGGCCAACGGTGACATCGGGCCGGAGCTCGTCCCCGTGGCGATCCGCTCCGCCGAGCAGGGCTGGGGCCTGGCCACCGCCGACGAGCTCCCCCGCCCGTCCACCACCGCCGAGGGCATCAAGGACCTCAAGACGCCGTTCCGCCCGGGCGGCCGGGTCACGGCGGGCAACGCCTCGCCGCTGACCGACGGCGCCACCGGCTGCGTGCTCGCGGCGGGCGACGTCGCCGAGGAGCTGGGCCTGCCCGTGCGCATGCGCCTGGTCGCGTCGGCCTTCGCGGGCGTGGCCCCGGAGATCATGGGCTTCGGCCCGGTCCCCGCCACCGACCGCGCGCTGGCCCAGGCCGGGCTCACCATCGACGACATCGGCCTCTTCGAGATCAACGAGGCCTTCGCCGTCCAGGTCCTCTCGTTCCTCGACCACTACGGCATCGCCGACGACGACCCGCGGGTCAACCCCTACGGCGGCGCGATCGCCGTGGGCCACCCGCTGGCGTCGTCGGGCGTGCGCCTCATGACGCAGCTCGCGCGCCAGTTCGAGCAGCACCCCGAGGTGCGCTACGGCATCACCACCATGTGCGTGGGCCTGGGCCAGGGTGGCACCGTCATCTGGGAGAACCCGCACCACGCCGACTACTCCGGCCACACGAGCGCCGACGGGGAGAACTGAACCGTGACCGAGACCTCCGCACGCGCCGAGCGCGTCACCCACGCCCTCGTCCGCGACGTCGTCCTCCCGGGCGGCGGCACGATGGCCCTGATCACCCTGGACAACGGGCTCGACCACACCAAGCCGAACACGCTGGGCCCGCAGGGCATGGCCGAGCTGCTCGCCGCCCTCGAGGGCGTCCGCGAGCGGGCCGCCGCCGGCGAGCTGGCCGCGGTGGCCGTGACCGGCAAGCCGTACTTCCTCGCCGCGGGCGCGGACCTCCTCGGCGTCGCCCAGGTCACCTCCCACGACGAGGCGCTCGAGCTCGGCCGCATGGGCCACCGCGCGTACTCGATCCTGGGCAGCCTGCGCGAGCAGACCGGCGTCCCCACGTTCGCGTTCGTCAACGGCCTCGCCCTGGGCGGCGGCCTGGAGATCGCGCTGAACTGCGACTACCGCACGGTGGCGTCCGACGCCGCGGCGCTCGGCCTCCCCGAGACCGGCCTCGGCCTGGTCCCGGGCTGGGGCGGCGCCTACCTGGTGCCCCGCCTGGTCGGCATCGAGAAGGCCGTCGAGGTGCTCCTCGCCCGCCCGGCCGCGCAGAAGCCGTACAAGCCGGCCGAGGCGCTGGAGCTCGGCCTCGTCGACGCGCTGTTCGAGGCCGCCGACTTCCTGGAGCAATCCATCGCCTGGGCCGCGCGGGTCGTCGCCGGCCAGGTCGAGGTGCCGCGCCGCGAGCTCGACCCGCAGCCGGTGTGGGACGCGGTGGTGGCCGCGACGCGTGAGCGTCTCGACGCCACGATCCACGGCTCGCGCCCGGCGCCGTACCGCGCCCTCGACCTCCTCGCCGCGGCGCGCAACGCCACGCGCGAGGAGGGCTTCGAGGCCGAGGACGTGGCGCTCGCCGACCTGATCATGTCCGACGAGATGCGCGCGAGCGTGTACGCGTTCGGCCTGGTCTCGGGCGGCAAGAAGCCGGCCGGCGCGCCGGACCCCAAGATCGCCCGGCCCGTGACCCGGGTCGGCATCGTGGGCGCCGGGCTCATGGCGGCGCAGATCGCGCTGCTCTTCGCCCAGCGCCTGCAGGTCCCCGTCGTCATGCGTGACCTCGACCAGGAGCGCGTGGACAAGGGTCTCGGCTTCGTCCGGGACACGGTGACCAGGCTGGTGTCCCGCGGCCGCATGTCGCAGGACGTCGCGGCCCGCATCGTGGCCTCGGTGCACGGCACGACCGACATCCAGGACTTCGCGTCCTGCGACTTCGTGATCGAGGCCGTCACCGAGGTCATGGGCCTGAAGAAGAAGGTGTTCGCGGAGCTCGAGGGCATCATCTCCCCGGAGACGATCCTCGCGACCAACACGTCCGCCCTGTCGATCACCGAGATGGCGCGCGACCTGCAGCACCCCGAGCGGGTCGTCGGCATCCACTTCTTCAACCCGGTGGCCCAGATGCCGCTGGTCGAGGTCATCCACGCGGAGAAGACCTCGCCGGAGGCCCTCGCCACGGCCTTCGCCGTGACGAAGAAGCTCCGCAAGACGGCTGTGCTGGCCGCCGACCGCCCGGGCTTCGTGGTGAACCGGCTGCTCATCCTCGTGATGGGCAAGGTGGTCGAGTCCATCGAGAACGGCACGCCGGCCGAGGTCGCCGACACCGCGCTCGCGCCGCTCGGCTTCCCGATGCCCACGTTCGAGCTCTTCGACCTCGTGGGTCCGGCCGTGGGCCTGCACGTCCTCACGTCGCTGCGCGAGGACCTGGGCGACCGCATCCCGGTCTCGAAGGGCCTGGAGAAGATCGTGGCGGAGGGCACCAAGGTGGTCCTCGACGGACCCAAGGGCCTGCCCAAGCCGGTCAACCCCGCCGTGCAGGACGCGTTCGGCCCCGCCCGTCCGGGCGAACCCGGCGTGCTGGACGCCGCGGGCGTGCTGGACTCGGTCCTCACCGCCCTCACCACCGAGATCGGGCTCATGCTCGACGAGGGTGTGGTCGCCGGTCCGGAGCAGATCGACCTGTGCATGATCCTCGGCGCGGGCTGGGGCTTCCACACGGGCGGCATCACGCCGTACCTGGACCGCACGGGCTACTCCGAGCGCGTCCTCGGCCGCCGCTTCCTGCCCGACGGCGTGGCGAACGTCCCGGCAAGCGCGCGCAGCTGATGCCTGCGTGACACCCGCGTGATCGGCAGTTCGGTGCGTGATCGGCAGTTCGAGCTGCCGATCACGCACCGAACTGCCGATCACGTGGGGGGCGACGGGACCCAGCACGCCAGCCTCGGGCCATGACCTGGCCGGTATAGGTACTGTGTCGGGTATGTCGCCCGCCACGGAGCCGTCTCGCCGGCGGTTCGTCGTGCTCGGCGACGGGCCGCTCCCCTACCGCCTCGTGCTGGCCCTGACCACGCGGTACGAGGGCGACGTCGTCGTCATCACCCCGGACCCGGACGCGAAGTACAGCCGCAAGATGGCCCGGCTGCCGCACGTGGTCGACGTGATCCACGCCGAGCGCCCCGGCGAGCGCACGTTTCGCGAGAAGGTCCGCCTGGACCAGGCCGACGCCCTGGCCCTGGTGTCCGACGACGACGCGGGCAACCTCGAGGCCGCCCTCGTCGCCCGCGAGGTGACGCCCGGCATCCGCCTGGTGATCCGGGTGTTCGACAACTGGCTGCGCCGCGGCATCGCGCCGCACCTCGACAACTGCGAGGTGCTGTCGGACGCCAAGCTGGCCGCCCCCGCCCTGGTCGCGACGGCCCTCGGCGAACCGTCCCGCCTGAACCTCCGCGGCCTCGACCTCGTCGCGGGCCACCCGCTCGCGGTCCAGGGCAGGGAGCTCTTCCCTCTGTTCGGCGTGCGCGAGGTGGACGGCCACACCTCGGTCCGCGCCCTGCCCGACTACCCGCCGGGAGCCGGCCGCACCGCCAAGCCCACCCTCGTCCTCGCGACGCGCGACCCCGACCCGCCCACCTCGGACCACCGCGTGCGGCGCCTGGTCGGTGTGGTGCTGCGCGGCATCGGCCCGAGCCTCCTGATCTCGCTCGCGGTCCTCGTCGTGATGGTCGTCGCCGGGGCGCTGCTGATCCCCGTCGTGGACGGCACCGGCTGGGCCGGCTCCCTGTACCAGGCGGTGCTCCTCGCGCTCGGCGGGACCGATGCGGACATGGACAGGACGGACCTGACGGTACGAGCGATGCAGGTGGCCCTCACGCTCGTCAGCGTCGCGGTCATCCCGGCCGTCACCGCCGGCGTCGTCGACTCGATCGTGCGTGCCCGCCTCGAGACCGCCGTGGGCGGCCCGGTCCTGCCCGTCACGGACCACGTCGTGGTGGTCGGCCTGGGCGAGCTCGGCACCCGGGTCCTCCGCGAGCTGCACGACCGCGGGATCGAGGTGGTAGCGGTCGACCACGCCCGCGACGCCCGTGGGGTCGGCACCGCGCGTGACCTGCACGTGCCCGTGGTGATCGGCGACGGGCGCCGCCTCACCACGCTGGACCAGGCCCGCGTCAGCCATGCGCGGGCGGTGCTGGCCCTCACGGGCGACGACCTCGTCAACATCGCCTCCGCCGCCAGCGCCCGCCAGCTGCTGCCCGACCCCGTGGAAGAGCCCGGCAACTTTCGCGGTCGCGTGGTGATGCGCCTGTTCGAGGACGACTTCGCGCGCCGGATGGAGCAGTTCATCCCCGCGTCGCGGTCACGGAGCGCCACGTTCCACGCGGCGCCGGCGTTCGCAGCGGCGATGCTCGGGCCGTGGGTGATCGACGCCGTCCACTACGGCGACCGGGTGCTCCTCGTCGCCGAGCTGCCCGTACGCGCGGGCTCGGAGGCGGTGGGGCAGCCGCTCGGCGCCCTCCACCAGCTCCGCTACGTCCGCGTGCTGGGACTGCGCCGCCGGCCTCAGCCGCTCGGCGAGCAGGACCTCGACGCGCCGCTGCTCCCGGCCGGCGACGATCATGAGATGGCCGCCGGCGACCGCCTGGTGGTGGTGAGCACCCGCCAGGGCCTGGAGCGGCTCCAGGAGCTGACGGCTCCGCCGACCCTGCGCCTGTAATCGCTCTCAGCAACTACTTTGCCTGCCGTTGACCCAGCGGAGCGGCGACGCTATAACTGTGCCTGAGAGCGTTCTCACGCTTTGCAACGACGCAGCTCCCCCACTGGAAGTGAGAACCAGATGAGAAAGCGACTCAGGACCCTCGCGGCTGTGGTCGGCGCGCTCGCCGCCGCCACCGTCCCCCTCGCCGCCGTCACCACGCAGGCGGCCGTCCCACCCCCGCCGTCGGGCTGGACCCACGTCTGGAGCGACGACTTCAACGGCGCGGCAGGCACCGGGGTGAACACGGCGAACTGGATCTACGACATCGGCCACTCGTACCCCGGCGGCGCCGCCAACTGGGGCACCGGCGAGATCGCCTACCACACCAACAGCACGCAGAACGTGTACCAGGACGGCGCCGGCAACCTCGCCATCAAGCCGATCCGCGACGCGGCCGGCAACTGGACGTCCGGCCGCATCGAGACCCAGCGCACCGACTTCCAGCCGCCCGCGGGCGGCGTCCTGCGCGTGGAGTCCCGCCTGCAGATGCCGAACGTCACGGGCGCCGCCGCCCAGGGCTACTGGCCCGCGTTCTGGATGCTCGGCGCACCGTTCCGGGGCAACTACTGGAACTGGCCGGGCGTCGGCGAGATCGACATCATGGAGAACGTGAACGGCGCCGCGCAGGTGTGGTCCACCCTGCACTGCGGCACCAGCCCGGGCGGTCCGTGCAACGAGACCACCGGGATCGGCGGATCCACCGCGTGCAACGGCTGCCAGACCGGGTTCCGCACGTACCGCATGGAGTGGGACCGCAGCGTCACGCCGAACCAGATGCGCTTCTATCTCGACGGCACCCTGTTCCACACGGTGCGGCAGGACCAGGTCGACGCGACCACCTGGAACAACGCCACCAACCACGGCTACTTCATCATCCTGAACGTGGCGATCGGCGGCGGCTGGCCGGGCAGCCCGACGGCCCAGACCGTCTCGGGCGTGCCGATGCTCGTCGACTACGTCGCCGTCTGGCAGCGGGGCGGCGGGACGACGACGCCTCCGCCGACCTCCCCGCCGCCGACCGGCAGCCGGGACGCCTACTCGACCATCCAGGCCGAGTCCTACAACGCGCAGTCCGGCGTGGCCACCGAGACCACCACCGACGCGGGTGGCGGCCAGAACATCGGCTGGATCGCCAACGGGGACTGGGTGCGGTTCGACGGGGTGAACTTCGGGACGACGCCGGCCACGGGCTTCGCCGCCCGGGTCGCGTCCGGCGCACCCACCGGGGTGAGCGGGCTCGTCGAGGTGCGGCTCGACAACGTCAACAACCCGCCGGTCGGCAGCTTCGCCGTCGGGAACACCGGTGGCTGGCAGAGCTGGCGCACCGTCCCGGCCAACATGGCGCAGGTCACGGGCACCCACACCGTGTTCCTGCGCTTCACGAGCGGCCAGCCGGCCGACTTCCTCAACGTCAACTGGCTGACGTTCACGCGCTGACCCCACGCTGTGGGTATGGCTGTGGCGTTAATTCCGGCCGGGATACACGCCACAGCCATACCCACAGCGAACGATGCAGCGAGGCCGGCGTCGGGCGGGCGCACTACCCCGGTGCCCGGGCCGCGACGCAGGGAGAGCGCTCTACTGCGCTACGCTGCGTCACAACCGGCGGCAGCCGCGCCGCCCCGAACGACGGAGTCCTGATGCGCGACCTCCAGGCCGGTGTGCGGCCGACGCTGGAGACGGTGGCCCGGCTCGCAGGGGTCTCGCGCGCGACGGTGTCCCGCGTGGTGAACGGCTCCCCGTCGGTCACCCCCGAGGTGCGCGACGTCGTGGTCCGCGCCGTGCAGCAGCTCGGCTACGTACCCAACCCGGCCGCCCGCAGCCTCGTCACACAGCGCACCGACTCCGTGGCGCTCGTGGTCCCCGAGCCCGCCACCCGCGTCTTCTCCGACGACGCCTTCTTCTCCAGCGTGCTGCGCGGCGTCGGCGAGGAGCTCGAGGCCGCCGACAAGCAGCTCGTCCTCCTCCTGGCCTCCACCCCGTCGAGCCACGACCGGATCATGCGGTACGTCCACGGCCGCACGGTCGACGGCGTCATCCTCGCCTCCCTGCACGGCGCCGACCCGCTCCCCCTCGACCTCGCACGCAGCGGCATCCCCGTCGTCGCGAGCGGTCGCCCGCTCGGCCGCTCCGCCGTGCCGTACATCGACGTGGACCACGCCGGCGGGGTGCGCGCCGCCGTGGAGCACCTCATCGCCCGCGGCCGGCGGCGCATCGCCACCATCACCGGCCCCGCCGACATGGTGGCCGGGATCGAGCGGCTCACCGGATACCAGGAGGCCCTGGAGGGCACCGGCCTCCGGTCGCTCGTCGCCGTCGGCGACTTCACGCGCGAGTCCGGCCTCGCGGCCATGACGCGCCTGCTGGACGACGACCCCGAGCTGGACGCGGTCTTCGTCGCCTCGGACCTCATGGCCGACGGCGCGCTGCGGGCGCTGCGCCAGGCCGGCCGCCGCGTGCCCGACGACGTGGCCGTGGTCGGCTTCGACGACGTCGAGCTCGCCCGGTACACCGAGCCCCCGCTGACGACCGTGCGCCAGCCGATCCTCGAGATCGGCCGGCAGCTCGCCCGCCAGGTGCTGCGGCTCGCGGCCGGGGAGCCGGTCGAGCCGGCCCTCGTGCTGCCCACAGAGCTGATCGTCCGCGAATCATCCTGACGTTTCAGCCGTCCATCTGGGACCCTTGGGGCGTGACGGAAGCCGGGCACGCGCACGCCGGAGCTGCCCGGCACCCCCAGCGGAGGACGAGCATGACCAGCACCGACGACGACGCGGCCAACCAGAACCCCGGGCCCGGCGACAGCCCGGTCGTCGAGCCGGTGGTCTTCGCCCCGCCCTCCGGCGCCACGGCGACCCCCACGCCGCCCGCACCAGCCGTGGCACCAGACCCGGCACCGGCACCGGCCCCGGCCCCGGCCCCGGCCCCGGCGGCTGCCGCCCCCGTCGCGCCGCCGGCCGCCGGGTCGGCGGCCGAGAACGCCGCGCCGTCGGCTCCCGTCGCGGCCGAGAACCCCGTGCCGTCGGGCACCGGCCCGGCCACGGCACCGCCGTCGGACCCCTACGGGGTGAGCGTCCCGGCGCTGCCCGAGCCCGAGCTGCTCCCCGTGCCCCCGGCGCGGGAGGACCGCACGGCGCTCGCCGCCGCCCTGCTCAACCTGAGCGGTCTGGGCCTGGGCTACGCGCTGCTCCGGAGCTGGGGCCGGCTCGCGGCGGCGCTCGTGGTCGCGGTCGTGTTCCTGGTCATCGTGCTGCCCGTCACGTGGGAGGGCACGAGCCCGGCGTGGCTCGTCGTGCTCTGCTTGCTGCTGGCCGGGTTCGCGGCCGACGCGTGGTTCCTCTCCCGCCGCCGCGAGCGGCGCGGCCTCCCGCCGCTGGCGCTCCCCGAGCGGGCGGTGCGGGTGGCGGCGTGGCCGCTGCTCGCCGTGGTGCCGGTGGGCGCCGTCGTGTACGCGCTGGTGCAGGCGGAGGAGTTCGAGCAGCACCTCGAGGAGGTGGTCGCGTCGGCGGCGGCCGACGTCGAGGGTGCGGCCTCCGTGCCGTTCTTCGAGGCCGAGGACGTCTATGACGAGGCCTACCGCACCCTGGTCGAGGTCCGCGCCGACCACCCGGACAGCCGGGCGGCCGAGACCGTACCTGGCCACCTCGACGACCTCTATGCCCGGGCCACCGGAGGCGTCACGTGCGACGCCCTGGACGCCAACCTGTACTTCGAGGCCACGGACCTCGGCTCGCCGGAGTCGGCGGCGATCCAGGAGCAGGCTGCGGCCGCTGTCCCCACGGGCCTGCACGGCTGCGCGATGGACCGGCTCGAGGAGCCCGCGTACGAGCTGGCCGCGCTGGTCATGGACCAGCTCGTCACACAGCACGCCGACACGGAGCCCGCGAAGGCGCTGCCCGCCGACGTGACCGTCTGGCGTGACGGCATCCTGGCGGGCATCGCCGGGGCCGACCCCTGCGCCGCGCTCGACCAGACCCGCGCCGCGGGCACCCTGTTCGAAGCCCTGACCACCCCCGACCTCAAGGCCCTCGGCGCCGACGCCGCGGCGCAGGTGCCCGAGGGCATCTACCGCTGCGGCCTGACCCTCTTCGACACCGGTGACTTCGCCGGGGCGAGCGCCACGCTCGCCGAGCTCGTCACCGACCACCCGGCCGACGCACGCGTCACCTACGCGAAGAAGGTGATGATCGCGGCGGACATCGCGACCGTGTACGCCGCGGCCGGCGCCCAGCGCCCGGGCGAGAGCGCCGCGGTCACGCTCCACACGGACCTCACCCTGTACAACTACGGGCCGAGCGCCGTCGAGTGGCTCTACACCGGTGCCGACACGGGCTCCGTCCGCCTGGAGGGCTGCGCCTTCTGCACGGCCGCCCCGTCGCGGGACGCCACCCCCGAGTGCACGGAGGACTCGCCGGGGCACCCCAGCACCGTGGTCTCCCTCCCGGCGGGCACGTACTACTTCGCGCTCAAGAGCGACGACGGGACGCTCAACGAGCCCGAGGAGGGCGAGGCGCCGCAGGCGGAGATCGACCCTGACTACTACTACTGGAACTGCGCCTTCGAGTACGTCGAGACGGGGTTCTGAGCCGCTGATGTCAGAGCCTGCCGATACGCTCCCGGTCATGCCCACCGAGCGGTCGACCGGACGACGGCACTTCGTCGTCTGCGGTGACAACCCCCTGGCGTACCGCGTGTCGTACGCGCTCTCCACGCGGTACGAGGGGACCGTCGCCGTCGTCCTGCCGGACGTCGCCGGCCGGTACGCCACCCTCATGGCGGGCCTGCCGGGCGTGGAGCTGGTCCCCGCCCCGGCGCCCGACGCCGCGGCGCTCGAGCGGGCGGGCGCCGGGCGGGCCGAGGCGGTGGCCCTCCTCGACCAGGACGACGGCGCCAACGTGGACACGGCGCTCCTGGTCGACGAGCACTGGCCCGAGGTGCGGCAGGTGGTCCGGATCTTCGACGACGACCTGGGCGCCTCCCTGGAGCAGCACGTGGAGCGGGGCCAGGCGATGTCGTCGTCGGCCTTCGCGGCGCCGGAGCTCGTCGCCGCCGCCCTGGGCGAGCCGACGCGGCTCCACGTGCCCGACCGCAACCTCGTGGTCGCGGAGCCGGGCACCGACCTGCCGGTCCTCCAGGTCCTGTTCGCCGGGCACGACGACGAGCCGGTCCGCCCGCTGCCGCCCGGCCGGCCGGAGGAGAACGAGGACGTGGTCCGCGTGCTGGCGTCGGCCCCGCCGCCCCCGCCGCGCGTGGCGACCAAGCGCCGTCCGCCCCGCACCACGCTGCGGACCATCGGGATGGTCGCGGGGCGGAACCTCCGCATCGCGCTCCTCGTGGTGGTGGGCCTCATCGCGGTCGCCACGGCGACGATCGTCGCCACCACGTCGCACGACCTGGCCACCGCCCTGTACATGTCGGTGGTCACCGCCCTCGGCGGGGGTGACCCGGACGTGGACCTCGGCGCGGCCGAGCGCGCCACCCGGGTGGTGCTGACGATCGTCAGCGTCGGCGTGATCCCGCTGGTCACAGCCGCGCTGGTCGACGGCGTGGTGCGTACCCGCCTCCTGCTCGACCGCGGGGTGCTCATCGAGCCCATGTCCGGCCACGTGGTCGTCGTGGGCCTCGGTGACCTCGGGACCCGCGTGGTCAAGACCCTCGTGGACCGGGGCGTCGACGTGGTGGCGGTGGACCGTGACGAGCAGGCCCGCGGCGTCGCCGTGGCCCGCGAGCTGCACGTACCCGTGGTGATCGGCGACGCCCGCCAGGCCGCGACCCTGCGCACCGCGCAGACCGGCAGCGCGCGGGCCGTCGTCGTGGTGACGAGCGGCACGGCGACGACCGTCGGGATCGGCTTCGCCGCAGACGCCGTCGAGCGCGACGCCGGGACCGACGACCTCCGGGTGGTGCTGCGCATCTTCGACGAAGGTCTCCGCGAGCGCCTGGAGGCCAAGGTGCCGCACTTCTCGTGCGCCAGCGCCTCCCACCTGGCGGCGCCGCGGTTCGCTGCCGCGACGATGGGCCAGGAGGTCATCGACACCGTGGCCTACCGGGACCGGGTCCTGCTCGTGGCGGGGATCGAGGTCAAGCCGGGCAGCGCGCTCGCCGAGCGCGCCGCCCGCGACCTCGACGAGGCCGGCCGGCTGCGGGTCCTGGCCCTGCACACCGCCGCGCTCGACGGCGGCGGCGGCGACAAGACGATCGACCCCGGGCAGAGCATGCGGCCCCTCCGGCGTGGCGACCGCGTGTACGTGGTCGCTACCGCCGACGGGCTGCGCCGCATCCAGGAGCAGGCGCGCCCGGGGAGTGCCGAGGTCGGCCGCGTGTCCGCCCCGAGAACGTCATGAGGTGCCGTCCGGCTGCCTGAGGCCGTACCTCAGGACGTTCTCGAAGCGGACCGGCTCCGGGTCTAGGCTCGGGCGGCCACGGTCCAGGCCCCGGTGTCCGCCGCCCGCGCGGCGTACTCGTCGAAGGAGCGCGGCCCGCGGCCGAGGGCGCGCCGCACGCCGTCCTGCGGCTCGACGTTCCGGCCGTCGAGGGTGATCGCGAAGATGCCGGCGAGGCCCTCCGCGTCGTCCGCGGGCATCCCGGCCGCGACCGCTCCCGCGACGAACTCGTCGACGGAGGTCGGCACGTACTCCACCGGCCGGCCGATGGCGGCGCCGAGCACGGCAGCAGCCTCCCGGAACGTCAGGGCCGACGGCCCGGTCAGCTCGTAGACCTGCCCGCCGTGCCCGTCCTCGGTGAGGGCGGCCACCGCGACGTCCGCGATGTCGTCGGCGTCCACGAAGGGTTCCGCGACCTCGCCGGCGGGCAGCGCCAGGACGCCGTCGAGCACCAGCGGGAGGAGGAAGGTCTCGCTGAAGTTCTGGGCGAACCAGGCGCAGCGCACCACGGTCCAGGTGGCGCCTGCCGCGTCGGCCACCTCGGCGACCGCCGCCTCGGCGCGCTGCGCCTCGGGCTCGCCGCGTCCGGACAACAGGACGAGGCGCCCGACGCCGGCGTCGACGGCCACCTGGGCGAACGCCCGGACCGTCTCGAGCGCGCCGGGGAAGGCGAGGTCGGGCGTGTACACGAGGTAGGCGGCGCGGGCTCCTGCCACGACGGCGGGCCAGGTGCCGGGGTCGGCCCACTCGAAGGCCGGGTCGGCCCGGCGGGAGCCGATGCGGACGTCATGGCCCGCACGGGCGAGGCGGTCGGCGACGCGGCGGCCGGTGGTGCCGGTGCCGCCGAGGACGAGGATGGGTGCGTTCGGTGTCATGCCCCTATCAAGCCAGCCGGAAGCAAGACGCTCCATAGTGCGAACGCTCAGATCCATGTGAATTCGTCTACGCTCGGGGCATGGACGTCGTCTCCGCCTTCCTCGAGGGCCCGCGCGCCCGCAGCGCGTTCGTGCTGCGCTCGCTGCTCGACCCGCCGTGGTGCCTGCGCGTCCAGGACGAAGCGCCGCTGACCGTGGTCGCCGTGGTCCGAGGCACCGGCTGGGTGACCTTCGACGACGGCGAGCAGGTAGCGCTCGGACCCGGCGACGTCGGGATCTTCCGCGGACCCGACCCGTACGTCGTCGCGGACGATCCCGGCACCGCCCCGCAGGTCCTCATCCAGCCCGGCGGCTTCTGCACGGACCTGACGGGCGAGAGCCTCATGGAGTCCGGCGCGCTCGGCGTCCGCACCTGGGGGAACAGCCCCGACGGCACCTCGGTGCTGCTCTGCGGCACCTACCAGACCGACAGCGAGGTCAGCCGGCGCCTCCTCAGCACGCTGCCGCGTCTGGCCGTCGCCCGGGCCGAGACGCTGCGGAGCCCCTTGGTCGCCCTGCTCGCCGCCGAGATCCAGCACGACGACCCCGGCCAGCAGGTGGTCCTCGACCGGCTGCTCGACCTGCTCCTCGTCAGCGCGCTCCGCGCCTGGGCCGCCCGGCCCGGCGGCGAGCCGCCCACGTGGTTCCGGGCCGACGCCGACCCCGTAGTCGGCCAGGCGCTGCGCCTCCTGCACGGTGACCCAGCACGACCCTGGACCGTCGACGAGCTCGCACGGTCCGTCGGCGTCTCCCGCGCGCTGCTCTCCCGACGCTTCCACGAGCTGGCCGGCGAGCCGCCCATGACCTATCTGACGAGCTGGCGCATGGCGCTCGCCGCCGACCAGCTGCTCGACCCCGACGCCACCGTGGGCGCCGTGGCCCGGGCGGTGGGCTACGAGAGCCCGTTCACCTTCAGCACGGCGTTCAAGCGGGTGTACGGGGTGAGCCCGACGGCCTACCGGTCGACGCCGGCCAGGCCCTGCCCGGCGGCTCTCGAGCCCGTGCCCATGCCCGTCTGAGCGGAATGGCCTGAACAACTCGTCACGGATCGGACCGTTCACCGGTCCACCGGGTGCCTACCGTCGTCACCATGACCAACGGCATCACCGTGCCCCAGGGCGCGGCCCTCACCGTCGGCGGCCTGCTCGGCACCGGCGTCATCTCGCTCCCCGCCCTCGCCGCGCATGCCGCAGGGCCCGCCTCGCTCCTCGCCTGGGCGAGCCTCGTCGCGCTCTCGATCCCGCTCGCGACCACCTTCGCGGCGCTCGGCGCCCGCCACCCCGACGGCGGCGGCATCGCCACGTACGCGCGCCTCGCGTTCGGCCGGCGCGCGTCCACGATGGTGGGCTGGGCGTTCTACTTCACGATCCCCGTCGGGGCGCCCGCGGCAGCGGGGTTCGCCGCCGCGTACGTCGCGGACGCCACCGGCGGCGGCCCGACGGCGGCGCTCCTCACCACCGTGGGGATCATCGCCGCGTGCGCCACGATGAGCTGGTTCGACCTGCGCGTGTCCGGGACCGCCCAGCTCGTCATCGCCGGTACCATCGCGCTGCTACTCACCGTCGCGGTCGTGGTGGCTCTCCCCCACGCCCAGCCCGACCACCTCGCACCGTTCGCGCCGCACGGCTGGGGCGCCGTCGGGCAGGCCGCCGCGCTGCTCGTCTGGGCGTTCGCCGGGTGGGAGGTGATGGGGTCGCTGTCCGCGGAGTACCGCAACCCCGCGCGGGACATCCCCCGGGCCACCGCGGTCGCCGTCGCCGTCGTCGGCGTGCTCTACCTCGGCGTCGCGTTCGCCACCGTCGCGGTGCTCGGCAGCGCGCCCGGGCCGGCGCCGCTCTCGGACCTCCTCGTGCTCGGCTTCGGCGAAGCAGCCCGGCCCGTGACGGCGGTGGTGGCCGTCCTCCTCACGATGGGCGCCATCAACGTCTACTTCGCGGGCGGAAGCCGCATGGGCGCCTCGCTCGCCCGCGACGGCGCCCTGCCGTCCTGGCTCGCCCGCGGCTCCGGAGCGGGCCAGGTGCCGCGCCGCTCGCTGGCGGTCATCATCGCCCTGGCCCTCGGCACGACGGCGGCGCTCGCCCTCCTGCGCCAGCCCACGGACGCGGTGGTCCTCATGGCGACCGGCACGTTCTCCCTGCTCTACGTGATCGGCACCGCCGCCGCGCTCCGGCTCCTCCCCGGCCGCGGCCCAGCCTGGTGGTGCGCCGGGGTGTCGCTCGTCGCCTCGGTCGCGCTGCTGGTCATGACCGGGGCGCACATGCTCGGGCCCGTCCTGCTCGCGCTGGCCGGTCTCGCGTGGACCGCGTGGCGGTCGCGGCGCTTCACCCCTCCAGCAGCCGTCCCAGCACCTCGATCCCCGGTCTGATCGACGCCGTCCCGGCCGCGCCGATGCCGAGCACCACCGCGTCGCGGTGGTGACCCACCGTGAAGGTGCCGAGGGACTCGAGGGCGACCGACCGGCGTCGGGCACGGGTCACCAGCGACCGCGAGCCGCCCTCGGGGGGCGGGTCCGCCGCGAGGTAGGCGGTGACGTGCAGGCCGGCCGCGGACGGCACGGGCTCGACCGGCAGGCCGGCCAGGGCGTCCAGCAGGATCTGGTGCCGCTCGGCGTACCGGGCGGTGGCCCGGCGCACGTGCCGGGCCAGCAGGCCGTCGTCGATGAAGCGGGCCAGGGCCGCCTGCACGTGGACCGCACCGTGGCCGTCGGTGAGCTGCTTCGCGGCGAGGAGGGCGTCGCGCAGCGACGGCGGCGCGACGAGATACCCCACCCGCAGGCCCGGGAGCAGCGACTTCGAGAACGTGCCCACGTAGATGACCCGCCCGTCGCGGTCCAGCGCGTGCAGCGACTCGAGCGGCCGGCGGCCGTGCCGGAACTCGCTGTCGTAGTCGTCCTCGACCACCGCGGCACCGTGCCGGGAGGCGTGCGCGAGGAGCGCGCGGCGACGCGCCAGCGAGAGCGGCATCCCGAGCGGGAACTGGTGCGACGGCGTGGTGTAGACCAAGCGGGCCTGCGGCGGGATCGCATCCACCACCAGCCCTTCCGCGTCGACCGGCACGGGCACGACCCGGGCGCCGTGCAGCGCGAACAGGTCCCGGGCCTCGGGGTAGCCCGGGTCCTCCACCGCGACGACGTCGCCCGGCTCGAGGAGCACCCGGGCCACGAGGTCGAGGGCCTGCTGGGCGCCGGAGGTGGCCACGACGTCGTCGGCCCCCGCCCGGACGCCGCGCGCGTGGGCCGTGTACCGGGCGACCGCCTCCCGGAACCGCGGGAGACCCGCCGGGCCGGCATAGGCACCGGGAGCGTGGCCGCCCAGGCGCGACTCGGCCGCGAGCACGCGGCGCCAGGCGTCGAACGGGAAGAGGCTCGCGTCAGGGATGCCCACGCGGAAGTCGTGCGCGGGCACGGGCGCGTCGCCGCTCACGGGGTGCGGGGTCCAGCGCCAGCCGGGACGGGGGCGGAGCGCGCCGGACCGGAGCGGGCCGGGGCGCGACTGGGCGGCGCCGGGGCGGAACGGGCCGGGGCGCGACTGGGCGCCGGGGGTCCGCGCGCCAGGGGTCCGGGCGGCGGGTGCGTGGGCGGCGGGTGCGTGAGCGGCGCGGCGCGCCGGTTCCCCGCTCGCGCGCCGGTCCCACGCCCCGGGGGCGTCCCGCGCGTCCGCGGTGGCGAAGGTCCCGGCGCCCACCCTCGACTCGAGGAACCCCTCCGCGACGAGCCGCTCATAGGCCGTGGCGACGGTGGCGCGCGAGACGCGAAGGTCGGCGGCGAGCGCGCGCGTGGACGGGAGCCGCTCCCCCGCGGTCACGCGGCCCTGCGCCAGGGCGTCGCGCAGCGCCCGGTACACGGCGTCGGTGCGGCCGGCGCGCTGCGAGAGGTCGACGACGAGATCCACGGGCTGATCATCGCCCGCCGGCGCCGCCACCGCTACGGTGCCGGAGCGTAGCCCGGCGGGCAGCGCAGATGATCGGCAGCTCGGTGCGTGATCGGCAGCTCGAGCTGCCGATCACGCACCGAGCTGCCGATCACGTGGCCAGGGGGGTGCGCCCGGCCGCAGCGGCACGGTCAGGCCGCGACGAAGGCCAGCAGCGCCTTGTTCACCTCGGCCGCGTGCGTCCACAGGAGACCGTGCGGGGCACCCTCGACCTCGACGTACTCGGCCTCCGGGAAGGACGCGTGGAACACGCGGGCCGTGGCGTCGACCGGCAGGATGCGGTCGCCCGTGCCGTGCAGGATCAGCGACGGCTTGCCCGCGGCGCGGACCGCCTCGACGTCGGCCCGGAAGTCCTCGATCCACGCCGGGACCACGGCGTACGCGGCCACCGGGGCGCTCCGCGTCGCCGTGTTCCAGCTGGCGGTCACGACCTCCTGGCTGATCCGCGAGCCCAGGTTCTCGTCCAGGTTGTAGAAGTCGTTGTAGAACTGCGTGAACCAGGAGTAGCGGTCGGCACGGGCGGTCTCGGCGATCCCGTCGAAGACGGACTGCGGCACGCCGGTCGGGTTGTCGTCGGTCTGGACGAGGAAGGGCTCGAGCGAGGCGAGGAACGCGAGCTTGGCGACGCGCTCGTGCCCGTGGTTCTTCACGTAGCGGGCGAGCTCGCCGGTGCCCATCGAGAAGCCGACGAGGATGACGTCGCGCAGGTCGAGCGTCTCCAGGACCGTGTTCAGGTCGGCGGCGAACGTGTCGTAGTCGTAGCCGGTGCCGACCTTGCTCGACCCGCCGAACCCGCGGCGGTCGTAGGTGATCACGCGGTAGCCGGCGTCGACCAGCTCGCGGGACTGGAGCTCCCAGCTGTTGCCGTCCAGCGGGTAGCCGTGGATGAGGACGACCGGCTGACCCGACCCGTGGTCCTCGTAGTGCAGCTCGATGCTCGTGCTGTTCTCGGTGCCGACAGTGATGAAGCCCATGGTTCTGTCCCTTCAGTCCGGGAGAACGGTCGTTCTCACCTGGTATCCGCTACAGTAGAGAACGAACGTTCTCCGCGCAAGCCCGACGCGCGGACCGGTGGGAGGAACCTGGTGATCGACAACGAGACAGCCCGGGAGCGCGTGGTGCGGACCGCCGACGAGCTCTTCTACACGCGTGGCGTGCAGGCGGTGGGGATGGACGCCGTGCGCACAGCCGCCGGGGTGCCGCTCAAGCGGATCTACGCGATGTTCGCGTCCAAGGACGAGCTGATCGCCGCGGTCCTGCGGCACCGCATGTCCGTCTGGGACGCGGGCCTCGCCGGCGCGACCGAGGGCGCCGCGACCGCCCGCGAGCGGCTCCTCGCCATCTTCGACTTCCTCGACGCCTGGTTCCGCGAGCCCGACTTTCGCGGCTGCGGCTTCGTCAACGCGTTCGGCGAGCTCGGGGCGGCGTCACCCCGGGTCACCGAGGCGGTCCGGGAGCAGAAGGCCACGTTCCAGGAGTACGTGTCCCGGCTCGTCGAGGAGGCGGGAGCACCGGCGCACGTGGCCCCCCAGATCGCGATCCTCGCGGAGGGTGCGCAGACGACGGCAGCGATCTCGGGCAGCCCGGAGGCGGCTCGCCAGGCACGGGCGGCGGCCGAGACTCTGCTCGACGCGGCGGCGGCAGCGGACTGAGGCGCGCTGCGGGCAGCGGGTCCGGCAACGAGGCCACGTCACGACACTGGACGCGGCCCGCGGTAGCGCCGCCCGCCGGCGGCCTGCCCGGCGCAGGGTGCGCCGGGCCCTCAGCATGGTCGCGACGGCGCGCCACGCTGGTGCTGCAAGGTCAGACGGCTACGAGCTCCTCCGCGTCCCGGTGCTCGCGGCCGGCCTTGTACGCGGCGACGTCGGCCACGTCGAAACGGAGGTCGGAGCCGACCCAGTGGAAGTCGAGCTCGCCGGCCTCCAGGAGGTCGATCACGTGCAGCTTGGAGACCCCGAGGATCCGGGCCGCTTCGAGGGCGGTCAGGTCGTCGTGGTCACTGGCGGGGTCTTGAACTGTGAAGTCAGTCACAAGATAAGTGTGGTGCGTATCACCCCGTGAAGTCCAGTCGAAACGCTGCGATTTCGCAGAATGAGACAAGGTAATTTGGCACTCAGGAATGGCGCTGAACGGAAATCCTGTGCCTTACCCGTTCCTTCCGAGAATGCCTGATACTGCACCACACAGCCGATTCATCGATGCCCCGGCCATGAACGTCTCATGACGATCGTTCGGCTGCCTCCGCGCGCACCTCGGCGGCCGCCTCGAAGTCGGCGAGCTGGTGGTGGGCCAGCGCGAGCGTCTGCAGGGCCTCGGCAAGACGCGCCCGGTGGCGCCGGGGGTCGGCCGCCACGAGCTCGCGCAGGATCGAGGCCGCCTCCGCGGCAGCGGGAAGGGCCTCCTCCGCCATGCCCACGTCGAGGAGGATCGCCGCCAGGCTGGCCAGCGAGTCCGCGAGCGCCGCCCGCTCGCGCCGGTCCGTGGCGGCGAGCTCCTGGTGGACGCGGATCGCCTCGCGCTCCGCGTTGATCGCGGCCTGGTGGTCGCCGAAGCTGCGGTGGCTCAGCGCGAGCTGGTGCAGGGCCATCGCCAGCTGCGGGCGGAACCGTCCGGGGTTGTCCGCGGCCTCCCGCCGGTAGAGCATGACCGCCTCACGCGCCGCGTCCAGCGCCCGCCCGGGCTCCTCGCCCGACCGCCCCAGCGACCCGAGCCGCATGAGCGCGTACGCGAGCTCCATGCCGTACCAGCCGGCGTTCTCCTCCGCGAGCCGGCGCTGGACCTGCACCGCCGTGGTGAAGCACGCCACGGCCTCCGCCACGCGGCCCGCCTCGGCGAGCCGGTCGCCCAGGTGCTCGAGGGAGTCGGCGAACCCCGGCAGGTGCTCGTCCGGCGCACGGCTCGCGAGGGCGCGGCGCAGCTCCGTCGCCTCCTCGGTGGGCGGCAGCGCGTCGTCGGCGCGTCCCAGCTCCGCGTAACGGGTACCGAGGTTCGTGAGGGAGCGGGCGAGCGCCCCCTCCCAGCGGCCGGGCGTCGTCGCGACGAGCCCGCGCCAGAGCGTCACCGCCTCCACGCTGGGCCCGAGCGCGTCCCCCGGCCGGTCCAGCTCCCCGAGCGACACCGCCAGGTTGGACACCGCCTTGGCGAGGTCCACGGTGGCGCGGCCGGGGTTCTCCTGCTCGACGGCCCGCCAGAGCCGCACCGCCTCCTCCTCGGCAGCGAGCGCCGCCTCGGGCCGGCCCACCTCCGAGCACGATGCGCCCATGTGGACCAGCTCGGCGGCGAGGCGGACGCGATACCGGGACGGGTCGCCGTCGGCCAGCGCACGCCAGGCGGCGACAGCGGCGCGGTCGGCGCTGAGCGCCTCCTCGGCCCGGCCCGTCTCGGCGAGGGCCACGCCGAGGTCGCAGAGGGTCGCGGCGCGGAGCTCCGCGGGTTCCGGCCCGACCACCCGGACCGCCCGCTCCACGACCTCCAGGCGGGTGACCGCGAGCGCCATCGACGGGTGGGGCAGGGCACCCGAGAGCGTGGTGAGCAGGCGGGCGTCGTCGGGCAGGGCGCCGAGCGCGTCGCCGAGGAGGTCGAGCGCCGCGGCGAGCTCGTCGGGGTCGCCGTCGAGGCGCTCGTCGACCGCCCGGACCACCTCGCGGACGACGTCGGCCGTCACGTCGCCCACCTCCGGGAGCGGGCGGGGTGCACGCCGCGAGCCGGGCAAGGGGGTGAGGTCGCCGTCGTCGACGGCGCCGGCGAGCAGCCGCTCGACCACCGGGCACGTCCACCGGAGCCGGTCCCACCACCAGCCCGTCCGGCGGGCGACCAGGAGGACGCGCACCACACCCTCGCGGGCCGAGGCGTCGGCGAGCAGCGTGGCCAGGTCGGGGTGCCACTCGGCGTCGTCGACGACGAGCAGCACCTTGCCGCCGCGTGGCTCCCTCGTGGTCGTGGGGACGTCGGCGCCCACGACGCCGTCGGCCCCCACCCGCTCGCACGTCCAGCCCTCGGCATCGAGCCGGTCGGCGAGCGCGTTCGCCAGCCAGGTCTTGCCCGCCCGGGCGGGCCCTGTGAGGAGCCGGGCGGACGCCCTCTCCGCACCGGTGGCCCAGGTCAGCAGCCTGGCGATCTCGGGCTCCCGGCCGTGGACGTTCCCGGCCCCCGCTCCGTCGGTACGTCGCGCAGGGGTCATGTCGCGATTCAACAGCACGCCGGCAGCGGGTGGCGAATCCCCGCCCGCCCCGCTGTGGGTACGCGTATGGTCACCCTCCGGGCTCGGAGGGTGACCCTACGCGTACCCACAGCGACCGGACGGAGGGGTCAGCCCAGCTCTGCCCGCACCTTCCGGGCGGCCTCGACGAGGTTGCGCAGCGCGGGCTCGGCCTCCTCGTAGCGGCGGGTCTTCAGCCCGCAGTCCGGGTTGACCCACACGAGACGCGGGTCCACGGCGCCGACGGCGAGCCGCAGCAGCTCGGCCATCTCGTCCACGGAGGGGACGCGCGGCGAGTGGATGTCGTACACCCCGGGGCCGACGCCGCGGTCGTAGCCCGCCTCGGCCAGCTCGGGCACCACCTCCATCCGCGAGCGCGCCGCCTCGAGCGACGTCACGTCCGCGTCGAGCCCGTCGATCGCGTCGATCACGTCGCCGAACTCCGAGTAGCAGAGGTGGGTGTGCACCTGCGTCGCGGGCGCGGCGCCCGCCGTCGCCAGCCGGAAGGAGCGCACGGACCAGTTCAGGTAGGCCGCGTGGTCGGCGGCGCGCAGGGGCAGCAGCTCCCGCAGGGCGGGCTCGTCCACCTGCACGACGGCGATCCCCGCCTCCTCCAGGTCGCGCACCTCGTCGCGGAGCGCCAGGGCGACCTGGGCCGCCGTGTCGCCGAGCGGCTGGTCGTCGCGGACGAACGACCAGGCGAGGATCGTCACCGGTCCCGTCAGCATGCCCTTGACGGGGAGGTCCGTCAGAGACTGGGCGTACGTGGCCCACTCGACGGTCATGGGCACCGGCCGGGACACGTCGCCCCAGAGGATCGGCGGGCGCACGCAGCGCGAGCCGTACGACTGGACCCAGCCGTGGACCGTCGTCGCGAAGCCGTCGAGCTGCTCCGCGAAGTACTGCACCATGTCGTTGCGCTCAGGCTCGCCGTGCACCAGCACGTCCAGGCCGAGCTCCTCCTGAAGACGCACCACACGCGCCACCTCGTCGCGCATGGCCGCCGTGTAGGCGTCGTCGGACAGCTCGCCCTTCCGGGCCGCCGCCCGGGCCGCCCGGATCTCCGCGGTCTGGGGGAACGAGCCGATCGTCGTGGTGGGCAGCGCCGGCAGTGCGAGCCGCGCCTCCTGCGCGGCGGCGCGCTCCGCGTACGGCGCCCGGGTCGCGTCGGCCGGGCCCAGCCCGGCCACGCGCTCGCGCACGGACGGGACGACGACGCCCGGGGCCGCCTGCCGCGACGCGACGGCCGCGGCCGACGTCGCGAGCGCGGCCCCGGCCGCGGCGCGCCCCTCCGGGCCGGACAGTGCCGCTGCCAGCGTCACGACCTCGCCCACCTTCTGGTCGGCGAACGCCAGCCAGGACCGCAGGTCGGCCGGGAGGGAGGGCTCGTCCTCGACGTCGTGCGGCACGTGCAGCAGCGACGTGGACGTGGCGGGGACGACGGCCGCCGCGCCGAGGCCGGCGGCCTGCTCGAGGAGCCCCAGCTTCGCGGTGAGGTCACCGCGCCAGACCCCGTGACCGTCGACCACGCCCGCCACCAGGACGGTCGATCCGAGACCCGCCACGGGACCGTCCGGGAGCCCGCCGCGGACCAGGTCGATCGCGATGCCCTCGACCCCTGTGCCCGCCAGCAGCGGCAGGCCGTCTCCGTCCGGCCCGCGCAGGTCGCCGTACGGGGCGGCGACGAGGATCGCGGGCCGGGCGGCGCCGTCGGGCCCCGCCACCGGCGCTGCGGTGAGCTGCCCGTACGCGGCCCGCACCGCCTCCGAGACCTCGGCGAACGGCACGCCGAGGTTGTCGGTGACGAGCGCGGGCTCGTCGAGCTGCACCCACGGCGCGCCCGCGTCGGCGAGCCGCCGCAGCACCTCCGCGTAGACGGCCGTCACCTCGGCGAGGCGGTCCAGGGGGCGGAAGCCGGGACCGGCCCCGTCGGCCGCCTTGCTCAGCAGGAGGAACGTCACCGGGCCCACGAGGACCGGGCGCGTGACGATCCCCGCGTCGCGGGCCTCGGCGAACTCTCGCACCACCCGGTCGTCGGCGAGGCTCACGGGCGTGGCGGGACCGATCTCCGGCACCAGGTAGTGGTAGTTGGTGTCGAACCACTTGGTCATCTCCAGCGGCGGCTCGTCGCCCGAGCCGCGCGCCAGCGTGAAGTACTCGTCCAGCGCGGACCGGGCGCCCGGCTGACCGGACCCGGCGCCCGGGCCGCGGAAGCGCGACGGGACGGCGCCGAGCAGCGAGACCACGTCCAGGACCTGGTCGTAGAGGCTGAACGAGCCCGGGACGGCGCCGGAGGTGGCGTCCAGGCCCAGGTCCACGAGCCGCCGGGCCGCGGCGAGCCGCAGGTCGCGGGCCGTGGCCTCCAGCTCGGCCGCGGTGGTGCGGCCGGCCCAGTGCGCCTCCAGCGCGCGCTTGAGCTCCCGGCGGCGGCCGATACGCGGGTAGCCGAGGACGGTCCCGGTGGAAAAGGGGTCGGCAGAGAGAGTGTTCGTCATGAGCATTCCTCGGGTGGGTCCCCCGGGCACGCCGGAGGGACAGTGGTGGGAACGACTCACGACCAGCGGCCCTCCGGCCAGGTCGGGCGTGCGCGGCACCCGCGTCGACGCCCGCCGCCGAGGTAAGCACCCTCGGACGGGTCATGGTGAATCAGCCCGAGACTAGGCCGGTGCGACGTCGGGCGCCAGGTCCGCGCCGCGATGTGAGACGGCGCCCACCTCGGCACGGGCGAGGACGGCCGCCGCGCAGTCCCCCAGCTCCTCGTGCACGATCGCGAGGACCGTGAGCGACCGGTGCAGGTCGGACGCGTACTGGTGCGGGCTGGTCCGGGCGAGCTCCCGGCGGATGCGGACGGCCTCTAGCGCCGGCTCGAGCGCCCCGCGCGCGTCTCCGGAGTCGGCCCGCTGGGCCGCGAGGTTGGACAGGGCGCTCGCCAGGTCCGGCTGGTGGCGCACCGGGTTGTGCACCACGAGGTCACGGCGGATCCGCACCGCCTCCCGGGTCGGGACCACGGCGTCGCCCGGGCGGCCGAGGTCCGCGTACGTGGCGCCCAGGTTCACCAGAGCCGCCGCCAGGTCCGCCCGGGCCCGGTGCGCGCCGCCCTCGGCGAGGTCACGGCGGATCCGGACCGCCTCCTGGGCGGTCCGGACCGCGTCCTCGGGCCGGCCCAGCTCGGAGAGCCGGACGCCCAGGTTCGACAGCGAGTCGCCCAGGTCGGCGAGGTACAGCGCCGGGTTGCGCCGCGCCAGGTCCCGGCGCAGGTCGGCGGCCTCCTGGTCGAGCGGCAGGGCCTCGGCCGGACGTCCGAGGCCCGAGTACGTGACCCCGAGGTTCGACAGCGAGCCCGCCAGGTCCGCGACGAGGGAGTCCCACCGGTCGTGCTCCGCCAGCGTGCGCCGGATCGCGACCGCCTCCCGCTGCACCGGCAGGGCCTGCTGGGGACGGCGCAGCTCCGAGTACACGGCCCCCAGCCGCGACAGCGCCTGGCCCAGCTCCGGCAGGTAACGGTCGCCCGCGTGGTCGCGTACCAGGCCGCGCCGCAGGTTCACCGCCTCCAGGGCCGGGGGCAGGGCGTCGGCCGGCCTCCCCAGCTCCACGTAGCGGGCCGCGAGCTCGGCGAGCACCCGGGCGAGCCCGGGCACCTCGCGCTCGGAGTGGGTGCGCGCGAGCACGCGGAACGCGTCGCAGGCCTGCGTCGTCACGACGAGCGCCACGGCCGTGCGACCCTGCGCCGCGAGCGTGCCCGCGAGCCGCTCCAGGGCGACGGCGAGCCCGCGCAGGTGGCCGTCGGGGTCGCGCGACGCGAGCGCCCGCCGCAGCCGCACCCCCTCCTCCTGCGCGACCAGCGACCCCGCGTCGTCCCCGGCCGCCGCCCGCACGGCGGCGGCCAGGTCGACGGCCCGCACCGTCCCGGGCTGGAACCGGCCGGGCCGAGCCTCCGCCGGGGACCTCCACAGCCCCAGCGACTCGTCGGCGCAGGCCTGCGCCTGGGCGATCTCGCCCAGGTCGAGGTGGGCGAGACCGAGGTCGACGAGCGCGGCGGCAAGATCGGGCAGGCGGCGGTCGCCGCCGTCGGCCACGAGCGCCCTGACCACGCCGACCGCCTCCTGCTGGGCCGCCAGGGCCGCGTCCCGCCGCCCCAGGTCGGCGAGGGCCACGCCGAGCTCGCGGAGCGTCGTCGCCAGCGCGGTGCGGTCGCGCCGGTCGCCGGTGGCGAGGACACGTTCGAGGAGCTCCGCGCGCAGCCCGGCCAGCGCGGGCGAGGCGTGGGGCAGGGCGCCGACGACGGACGCGAGCAGGCCGCCCTCGTCGGGCAGGCGGTCCACCAGCTCCTCCAGCAGCCCCGCCACCGGCACGACGGCGTCCGAGTCGTCGGGGAGCTCGTGCAGCGCGCGGGCCAGGATCGTCGCGAGGTGGAAGGCGTCGCGCTCGTCGAGCATCGTCAGGCGGGCGCGGGCCGCGCGCGGGGCGGCCACGACCTCGTCGACCACGCGGCGCCCCGTGATCCGGTCGGGTCCCGACGGGCCCGCCCCGGGATCGGACGCGGCACGGGCCCGGCGCTCCAGCGCGAGCAGGTCGGTGAGCGCGCCCGACACGTCGACGACGATCTCGTCGTCGGGGTCGTCGGCCTCCGCGTCCCGCTCCTGGGCGGCGTCGGCGTGCGGTGACCCGGCGGGGGCCTCGTCGTCGGGCCGCTGTGCCGTGAGGACCGCAACCAGCGCAGCGGCGTGGAGGTCCAGCACCCGCGGGACGGGACCGCGCACGACGACCCGGACGGGCGGCACCCGGACGTCCAGCGCGGCGGCGAACGCCCGGACCGCGGCCTCCGCCACCGCGGCGTGGTCCTGGCCCGGTGCGAGCCGCGGGCCCAGGTCGGTGGTCACCGCGTCCTCGACGAGGGCGCGCACCGCCGGGCTGTCGGCCTCGCGCCGCGACCACCACGGCCCGTCCTCGCAGGCGACCAGCAGCACGCGCACGTGCGTCTCGCGGACAGCGGCCAGCGCGGCCAGGAGGGTGCCGAGACCGCGACGGGTCTCGCCCCGGTCGAGGACGAGGAGGACCCGGCGGGCACCGGGGTCGGACCGCAGGTAGCGCTCGGCAGCGGCGGCCTCCTCGCCGTCGGGCACGTCCACGCACAGCCAGCCGTCCGACGACAGGCGCCGGGCCAGCTCCGCCGCGAGCCGCGTCTTGCCCACGCCACCGGGGCCCAGCAGCAGGCGCACGCGACCTGCGCGGCCCGCCCAGCACCAGGTCGTGAGTTCGTCGAGCTCCGCGGACCGGCCCCAGAAGGGCACCACCGCCCGGGCGGGAGAGAGCAGGGCCGCAGGGCCTCTGCCCTGCTCGGCCGGGTCGGGTGTCTCACGCCGGGCGGCCCGGCGCCGCAGCCCGCCGACGACGTCCAGCCGGGCCCGGGCGCCGCGCACCGCACCCCGCAGGGCGCGGCCGGAAGAGCGCGTGCGCGCCGACCACCCCGTGCCGTCCATGACGGACAAGTCAACGCCACCCGGGCGCCGCGTGCTACCTGGACACGCCGCCCGCGGAAGACACGCCGGACGAACCTGTCCGGTCCGCGGCTGGTCACGCCGGGCGGGCGAGCGCCGCGTGGACCAGGCGCAGCACGTGCAGCGAGCGGTCGAGGTCGGGCGCGAACCGCTGCGGGTCACGGTCGGCGAGGTGCTCCCGGATGAGGACCGCCTCGCGGGCCGGCGGCAGCGCCTCCGCGTGCTCCCCGAGCTCGGTGAGCATGGCCGCGAGATTCGTCAGGGACTGGGCGAGGTCGGGCAGGTGGCGGTCGGGGCGCGCCTCGGCGAGCTCCCGCCGCAGCCGGACCGCCTCCGCGGCGGGCTCCACCGCGTCGGCCGGGCGGTCCAGGTCCAGGAGGGTGGCGCCCAGGTTCGTGAGGCAGGCGGCGAGGTCGGGGACGTACCGCTCGGGGTTGCCGACCACGAGCCGGCGCAGGATCGCGACGGCCTCCTGCGTGGGGCCCAGCGCGTCGGCGGGCCTGCCCAGCTCCGAGAACCGCACGCCGAGGTTGGTCAGCGAGCCGGCCAAGGCCGGCTCGTGCACGTCGGGGTTCTCCGCGACGAGCGCCCGCCGCAGCTCGACGGCCTCCTGCTCCAGGGGCAGCGCGTCGACCACCCGCTCCAGCCGGGACAGCGTCACGCCGAGGTTCGACAGCGACGCGGCCAGGTCGGGCAGGTAGCGAGCCCGGCTCTCGTCCACGAGCCGACGGCGCAGCTCCACCGCCTCCCGCTCGACGGGCAGCGCGTCGTGCAGTCGTCCCACCCGGGAGTAGAGCGCGCCGAGGTTCGACAGCGACAGGGCCACGTACTGCAGGTACGCGGTGGCGTCGTCCACGAAGCCGCGCCGGATCGCCAGCGACTCCTCGCTCACGGTGATCGCCTCGTCCGTACGGCCGAGCTCGGCGAGGCGGGCACCGAGGTGCGAGAGCGCGCTCGCCAGGTCCGGCGCGTAGAGCTCGGGGTTCTCCGCCGCCAGGGCTCGCCAGTGCGCCGCAGCCTCGTCCGTGCAGCGGTATGCCTCGTCCGCGCGGCCGAGCTCCGCGTACCGGCGGCCCAGGTTCCAGAGAGCCTTCGCCAGGCGCGCCCGGTGCTTGCCGGGGTCGGCGCACTCCAGCTCCCGGAACATCGCCACGGCCTCCGTGGCAGGCTCGACGGCCTCCGCCGGCCGGCCCAGCGCACCGAGGCTGACCCCGGCGTTCTGCAGGGTCCGCGCGAGGAGCGGGCGGAACCGCTCCGGGCGGTCCGCTGCCAGCCTCCGGTAGATCTCGACCGCCTCGGGCTCGGCCGCCACCGAGCCCTCGGCGTCACCCACCTGCCACGCGGCGACGCCGTACGACACGAGGGTCTCGGCGAGCCCGGGCAGGTACCGGTCCGGCCGGTCGGCCGCGAGCTCCCGCCACAGCCGCAGCGCCTCCTCGACGTGGACGAGCGACTCGCCCGCCCGCCCGCTCTGCTCCAGGGCGTCGGCCAGCACGTCGTGCGCGGCGGCGAGCGCCGCGGCCCCGGCGTCCGGGGCCTCGGGGTCCGCGGCATCGGGGTCCGCGGCATCGCGGTCCGCGGCGGCATCGGGGGCGGCGGCCGCCGCGGCGGCGACCAGGTCGAGCGCGCGCCGGGCGAGGCCGGCGCGCACCGCGGACACGGGGGCTGACGGCATCGCGAGGGCGGCGGTCAGCGGCTGCAGCACCCGGACGTCGTCGGGCGCGAGCCCTGCCACACGCTCGAGCAGGGCGACGACGCCCTCCACCATGCCTGGAGCCCCGTCAGGGCACGTCACCCGCGGCCGGTCGGCCACGGTGTGCGCGAGGAACATCACCGCCCGGGCCGCCTGGGTGCCCGAGACCTGCGCGCCGGGCGGCAGGAGCCGGTCCACGGCCGGCCGGTCGCGCGCGTGATCGGCAGTCCGTCGGATGATCGGCAGCCCGGGCTGCCGATCGTCCGACAGATTGCCGGTCAGGGCTGATCCGGGCCCCGACGCGGACGCGGACCCGGACGCGGGACCGGGCCCCGGCCGCGCACCCGCCAGCACCTCGGCCAGGTGCAGCTGGGCGAGCCGGTCGGGCAGCAGGCCGGTGAACGGCCGCGGGTCGCCCGGCCCGGGCGGGAACACGACGGCGAGCAGCGCGCACAGGGTCTCCACCTCCTCGTCGGGCGCGTCGGTGAGGACGGCCCGCAGGAGGCCGCGGGCCTCGGCGTCGTCGGCCGCACCCAACAGCGTCGCGACGGCGACCGCGCGCGACACCCGCTCGGGGTCCGGCGCCGGGACACCGAGCCCCAGGGCTGTGAGCCCGGCGGCGCGGGCCCAGGCGCGGCGCTCGTGCCGCAGCAGGTCCGCCAGCCCGGTGGACGGCCGCACGGCCGCCAGCCGCAGCCCTGCCCGGCCCGGCCGCCGGCTGCCGGCCGGCGCACCCGCCGCGGCCCGCACCTCGTCGAGGACGGCGGCGAGGGCCGCGGCGTGCAGGTCCAGCATGCGCTCGTTCCCGGCGTCCGACGGCGCCACGTGGAGCGCCGGGGTCGCGACGCCGAGCACCTCCGCGAACGCCGCCGCCGCGTCCACGACCACGCTCGGGTCCGACTGCGCGGGGCGCGTCGCCACGGGGAGGTCGGTGCCCCGGTAGGCCCGGTCGGCCAACGGCGCCGCCGGCCCGGCGAGGAGGCGTGTCCACCACTCGCCGGCTGCACGCGCGAGGAGCAGCACGCGGACGGTACGCGCTCCGGAGCCGGCCACCGTGGTGAGCAGGTCGCTCAGCGCGGGGCGGCGTCCGCCTCGTCGACGACCAGGAGCGTCCGGCCGGGTCCGAGCGCGGCGGCGGCCAGCGGCTCCTCGCCCTCCGGGACCGGCACCACGACCCAGCCGGACCGGCCGAGCCGCTCGGCCAGCTCCACCGCGAGCCGCGTCTTGCCGACCCCGCCGGCCCCGGTGACGAGCCGCACCGCGACGCGCTCGCGGGACCGGGCCCAGGCCTCCAGGTCGGCCAGCTCACCGGTTCGGCCCGTGAACGGAACCACACGCCGCTCGGGTGCGAGCAGGCCGGCCGGGCTGTGCCCCTCCGGGGCAGGCAGCCACGCCGGGCACTCCGCCGGGTCTCCCCCGCGGCTCTGCCGGAGCCTCGCGAGGAAGCCGGGAATGTCCACGAGCGACAAGTGAAGCGTACGCAGGACCAGCCCACCAGCGGTCCCGTCATACGGGCCGTGAAAACTCTTTACCCGGCGTCCGCGCAGGTCATGTCGTCGAGGGTGCCGCCACGACGGCCTGGCGGGCCAGCCGTTCCTGCTCCTGCGCCAGGATGGTCCGGGCCAGCTCGGGCTCCCCGACGTCGACCGCGGCGGGCGCCGAGTCGGTGATCTCCGACTGCCGCGCGAACTCCTCGAAGAGGGCGGCCTTGGAGCCGAGGATCTCCATCATCCGCTGGTCCACCGAGTCCTCGACCAGGAGCCGGTGCACCTGCACCGTGCGCGTCTGCCCCATGCGGTGGGCCCGCGCCACGGCCTGTGCCTCGATGGTCGGCTTGACCTGCGGCTCGCAGAAGATCACCACGGAGGCCGCCTGCACGTTGAGCCCTACCCCGCCGGCGGTGATCTGGCTGACCAGGACCCGGGGCCCGTCCGGCCGCGCGAGGGCGTCCACCATGTCCTGCCGCTCCGTGACCGGAACCGCTCCGGTGAGCGGGCCGACCGCCAGGTCGCCGAGCATCGAGGACACCTGCTGGAGCACGTCCAGGAAGTACGAGAACACGATGGTGCGCCGCCCGTTGGCGACCGCCTCGTCCACGAGCTCGCGCAGGCGGCGCAGCTTGGCGGAGTCCTCGGGATGGTCCACGTCGAACGCCGCCCGGCGCATCGCCATGAAGTTGCCCGCCTCGACGGCAGCCCGGTAGGCCGCGCCGTCGTGCTCGCCGAACCGGTCCCACTCCTCGACCTGCACCAGGCCGGGAAGCTCGGTCAGCACGTCCTCCTGGTTGCGCCGCAGGTACGCCGGAGCCACGATCCGCCGGAACGCCTTGGCGCCCGACAGGCCCGCCTGCGGGTCGAGCTGGCGGGCCACCTCGGGCTGCAGGTAGCCCACCATGTGGCGGAACTCGGCCACCTTGTTCTCCATCGGCGTGCCCGACAGGAACAGCACCCGGTCGGCGCGGTCGGCCCAGGCCCGCACGGTGCGCCCCCGGATCGTGGCCGGGTTCTTCACGTAGTGTGCCTCGTCGACCACGAGGAGCGCGGGGCGCAACGTGTCGTCCACCGGGAGGCGCCCGAGCACCTCGAAGGTGGTGATCCCCACGCCGCCCTCCTCCGCCCAGCGGGCCGCGGCCGCGTCGCGGTCGTTCCCGTGTAGGACCGTCGCGGTGAGCGCGGAGTGCCCGACGACCTCGCGCTCCCAGTTGGTCACCACGCTGGCCGGGCACACCACGAGGTGGTGCACCGGGCCGGGCGCCGCGGTGGCGGTGAGGTGCGCCATCACGGCGATGGACTGCATCGTCTTGCCCAGCCCCATCTCGTCGCCCAGGATCGTGCGGCGCTGCACCAGCGCGTACCGGGCACCGAACGCCTGGTAGCCGCGCAGGGAGGCGCGCAGCAGGGACCGGTCGAGGGGCTGGTCCTCCACGCGGCGCACCACGTCCGCGGGGAGGAACCCCTCGGCGGCCTCGTGGTCGTCGCCCAGGTCGGCGACCTGGCTCAGCAGCCCGTAGTACTCGGCGGAGCGCCGCTCGAAGTCGGCCCAGACGGCGGCGGCCTCCAGCGGCTGCCCGACGGCGGCGCGCACCTCCCCCGCGGCCACGGCCAGTCCCGTGACGCCCGAGGACTGCGACGTGGCGGTCGGCGGGACCCGCCGCACCCCGTCGGCGGGGAGCGCCAGGAGGTCCGCGAGCTCCGTGACCGCCGCGAACGAGGCGGCCCGGACCGGGGCGGGCGCGAAGATCCGGCGGAACCGGCTGGCCGCGAGCCGCCCGGGTTCGACGAGGGGCGCCGCCTCGACCGTGAGGCGCTTGGCGGTGTCGGTGTGCCGGTGGCGGGCGTCGGTGGCGAGCCCGAAGGCGTGCAGGGCCTGCACCAGGACGGTGGCGTACGGGTCGTCCGGGTCCACGTCGATGCGGAACCGAAGCCCGGCGTCGACCTCGTCGGCGAGCTCGCGCGCCGCCGCGACGGCGAGCCGGGCGGTGCCCGCGCCGATGCCCGCCTCGACGAGCCGGTCGGTACCGGCCACGAGGACCTGGGTCACGTGCCGGTACCCGGCCTTCTCGAGGACGGCGACCTTGAGCTTCTTGCGCAGGTCCTCCAACGCCGTCACGGGGACGGTGCGCAGCTCGGTGTGCACGCGCACCTCACGGACGGCCGCGTAGGCGGAGCGGACGTGCTCGCGCAGGTCGGCGTCGGCGGTCAGGACGAGGCGGGCGTCGTCGAGCCGGGAGTGCGCGTCGTCGAGGACACGACGGGCGGGGCCGGGCTTCCAGGTCTGGTCGGTCATCGGCCGGTCACTGTACCGGGATGGGGTGACATTCCGGTTTTCTCCGGTCAACGGCCACCCTCGACGCGCACTACGGGCCCGCGTACGCGGAGACGATCTACGGCTGAGCCGGCCGGCGGGCCAGCGCCCACCAGACGATGCCGCCCGCCAGCATGGCCACCCCGACCACCCCGCCGCCGACGGCCACGAACCAGGCGGCGATCGTCGCCGTCAGCCCCGAGAAGAACTCGCCGAAACCGGTCCCGGCGGTGACGACGAACGTCGACCCCGCGGGGGCGTCAGCCGTCAGGACGGTGACGGTGTAGTCCCCCGGCGCGGCGACCACGAGGTCGGCGCCGGCGACCGCCTCGAACCCGCCGCGCGACACGTTCTGGGAGACGGCGGGGAAGCGCACGGCGACGTCGTCCGCGGGGGCGACCGTGACGTCGTCGGGCCCCAGGAACTCGTCCTCCGCGCCCGACACCTGCCACACGGTGTACCGGCCGGGCTCGGTGACCTCGAGGGTCGCCGTGCCGCCGACGGAGCCGGAGGCCAGCACGGCCGGCCCGGGCTCGCCGTCGGCCGTGACGATGCCCGTAGGGATCGCCCGCACGAAGAGCAGCACGCCCGCCACGGCCGCGGCCAGCGCCACGACGAGCACCGCGGCGCCCGCGAACGTGAGGACCTTGGCCCCGCGCGGGCTGCGGGGCGCGGGCACGGGGGCAGGCAGCGGGGCGGGGTACGTCACCGCCCCATCCTGTCAGTAGGTGGTGAGCCCGTGGGCGCGGAACTGGTCGCGAACCCGCTCGGTGAGCTCCGCCGACGGCGGCTTGCTGTGCTCCAGCGCGTAGGGGCGCCCCAGCGCCGCCCACTTGTCCCGGCCCAGCTGGTGGAACGGGAGCACCTCGACGCGGGACACCACCCCGGGCCGGACCTCGTTCAGGGACGCCGCGTACTCGGCCACCCGGTCGACGTTCCCCAGGTCGTCGGTCAGCCCGGGCACCAGGACGAACCGCACCCACACCTCGGGCCCGGCCGGGGTGGCGGCGAGCCGCCGGCCGAACGCCAGGGTCGGCTCGAGCGCGCGCCCGGTCACCCAGCGGTACACGTCGGGGTCGCCGCTCTTGACGTCGAGGAGCACCAGGTCGGTGTCGGCGAGCATCGCGTCCGTGAGGTTGGCGCCGAGGAAGCCGGACGTGTCGATCGTGGTGTGCACGCCCATCGCCTTGGCGCCCCGCAGGATCCTCGCGGCGAACGCGGGCTGCATCAGCACCTCGCCGCCCGACAGCGTCAGGCCGCCGCCCGTGGCCCGGAACACGGGCAGGTAGCGCCGGACCCGGGCGAGGACGTCGTCGGCCGTGACCAGCTGGCCGTCCCGCATCCGGAGCGTGTCCGGGTTGTGGCAGTAGAGGCACCGCAGCGGGCACCCGGCCAGGAACACCGTGAGGCGCGTGCCCGGGCCGTCCACGGCCGTCACCAGCTCCCACGAGTGGACCGAGCCGAGCTCCCCGGTCCGCATCCGGGCCAGGGAGTCCGACCGGGTGAGGGTGGCGGGCATCAGATCGACCCGTGGAAGGTGCGGCTGAGCACGTCGAGCTGCTGCTCGCGCGTGAGGCGCACGAAGTTGACCGCGTACCCGGAGACCCGGATGGTCAGCTGCGGGTACTTCTCGGGGTGCTCCATGGCGTCCAGGAGCGTCTCCCGGTTCAGCACGTTCACGTTGAGGTGGTAGCCGTCGCCGCCCACGGACGCGTCGAGCAGCCCGGCCAGGTTCGCCACCTGCTCCTCGCGCGTGCGGCCCAGGCCCGACGGCACCACGGTGCTGGTCAGCGAGATCCCGTCCTGCGCCTCGCGGTACGGCAGCTTGGCCACCGACAGGGCCGACGTGAGCATGCCGTGCGTGTCGCGGCCGTTCATCGGGTTGGCACCCGGGGAGAACGGCTCGCCGGCGCGGCGACCGTCCGGGGTGTTGCCCGTCGCCTTGCCGTAGACCACGTTCGACGTGATCGTCAGCACGGACTGGGTGGGCAGCGCGTCGCGGTACGTGCGGTGCCGGCGGATCTTCGCCATGAAGGACTCGACGAGCTCGACGGCGAGGGCGTCGGCCCGGTCGTCGTCGTTCCCGTAGGTGGGGAACGCGCCCTCGGTGACGTAGTCGACGACGACGCCGCGCTCGTCGTGCACCGGCGTGACCGTCGCGTACCGGATGGCCGACAGGGAGTCCGCCGTGACGGACAGGCCGGCGATGCCGCAGGCCATCGTCCGAAGCACGTCGCGGTCGTGCAGGGCCATCTCGAGCCGCTCGTACGAGTACTTGTCGTGCATGTAGTGGATGACGTTGAGCGCCTCCACGTAGGTGGCGGCGAGCCAGTCCATCGTGCTGTCGAGGCGGGCGCGGACGTCGTCGTAGTCGAGCGGGCGCCCCGCCGGGACCGGCGGGAACGCGGGCGAGACCTGCTTGCCCGACACCTCGTCCCGTCCGCCGTTGATCGCGTACAGGAGCGCCTTCGCGAGGTTCACGCGCGCGCCGAAGAACTGCATCTGCTTGCCCACCGCCATCGGGGACACGCAGCAGGCGATCGCGGCGTCGTCGCCCCAGGCGGCCCGGATCTGCGCGTCGGACTCGTACTGCACGGCCGAGGTGTCGATCGACACCTGGGCGCAGAAGTCCTTGAACCCGCGCGGCAGGTCCGGGCTCCAGAACACCGTCAGGTTCGGCTCGGGGGCCGGGCCCAGGTTGTAGAGCGTCTGCAGGTACCGGAACGACGTCCGGGTGACGAGGGTGCGGCCGTCGTCGCCCATGCCGCCGATGGTCTCGGTGACCCAGGTGGGGTCGCCGCTGAACAGGGCGTCGTACTCGGGCGTGCGCAGGAAGCGCACGATCCGCAGCTTGATGACGAAGTCGTCGATGAGCTCCTGGGCCTGCTCCTCCGTGAGGCGGCCCGCCGCCAGGTCCCGCTGCAGGTACACGTCGAGGAAGGTGGACGTGCGGCCCAGCGACATGGCGGCGCCGTTCTGCTCCTTCACCGCGCCCAGGTAGGCGAAGTAGAGCCACTGCACGGCCTCGCGGGCCGTGACGGCGGGCCGGGAGATGTCGTAGCCGTAGGACGCCGCCATCTCCTTGAGCTCGCTCAGCGCGCGGAGCTGCTCCGCGTGCTCCTCGCGGGCGCGGACCACCTCCTCGCTGAACGGCCGGGTGTCGAGGCTCAGCTTGTCGAGCTTCTTGGCCTCGATGAGCGCGTCGACGCCGTACAGCGCCACGCGGCGGTAGTCGCCGATGATGCGGCCGCGGCCGTAGGCGTCCGGCAGGCCGGTGATGAGGTGGCTGCTGCGGGCGGCGCGGACGGCCGGCGGGTAGGCGTCGAACACGCCCTGGTTGTGGGTCTTGCGGTGCGTGGTGAACGTCTCCCGCAGGCCGGGGTCCACCTCGTAGCCGTAGGTCTCCAGCGAGGTCTCGACCATGCGCCAGCCGCCGTTCGGCATGATCGCGCGCTTCAGCGGGGCATCGGTCTGCAGGCCGACGATGAGCTCGGCGTCCTTGTCGATGTACCCCGGCGCGTGCGCGGTGATGCCCGCGGGGGTGTGCGGGTCGACGTCGTAGACGCCCTTCGCGCGCTCCTCCGGGAACATCGCCGACAGGGTCTCCCACACGTGGGTGGTGCGCGCCGTGGGGCCCGCCAGGAAGGCGGCGTCACCCTCGTACGGGGTGTAGTTGCGCTGGATGAAGTCCCGCACGTCGACGTGGTCCTGCCACGGGCCCGTGACGAAGCCGTCCCAGGCCGGGTGCAGGGCGTCGCCGCCCGACGCCGGCCGGTCGCCCTGGGTGCGCGGGTCCTGGGTGCGCGAGTCCTGCGTGCGCGAGGTCCCGCCGGTCCGGGTCGTCTCCGTGGTCATGGTTGCCGCTCCTTCTCGCTGAATCGCTTCCCCTCTAAGGTAAGACCACACGGGTTGTGAGGCCAGACCACGGGTTGTCTCGTCGCTCACACGGGTGCGGCGCGCGGTGGGCGGCGGGCGGCGCAGCAGGTCGCGTGATCGGCAATCCGTCGGATGATCGGCAGCTCGAGTTGCCGATCATCCGACGGATTGCCGGTCACGTGCCTGCCGCCGGTGACGCGCCCCGGCTGCGGCCGTTCACCCGGCCCCGCGACGCGTCACGCCGCCAGCAGGCGCGCGACCTCCTCGGCCGTGGCCCGGCTCGACTGCGGGTTCTGCCCGGTCACGAGCGTCCCGTCCACCACCACGTGGTTGGACCACGAGGCTCCCGCCTCGACCACGGCCCCGCGCTCGCGCAGCCGCGACTCGACGAGCCACGGGGCACCGTCGCCGAGCCCGCCCTCGCGCTCCTCCGCGTCGGTGAACCCGGTGAGACGCCGGCCGGAGAAGACGAAGGAGCCGTCGTCGGCCGTCGCGCTCAGCAGGCCCGCCACCCCGTGGCAGAGGGCCGCCACGACGGAGCCCGCCGCGTCGGCGTCGCGCAGGAGGTGGCCCAGGACGGCGTCGTCGGCGAGGTCCGCCATGGGGGCGTGGCCGCCGGGCAGGTAGACCGCGTCGTAGTCCTCGGCGCGCACCGCGGTGAGGTCGAGCGGCGCGTCCAGGCCCGGCAGCACGTCGAGCGCGGCGCGCAGCTCGCGCCCGGTCTCCGCCGAGACCCCGCCGCGCTCGTCCAGGCTGATCGGGTCGACGACGGGCCGCGCGCCGCCCGGCGTCGCCACGTCCACCTGGAGGCCGGCCGCGGCCAGCACCGCGTACGACGCCGCCACCTCCTCCGCCCAGTAGCCCGTCGGGTGGGCGGTGCCGTCCGCCAGCACCAGCGTGTCGGCCGCGGACAGGACCATCAGGACCTTCGACATCTCTTGCTCCCCTCCTGCGGGGCTCCTCGTGAACCCCGTCCTGATCGGTCAACAGCAGCGGCCATCGAGTAGTTTCAGAACTGTCCCTGTCCGCCATAAGAACTCTGATACCCGGGAGGTTGCGTGCCGAGCCTCGACCTGCTGGCCACGTTCCTGGAGATCTACCGCGCCGGGTCGGTGTCGGGCGCCGCCCAGCGGCTCGGTCTCACGCAGCCCGCGGTGAGCGGGCAGCTCGCCCGGCTCGAGGCCGCCGTCGGGGTCCCGCTGTTCACCCGGTCGAGCGCCGGCGTGTCCCCCACGCCGCGGGCCGTCGCGCTCGCAGCCCGCGTGAGCGCACACGTCGACGCCCTCCGCGGCGCCGCCACGGCCGACGACGGCGAGCCGCCCCTCTCCGGCGTGGTGCGCCTCGGCGGGGCGGCCGAGCTGATGACCCTGCGCGCGCTGCCCGCCCTCGCTCCGCTGACCGGCCGCGGCCTGCGGCTCGACGTCACGCTCGGGCTCGCGCAGGACCTCCTGGCGCAGCTGGCCGAGGGCCGGCTCGACGTCGTCCTCTCTGCCGTCCGGCCGCCTGGTTCGGCCGCGCGGACGGCCGGCATGGGTGCGTATGCCGCCGGATCGACGGCCGGCGAGCCGAGCACCGGGCCGACGACCGGCACCGCGGACGGGCCGACGACCGCATCCGCCGCCGGGGCGATCCCGGCCCGCGGCACCCGGCGCGCCGGGATCGTCGCGACACCCCTCGTGGACGAGGAGTTCGTGCTGGTCGCGGCGCCCGCCCTCGCCCGCACCGTGGACCCGGTCCGCCTCCGTGACGACCCGGCGCGCGCGCTCGCGCACCTCCCGCTCGTCACGTACGCCCCGGACCTGCCGATCGTGCGGCGGTACTGGCGCAGCGAGCTGGGACGCCGGCCCGCGAACCCGGTGGCCGTCGTCGTGCCGGACCTGCGGGCGGTGCTCGCCGCCGTCGTCGCCGGGGCGGGGGCCTCGGCGCTGCCGCGCTACGTCGCGGAGCCGGCGCTCGCCGTGGGCGACGTGGAGCTGCTGCACCAGCCCGAGGCCGCGCCGCTCAACACCGTGTACCTGGCGACGCGCCGCGGGGCGGAGTCCCCGGCCGTGGCGGCGGTGCGCGAGACCCTCCTGGCCGCGGCGCGCGGGTGGGGCACCCTGTAGGGCGCTGCCCCCTCGCCCGCCGGCGGCGGCGGCGGTGGTGGCCGCGGCCGGCGGTGGCCACGTCATCGGCAGT